>CAXTCF010000004.1:0-66160 GCA_964242945.1 uncultured Rhizobiaceae bacterium | reverse complement strand
GGATAGAGGGTGGGGGTACGGCGGCAACTCCAGCAGAACTGCCATTGCCACTCTTCAGGCAGCGTGCAGCCGCCGCTTCTGCGCCTCCTCGCTCATCAGGAACAGCGAGGCGCCCAGGATCAGCGCGGCGCCCGGCCAGAACCAGAGCGAGGGCACCTGGGCCAGCACGGCCCAGCCGAGCAGCAGGTTGAGCGGCAGCTTCAGGTCGTCGAAGGGCTGGAGATAGGTCGCGTCGGCCACCGCGTAGGCCCGCGTCAGCAGGTATTGCGAAACTGTGGTGAGCAGCCCAAGCAGCACCGTCAGGCCGAGCAGGCTGCCGGTCGGCACCACGATGCCTTCGGGCAGCAGAAACAGCGCGTTCAGCGGGGTGATGAGCAGAACAAGGATGAGCGTCACCGACTCCGGCGTCTCGTCGCGGGAAAGATACTTGGTCATCAGCGTCGCGGCGGCCCAAAGGGCTGCGGCCAACACTGGCAGCAGAGTGGCGGGCGAGAAGCTGGTGGACCAGATCTGCGCCACGAGCATCGCGCCGGCGAAGCCGACAAGCGTCGCCCCCAGGCGCTGCGGCGTCAGCTTTTCCCCGAGCACCAGCGTCGCGCCGGCGATGACGAAGAAGGGCGCCGTCATGGACAGCGCGATCATCTGCCAGAGTTCCACGCCCTGCGCGAAGCCGAAACTCCAGGCCTGCACGCCGGCCACCGAAAGAACCGCGCGCAGCACATGGATCAGCGGGTGGCGGCTTTTCAGCGCGCCGAGGCCCAAGCGCAGCACCAGCGGCACTGAGAACAGCGTGGCGATCAGGTACTGCCAGAAGACCGTGGAGGTGGAGGGCAGCCCAAGCTGGTAGGTGAGGATGGGCGTGACCACGTTGACGCCGGCGAACGCCAGCCCCGCGCCGGCCATCAGAAGCGCGCCGAGCACCGGCTTCTGGGTTCGCGCGGGATTCTGGTTCATGTCCCGGACATGGGCAAGGCGGCTCAAACCGTTCTGAGCATCCCGCCATCGACGAAATAGGTCGAGCCGACGGAGTAAGAGGCGCGAGGCGAGCATAGGAACACGAAGAAGCTTGCAAGCTCCTCTACCGTGCCGAAGCGCTTGATGGGAGCGTGCTCGTCGGCGACGCCTTGCAGGTAGGCCTGGTAGTCGCCGCCGCTCGCTTCCGTCAGCTGCTTGGCGGTCTTCACCCAGTCGGGCGTCAGGATCAGGCCGGGGTTGATGCAGTTCACCCGGATGTTGTCCTTGACCACCTCGTTGGCGAGGTTTTTGGAGAACATCATCAGGGCGGCCTTGGTGACGTTGTAGATCGGCTCGTACCAGAGCGGCTGCACCGCGCAGATGGAGGCGTTGTGCAGGATGGCGCCGCCGCCGCGCGCCTTCATCTGGGGCACGAAGCCGCGGGCGAGCCGCACCGCGGCCATGACGTGCAGGTCCCAATACTGCTGCCACTTCTCGTCCGAGGCTTCCTGGATCGTCTCGTTGGAGCCGGTGCCGGCGTTGTTGACCAGGATGTCCGCGCCGCCGAATTCTTTCGCCACGGCATCGACCAGCGCGTCGGCACCTTCGACCGTCGCTACATCGCAGGCGACGCCGAGGGCTTGTACCCCATGCTCGCCCGCGATGCGCGCGGCCTCCGCTTCCACGCGCTCGGCCCCGCGGGCGGCGAGCACGACATGCGCGCCCTCGGCCGCGAAGGCTTCCGCCACGCCGAGCCCGATACCGACGCTGCCGCCGGTGATGACGGCAATCTTTCCTCGCAGGTCGAGATCCATGGCGTCAGCCGATATAGCGCTGGAGCACGGTCTTGGCGTCCGCCGCCCAGAGCGCCTGAAGCGCTTCGGCGAACGCCTTGCCAAAAACGGGCGATCGGCCGACATCGCCGTAGATGTCGTCCATGGCGAGCCAGGCGGACGGATCGTCCTTGGCCTGCCTCGCCGTCGCCTGCATGCGGTCCCAATTGGGATCGTTCGGTTCGGTGGTCGCGCCGGAGTCGGTGGTGCCGTGGCAGTAGCGGCACCACAGCGCGGATTCGAGCGCGAGGCCATCGACGCTCTGCCCCGCTTTCAGGCGGTCCGAGATGGTCGGGATGATGAATTTCGGCTGGCGGTTGGAACCGTCCAGGCAGAGGCGGCGGATCGTGTCGCCGATCTTCGGGTTGGAGAAGCGGTGTTCGATCAGCTGATAATAGTCCTCCAGCACCACGCCCGGAACGGGGGGCACGGTCGGGATGATCTCGGTCTGCTCCAGCTTGGACAGGAAGGCGCGGATGAGGTCGTTTTCCATCGCCTCGTGAACGAAGTGGATATCCATCAAGCCGCCGGGATAGGCGATGGTCGCGTGCCCGCCGTTGAGGATGCGCAGCTTCATCAGCTCGAAGGGCGCGACGTCGTCCACGAACTGCACGCCGACGGTTTCCAGCGCCGGGCGGCCGAGCGGGAAGTCGTCTTCCATCACCCATTGCTTGAAGGGCTCGCAGAAGACCGGCCAACCGTCCTCCACGCCGAACTTTTCGCGCGCGATTCCACGCTCGCGGTCGGTGGTGGCGGGGGTGATGCGGTCCACCATGCCGTTCGGAAACGCGACGTTGTCCTTGATCCAGGCGGCGAAATCGCCGTCGGAGAGTTCGGCCAAGCCGCACACGGCTTCCCTTGTGACGTGGCCGTTGTGGGGGATGTTGTCGCAGCACATCACGGTGAAGGCCGGCGTGCCCGCGTCCTTCCGCTTCTTCAGGCCGGCGAGGATCAGGCCGAACACCGTCTTCGGGCTGTCGGGATTCTCGCCGTCGCGCACGATGTCCGGATGCGCCTTGTTGAAGTGGCCGGTGGAGGCGTCGATGAAGTAGCCGCCTTCCGTGATGGTCAGCGACACGATGCGGATCGCCGGGTCGGCCAGCTTTGCGATGATTGTATCCGTGTCGCCCGGCACCAGAAAATCGATCATGGCGCCGGTGACGCGGGCCGACATGGAGTGGGCGTCCTGCTCGACCACGGTGGTCAGCCAATCCTGGGCTTGCAGCACGTCGCGGCCGCGCTTCTCGCCGTCGAACACGCCGGCGCCGACGATCGCCCAGTCGTGGTCGCGGCCGGCGTTGAACAACTCGTCGAGGTAAACGGCCTGGTGGGCGCGGTGGAAGTTGCCGAGGCCGAAGTGGAGGATGCCGGCGGAGAGGTCCTCGCGCTTGTAAGAGGGGACCGCGACGTCCGGCCGCAGGGAGTGCAGGTTTTCAAGGGAAAGCTTGGTGGCCACGGTTTCATCCTCCCGGAATGCCAATGGATCGCCCCCACTCCGCCGCTTTCGGGCAGAGTGGGGGTCGAACTTATTGCCGTCCGCCTCTTGTCAGCCCCCGCCGCCTGGCCGCGACAGGGCCGCCCTCAGCGCATCGCCAAGCCGTCGGCGCCGAAGCGGTGGATCTTTGCCGGGTCCGGCGTGAGATAGACGGTGTCGCCGTGCTCCACGCTTAGTTCGCCGTCGGCGCGCACGGTCATCATGCCAAGCTTTTCCGTCTGCACATGGAGGAAGGTGTCGGAGCCTAGGTGCTCGGCCACGCCGACCGTGCCCTTCCAGGTGCCGGAATCGCGGGAGATGCGGATGTGCTCCGGCCGCGCGCCGACCGTCGCCGCGCCGCCGTTCACGCCGGCTGCCGCCGCCGGCACGAGGTTCATCTTCGGGGAGCCGATGAAGCCGGCGACGAAGAGGTTGCGCGGGGAGCGGTAAAGCTCCATCGGGGAGCCGACCTGCTCGATGTTGCCGGCGTTCAGCACCACGATCTTGTCCGCCATGGTCATGGCCTCGACCTGGTCGTGGGTGACGTAGATCATGGTCGTCTTGAGCTGGTGGTGAAGCTCGGAGATTTCGAGCCGCATCGTGCCGCGCAGCGCCGCGTCGAGGTTGGACAGCGGCTCGTCGAACAGGAACGCTTCGGGCTGGCGCACGATGGCGCGGCCGATGGCGACGCGCTGGCGCTGGCCGCCGGAAAGCTGGCCGGGACGGCGTTCGAGGTAGTTGGTGAGGTTGAGCACGCGCGCGGCGTCGTTGACCTTCTTGTCGATGACCGCCTTGTCCTCGCCCGCCATCTTGAGCGGGAAGGCGATGTTGTTGCGCACGGTCATGTGCGGGTAGAGCGCGTAGGACTGGAACACCATGGCCAGGCCGCGCGCGGCGGGAGCGGCTTCCGTCACGTCGCGGCCGTCGATGGAGATCGTGCCGGCGCTCACGTCCTCCAGGCCGGCGATCAGGCGCAGAAGCGTGGACTTGCCGCAGCCGGACGGGCCGACGAAGACGACGAACTCGCCGTCCTCGATGTTGAGGTTGATCTTCGGGATGATGTTGGTGGTCCCGAAGCTCTTGTTGACGTCCCTAAGGGTGATGTTGCCCATGAGTTTCTCCTCCCCCTTTTGTTGGTTACTTGACGGCGCCGAAGGTCAGGCCGCGCACGAGCTGGCGTTGGCTGAACCACCCCATGATCAGGATCGGCGCGATGGCGAGCGTGGAAGCCGCGGAAAGCTTTGCCAGGAAGAAGCCCTGCGGACTGGAGAACGAGGCGATGAACGCGCTGAGCGGCGCGGCATTGGTGGTGGTGAGCTGGATGGTCCAGAACGCCTCGTTCCAGGCCAGGATGATGTTGAGCAGCAGCGTCGAGGCGATGCCCGGCACCGCCATCGGCGTCAGCACATAGACGAGCTCGTTCCAGAGCGAGGCCCCGTCCATGCGCGACGCCTCCAGGATCTCGCCGGGAATCTCGCGGAAATAGGTGTAGAGCATCCACACCACGATCGGCAGGTTGATCAGCATCAGCATGACGGTCAGGGCCAAGCGGTTGTCCTGCAAGCCGAGCTGCACGAAGATCAGGTAGATCGGCACGAGCACGGCGACCGCGGGCATCATCTTGGTGGAAAGCATCCACATCAGGATGTCCTTGGTGCGGCGCGTCGGCGAAAACGCCATCGACCAGGAAGCCGGGATGGCGACAAGCAGGGCGAGCAGCGTGGACCCCACGGACAGGATGACGGAGTTCAGGAAGAAGCGGAAGTAATTGCTCTGCGCCTGCACCTCGGCATAGCTTTGCAGCGTCCAGGAAGGGATCAGCTTGAAGCCGGAATAGGCCTCCTGCTCCGTCTTGAAGGAGGTGAGGATCGTATAAAGGATCGGAAAGAAGATCAGAAGCGCGACAGCCCAGGCGGCGATGGTGGCAACGGTCTTCTGCCGGTTCGTGACTGCACGTGCCATGGCGTTTCTCTCTCCCTCTACTCTCAGCGGTCCAGGTTCTTGCCGACGGCGCGCATCAGGAAGATTGCGACGATGTTGGCAAGGATGACGGCCAGGATGCCGCCGGCCGATGCCAGGCCGTAACGCACGTCGGCGACGCTCTTGGCGATCTGGAACGGAAGGTTGGTCGAAGCGTAGCCCGGCCCCCCGCCCGTCGTGACCGCGATCTCCACGTAGATGGAAAGCAGGAAGATCGTCTGGATCAGGATGACCACCGTGATCGAGCGGGCCAGATGCGGCAGCACCAGATACCAGAAGCGGCTGAGGAACCCGGCGCCGTCCATCTCGGCCGCCTCCTTCTGCTCGCCGTCGAGCGACTGGAGCGCGGTCAAGAGGATCAGCGTCGCGAAAGGCAGCCATTGCCATGCCACGATGATGATGATCGAGAACAGCGGGAAGGATGTCAGCCACGCCACCGGCGCCATGTCGAACGATCGGAATATGCTGGCGGAAACGCCGTAGTCCGGCGACAAGATCATGTTCTTCCAGATCAGGGCGGCCACGGGCGGCATGACGAAGAACGGGGAGATGATCAGGATGCGGACGATGCCCTGCCCCCACATCGGCTGGTCGAGCAGCAGCGCCAGAAGGATGCCGCCCACCACCGTGATCAAGAGCACGCTGACGACCAGGATCAGCGTGTTCTCGATCGACTGGAAGAAGGCCGGGTCGGAGAAGGCAAGCTTGTAGTTGGAGAACCAGACGAAGCCGTTGCGGGCCGGATTGGCCGGATTGTAGCGCTGGAACGAGAACCACAGGGTAGTCAGCAGCGGAATGATCATCCAGATGAACAGGAAGATCACCGACGGCGCCAACATGGCGCGCGCGAGCGAACGGGTTTGCTGAGTCGCCATTTCGCGGGTGCCCCTCCTCAGGCCGATGCCGCAGTTTCCGGGACACGCAACTTCAACTGTCGCTTACGCCCCGGCCTCCCTCGCGCATTCTCGAACCAGGCGTTCAAGGGGAACGCGCTTCCGGTCCGCTTCAGCGCGCCGGCAGCGCAAGCCTCCCAGGCTCGTGTGCGGCAGCGCATGAAGGCAAATTGATTCAAAGGCCCCCTGCCGTCAATCGCCTCTTGCGGCATTCCACCGCCGATTGAGGAGAGGGATGAAAGGCCGCCCGGAACTTGCCCGGGCGGCAGGTCGCATCGGGAGGATGCTTACTGGATGTAGCCGCCTTCGGTCATCGTGCTGGTCGCGACCTGCTGCGCCTGGGCGAGCGCGTCGTCCACGCTCATCTGGCCGGCGAGAGCCGCCGAGAAGAGCTGGCCGACCGTGGTGCCGAGGCCCTGGAACTCAGGGATCGCCACGAACTGCACGCCGGTGTAGGGCACCGCCTTGACCGTCGGCTTGGCCGGGTCGGCTGCATTGATCGAGTCGATGGTCAGCTTGGCGAAGGGAGCAGCCTTGTCATAGTCGGCGTTCTTGTAGAGCGAGGTGCGGGTGCCCGGAGGCACGTTGGCCCAGCCCTCCTTGGACGCGACGAGCTCGGCATAGCCCTTGGAGGTCGCCCAGGAAACGAACTTCTCCGCCGCTTCCGCCTTCTGCGTGCCGGCGGGAATGGCCAGCGACCACGCCCAGAGCCAGTTCGCGCGCTTGCCCATGCCGGCATCCGGCGCCAGGGCGAAGCCGACCTTGTCGGCAACGGTGGATTCCTTGCCGGTCACGAAGGAAGCCGCGACGGTGGCGTCGATCCACATGCCGCACTTGCCCTGCTGGAAGAGCGCCAGGTTCTCGTTGAAGCCGTTGGAGGAAGCGCCTTCGGGGCCGGCATCCTTCATCAGCTTCACATAGAAGTCGATCGCCTTCTTCCACTCGGGCTGGTCGAACTGCGGCTTCCAGCTCTCGTCGAACCAGCGGGCGCCGAAGGAGTTGGCCAGCGTCGTCAGGAACGCGGTGTTCTCGCCCCAGCCGGCCTTGCCGCGCAGGCAGATGCCGTTCACGCCGTTGGCGCGGTCGGTCATCTTGCGGGCCGCGTCGGCGATGAAGTCCCAGGTCGGCGCTTCGGGCATCTTGATGCCGGCCTTGTCGGCCAGATCCTTGCGGTACATCACAAAGGACGACTCGCCGTAGAACGGCGCGGCGTAGAGCTTGCCCTCATAGGAAAGGCCGGAGCGGATCGAGGGGATCAGGTCGTCCACGTCGTAGTCGGCGCCGAGGTTGTCGAGCGCAACGAGCCAGCCGTTCTTGGCCCAGATCGGGACCTCGTAGGTGCCGATGGTCAGCACGTCGAACTGGCCGCCCTTGTTGGCGATGTCGGTGGTGACGCGCTGGCGCAGCACGTTCTCCTCCAGCGTGACCCAGTTCAGGTCGATGCCGGGGTTCTTGGTCTTGAAGTCGTCCGTCAGCTTCTGCATGCGGACCATGTCGCCGTTGTTGACGGTGGCGATCGTCAGCGTCTCGGCATGCGCCGCGAACGCCAGAAGGCTTGCCGAGCAAAGGCCCAGCATAAATGCTGTTGGTTTCATCAGAAATATTCCTCCCGTTGGTGCAATGCACGCCCACCACACAAGTTGATGAGCAAATGCCTTGGCTATGGGCAATTACCCATGGCGATTTTGTAGTGTCAAGGCAAATTCGTTGCTGCAATGCAGCAAACTAGGGCACGAAGTTCAGCCATCCAGCATAGCCGCCGCCGTTTCTTCGTCCGTGATGACGCCGTTCACCAGCCGCCGCGCCGCCGCTGCCTTCAAACCCGGCAGTTTTCTTGCGCCTTTGGCGAGCGCCACCACGAGGGAGCGCTCGGCCGGCGGGATCGGCGCGGACGCCACGCGGTCGTTGGTGATGCCCTCGATCAGGCAGCCGTCGCGGTCGAACGCCCAGCCGACGATCTCGCCTGCCGCGCCGGCCTTTTGCAGCTGATGCAGCTCAGCCTCGGTGATGAAGCCGTCTTCATAGAGCGGCGCGTTGGGGCCGAGATCGCCGAGCCCGACGAACGTCACTTCGGCCTGCGCCGCAAGCGCCAAAGTGGAGCGGATCATCGGCTGGCTGTGCAGCATTGCGCGCTCCTCGCGGGAGGAGGCGATAACGGGGAGCGGCATGGGGAAGGCGCGGCACTTCACCCGGTCGGCCAGCGTGAACACGACGTTGTAGATCGCCGCGGAGCCGTCCGGCGCGATGTTGCCGGTCAGCGACACGACCTTGTGCTGCGGGCAGATCATGGAGGGAAGCTGCTCGATGGCTGCCTTCAGCGTGCGCCCGGTGCCGATCGCCATGATGCGCGGTTCGGCTGCGCGCAGGCGCTTCTCGATTGCCGCACCGGCGGCTTCCGCAACGCCGAGCGTGTTGGACTGCGAAGCCGGGTCGGTCGGCACCACCTCGACGAAATCCAGCGCGAAGCGGGAGCGCAGGTTTGCCGCCAGCTCCAGGCAGCGCGCGATCGGGTGGTCGAGCCGGACCCGCACCAGGCCCTCCGAGATGGCGAGCGAAACAAGGCGCTGGGCGGTCTGGCGGGACACGCCGAGCTTGGCGGCGATCTGGTCCTGCGTGTTGCCGGCGACGTAGTAGAGCCAGCCGGCGCGCGCGGCATCGTCCAGCCGGGCGCTGTCGATCTCGCCGCGCGCATAAGTTCCGCTCGCCACGCCGTTTCTCCGGGCCTGCTCCCGATTGCAGCCGCTCCCTCGTCTCCTCCCAAGGGCCAAGCTGCGATCCCGGCGCAATGTCGCAGGGAATCAGGCGCAGCGCAATTGCCAAGGCAAAGGGCGAATGCCCGAAGTTTGACGCCCCTGCGCTATGGCGAGCCAAGCGCGAAGTCGTTATGGCTCACGCCGGAAGGCGGGGCGCAAGGGTTGACATCAGATGGAAAGCACCAGACCGCAGGCCGTGCTTTGGGACATGGACGGTACGCTGATCGACAGCGAACCGCTGCACGACCGGGCGCTGGAAGGTGCGCTGGAAAGCCTGGGCCTCCTGCCGCCGCCGGACCTGCATGAACGGGTGATCGGCATGGCGGCCTATCCCGTTTATCTCATGCTGCGCGAAACGAGCGGCCTGACGCTGCCCTTCGACGACTGGATCCTGCGCAAATACACGCGCTACCTCGAAGGGGCGGGCGCGCTCCAGCCTCGCGAAGGCGCGCTCGACGTATTCCGCGACCTCCAGGCGGCGGGCATCCGCCAAGCCATCGTGTCCAACTCCGACCGGCTGATCGTGGACGCCAACCTGCGCGCGGTGGGGCTCACCATTCCGGGCTTCATCACGGTTTCCCGCAACGACGTGGTGAAGGGCAAGCCCGACCCGGAACCGTTCCTGCGCGCCGCCGCCCTAGCCGGCATCGATCCATCGGCCTGCGCGGTAGTGGAAGACAGCCGGACCGGCGCGTCCGCGGGCGTTGCGGCCGGCATGCGCACGCTGTTCTGGCCGCAGATCGCCCTGGAAGCCCCGCCGGGCGCGATCTATGTTGCCACCCACACGGAACTGCGCGCCCATCTCGGCCTCGGCTGACCGGCCGAACTCAAGGAACTCTGCGGATGACCGAAAACCTGTGGCTTCTCGTGGTGGCGGGCGGGCCGGTCCTGATCGCGGTGCTGATCGCCGTGGCCCTGCTTCAGCGGCGCAAGCGGACCCCCGCCGAGCGCGCCGCCACCGACCGCGCCACGGCCGACCTCTACAAGCCGGAGGAACCGGGGCGCGAGACCTGAAAACCTTGTTCACGTTTCCGGCGCGGATCGAACAAGGACAGGCTTCGTGCAGCCGCGAAACGGATCGGCCGACAAGGGGCCGCCAGAGATATGCTAGTGGCAACACCCGTCTTCGTTGATTGACAGCCGTTGTCGAATTTGACAACACCGCCAGTTAGTAGAGATGCCTAGGGTCATCTCTTGGATCAAGGCGGCTCCGAAGGATTTTCAGGACTTCCCGACCGGCGCTCAGATCGACGTGGCCCGCACCCTGGCCATCATCGGAGAGGGCGGCCACCCCGCCATTGCCAAGCCGCTGACCGGCCTTGGATTGGGTGTTCCGGAGTTGGCTGTGAAATATCGCGGCGATGCGTTCCGCATCGTTTATGCCTTGCAGATCGGCGCGATGTGTGGGTGGTTCACGCCTTCCAGGAGAAGTCAAAATCCGGCATTTCGACGCCGAAGGTCGAAATCGATTTGATCCGCGAGCGGCTCAAACGCTTGAAGGAAGCGCTGGATGAGCGATGAAACCGATGATCTTGAACTGGTCCGGGGAAGCGGCAACGTGTTTCGCGACCTCGACCTGCCGAATCCTGAGCTTGAACAATTTCGCGCGACGCTTGCCGCCCAGATCATCAAGGCCCTGGACGCGCAAAAGCTGTCCGTGCGCGCTGCGCACGAACTGACCGGCATCGCCGCCGCCGACTTCTCTCGTATCCGTCGCGCCAACATCGGCCGCTTCACCATTGATCGCCTCATGACCATCCTTGCGCGGCTCGGCCAAGACGTGGCCGTTGACGTGACGGTGAAGCCTCGGACGGCGGCGCTACAGCCGAGCTTGCCATAACCGCCGCCGATTTTGATTTCCCCGCGCGGCAATGTATTTTAATTCCCCAGCAACACGTCCATCAGCGAGCCGGGCTTGGCTTTTGGACCGCCGATATCCCGCGGCGGCACGGGGCCGTCGATCGATCCGGTAGCTCCCTGGTCCGGCGGCGGGGGAAAGGCTCCGGCATCTGAAACCGGCGCGCCTTCGTCCAATGGGCGCTCGGCCGCGGCGGGCATTACGGCCGGCGTTTCCGGGCCGGAACGCCAGCCGCCGGGCAGTTGTGCTACCGGAATGCCCTGGTGGGCGGCGGTCATGAACTCGTTCCACGCAAGGGCCGGCAGCGAGCCGCCGGTTACGTCCTTCATCGGCGCGCCGTTGTCGTTGCCGAACCAGACGCCGGTGGTGAGGTTGGCGGTGTAGCCGACGAACCAGGCGTCGCGCGCGTTCTGTGACGTGCCGGTCTTGCCGGCTGCCGGCCAGCCGAAGGCCGCCTTGCGCGCGGTGCCCTCCAAAATGGTCTGCGCCATCATGCCGTTCATCTGGCCGACGACTTGCGGCGAGAGCACGCGCGGCAGTTTTGGCGACGGGTGGCGGTACAGCACCTCGCCGCGTACCGTCCGCACCGAGCTGATCAGGTGGATGTCCGGCTTCAGGCCGCCATTGGCGAAGGGCACATAGGCCGAAGTCAGTTCGAGCGGCGTCACCTCCGACGTGCCGAGCGCGATGGTGAGGTCGGCACGCAGGGGCGAGCGGATCCCTAAGCGGTGCGCAACCTGCGCCACCGCGTCCGGCCCGACTTCCATCGCCAGTTGGGCCGCGACCGAGTTGAGCGACTTGGCAAGGGCGGTGGTCAGCGTCACCGGGCCGTAATATTTTCCTTTGTAGTTCTCCGGCGCCCATTTGCCGAAGCGCACCGGCGCATCAACGCGCACGCTGCCGGGCGTGGCGCGGCCCGCTTCCAGCGCCGCCAGATAGACGAAGGGCTTGAAGGCCGAGCCCGGCTGGCGTTTTGCTTCGGTCGCGCGGTCGAACTGGCTGCCGGCATAGTCCACGCCGCCGACGCAGGCGCGCACCGCGCCGGTGCCGTCGATCGACACAAGAGCGCCCTGGCTGACCGCAAGTTCCTTGCCCTTCTCGTCGATCAGGCGGCGGATGCTCCCCTCAGCCCCTTTCTGGAGCCGCATGTCCACCGTGGTTTCCACCACGAGGTCGGAGCGCGCCTCGCCGCCGATCAGGTCGGGCAGGTCGTCCATGACGAGGTCGGCGACGTAGTTTTCCGAGCCGGTCCAGTAGGAGGGGGCGTGGGAGGCCGGCGTGGAGATGGCGCCAGCCATCTGCCTGTCGGTGATGGCGTTCTGCTCGCGCATGGCGGCGAGCACGAGCTGGGCGCGCGCCTGCGCCGCTTCCGGGTCGCGCGCCGGCGAAAGTTTCGAGGGCGCCTTGAGCAGCCCGGCCAGGATCGCCGCTTCGGCGAGCGAAACGTCGCGCGCGGGCTTGTTGAAATAGCGGCGCGAGGCCGCCTCCACGCCATAGGCGCCGGAGCCGAAATACACGCGGTTCAGGTAGATTTCGAGGATCTGGTCCTTGGAATACTTGTGCTCCAGCCAGACCGCCAGCAGCATCTCCTGCACTTTACGTTCGAGAGTGCGGTCGGGCTTGAGGAACAGGTTTTTCGCCAGCTGCTGGGTCAGCGTCGAGCCGCCCTGGGCTACCCGGCGGCCCGCAAGGTTCTGCACCAGGGCTCGTCCTAGCCCCATCGGGTCGATACCCCAATGCGAGCGGAAGCGCCGGTCCTCGATGGCGATCACCGCCTGCGGGATAAAGGGCGACATGGCCGAAAGCGGGACGGCCTCGCCGCCGCTCGCGCCGCGATTGGCGACAAGCTGACCATCAGTGGAAACGATCTTCACGTTGGGCGGCCGGTCGGGCAGCGCCCAGTCGGCGACCGAGGGCATCTGCGCGCCATACCAGACCACCAGCCCGACAAGCCCGATGCCGCCCCAGATCCCCAGCACCACGCACCAGTAGAGAAGCCTGCGCAACGGGCGGAAAAGGCTGCGGCGCGGTTTTTGGAGGGCAGCGGGCGGTGCCCGTTTGGCGGATTTGCCGCGGGTTTTGGGCGGCACGATGCGATCGTCCAGTTTGAGCGAAAGACCGGGACTCCGCTGGGGCGCGGCGGAGAAGCTCGGCTCTATCCGCGTTTTGCCTTTCTTGCCCGCCATTGGCCCGAACGAATCCTTGTCCCACACCCGACAAGAGGGAGCGGAGCGAAATTACCTGCGGGAATTTAATGGACTGTTGTGAGTACCTTTTGCCGTTCAGCGTGCCGCGGCGGCCTGCCTCTGCACCCCTGGCAGTTCCACTTCCGCCTTCAACGGCATGTGGTCGGAGGCGATGCGGGACAAGGGCGTGTCGTGCAGCCGCACGGAGCGGATCAGGCTGTGGGGGTGGCCGAGGATGCGGTCCAGCGCGAGCACGGGAAAGCGCGAGGGAAAGCTTGGGATCGCCGCATGCAGCGGCCCGAACAGCGGCGCCAGGCCGTGAAGGGACGAGCGGGGACCCATCCGCCACTCGTTGAGGTCGCCCATCAGGAGGGCCGGACGTCCATCCTGCGCCGCCGCCGCGGCGAGCAGCGCTTCCACCTGCTGGGCGCGCGACACCCGCAGCAGGCCGAGATGGGCGGCGATGATGCGCAGGGGGCCGGCGGGCAGGTCGAGATCGACCACCAGCGCGCCGCGCGGCTCCACGCCGGGCAGGACGATGTGGTTGATGGCGCGCACCGCGCCTTCGCGGAAGAGGACGACGTTGCCGTGCCAGCCGTGCCCGCGCTGCGGCCGGCCTATCGGCACGGGAACGAGCCCGCACTCGCGCTTGAGCAGGGCAAGGTCGAGCAGGCCGGCCCTTTCGCCGAAACGCTGGTCGGCTTCCTGGAGCGCGATCACGTCCGCCCCGATCTCCCGGATCACCTGGACGATGCGGTGGGGATCGAAGCGGCGGTCCGTGCCCACGGCCTTGTGGATGTTGTAGGAGCCGATCAGCACCCTGCCGCCCTTTGGGCCGCCTTTTGAATCGCCCTTCACGATTTCGGACGGCTGCTCGCCCGCCACGAAGGCGTTGCGCTCGCCGCGCAGGGTGGCGGCCACAAGCGGCGCGAAGCCGTCGCCGGGCAAACCGGGCAGGCGCTTCAAACGGGTCATTTAAGGGAAACCTCCCGTTTTCCTTGAGTGCAGCGTTTTCCTTAAGGGCAGTCCGGGCGGACGGATTTCGCTTTCTCGAACGGGATTCCTAACCGCCGCCCTCCTAAATGTCATGCGCGGGAAAGAGGTTCATCGTAAATCGACGGCGCAACGCAAGCTGCGGCGCGTCGTTTCGGGCGGTGCGCGCCGCCGGCGCCGCGAGGAATGAGGAAGGACGAACCGGACGGAGGCATGTGGGTCGTGTGGTGGGTGTTGGTCCTGTGCGTGCTCCTGGTGGCGGTGCCGGCGTCGTTCTTCGCCGTCTATTCCTTCGGCCGCTTCGCCCAGCGCGCCCGCGGCAAGCCTTCCGCCGCGCTGCCTGTTGCCCCGGACGCTACCGCGCTCGACCGGGCGGTGGCGCCGCGGCTGGAAGAGCATCCCGGCCGCAGCGGGCTGCTGCTGGTCCCCGACGACATCTACGCCTTTGCCGTCCGCGCCCACACCGCCCGGAGCGCCGGGCGCAGCCTTGACCTGCAATACTACTATTGGGACGACGACCTGACGGGCGGGTTGTTGGGGCGCGAGGTGGTCGCGGCAGCCGACCGCGGCGTGCGCGTGCGCCTGCTCCTCGACGACATCAACACCAAGGGCGACGACAGCGCCTATCTCGCGCTCGACCATCATCCCAACATCGAGGTGCGGCTGTTCAATCCCAGCCGCAACCGGACGAGTCCCCTGAAGCGCGGCATCGATCTCGTGCTGCGGGCATCCAGCGCCACCCGCCGCATGCACAACAAGGCCTGGATCGCCGACGGGCGCTTGGGCGTGGTGGGCGGGCGCAACATCGGCGACGCCTATTTCGGTGCCGGCGCGGAGTCCAATTTCCGCGACCTGGACCTCGTCCTGCTCGGCCCTGCGGTCGGGCAAACGGAAGCGATCTTCGACGCCTTCTGGAACAGCGCGGCGGCGCTGCCGATCCATTCCTTCCACCGCCTGCGCCGGCGCCTGCGCGCCAGGGCGAGCCTGCCGGGTCTGAAGGCCAAGCTGGAGGGCCGCGCTTCGACGGAAGCGGCCCGGCCCTATCTCGACCGCGTCGAGGAGGCGAGCGCGGCCTCCATGCCCGCCGGTGCGGAGGCCTTTCACTGGATCGAAGGCGTGGAGGTCGTCTCGGACCCGCCGGAGAAAGCGCGGGCCGGGCAGAACGGCAAGTGGCTGGAAAAGACCATCCTGCCCGTGCTCCATGCGGCGCAAAAGAACGTCGAGATCATCTCGCCCTATTTCATTCCCGGCAGCCGCGGCATCGCGGCGCTTGCCGGCATGACCGGCCGGGGCGTCGGCGTTTCCGTGCTGACCAACTCGCTTGCGGCGACCGACGTGATGGCCGTGCACGGCGCCTATGCGCGCTACCGGCACAAGCTCCTGCGGGCCGGCGTGCAGCTTTTCGAGCTCAGGCGCGACATCACGCAGGAAAGGGCCTCCCTGTTCGGCTCGCGCGGCGCCAGCCTCCACACCAAGGCTTTCACGATCGACGCAATGCTGGGCTTCGTCGGCTCGTTCAACTTCGATCCCCGCTCCTTTTCGCTCAACACGGAGATGGGCGTGCTTTTCCGCGACCCCGGCCTGGCCGGAGAAATCACCGGCGTGTTCGCCGCCGAGACCGCGCCCGACAGCGCCTACCGGCTCCTGCTGAAAAACGGCAGCCTCGTCTGGATCGACGGGGAGGACGGCGGCCGCGAACTGCACACCGAACCGAAGGCCAGGCTGTGGCGCCGGATCGCGGCCTGGGCCATCGGTCTGCTGCCGATCGAGTCGCAGCTTTGAGGGGCATGAAAGACTGCATCGGCCTGTTCTTGACGGGCGGCTTTGCGGGCCTGCGCTTTCAGGCGTAAATGTCCCCTTGACGAAGGGAGCGGAATGGCGTTCCGCTGCGGCTCGAACCTTCACCACCCATGCCGGTTGGCAGGGCTCTTTCCGATCGATGAGCGACATTCCAAGGCATGCCGCTGCCTGAGCAAACCCATCTGGGCGCCCTGCGGGCGTCAGGCCTGCTCCACTACGGCAGAGGCAGTCTTTTTGAAGAAGAGATCGCCCTGGTGCGCAGGGCGCTTGGCGTGCCGGTAGCGCTTGTCTCGCTGGTCGAGGAGGACAGGCAGGTCTTCGCGGCACAACATGGCCTGCCGGAGCCCTGGGCTTCCAGGGGCGAAACGCCCCTCACCCACAGCTTCTGCCGGCATGTGGTGGAACGGCGCGCGCCTTTCGCGGTGCCGGACGCCTATGACGAGCCGCTGGTCGAGCACAATCTGGCGATCAGCGACCTCGGCGTCCGCTCCTATCTCGGCGTTCCCCTGGCGCTGCCGAGCGGCGAGGTCGTCGGGGCGATCGCCGCAATCGGCACCGCGCCGCGGCAATGGAGCGACAACGACCTTGCGCTGCTTCAGTCGATCGCGGCCGTGGCCGCCAAAGCCATCAAGGCTGATCTCGCCAACAGGCGGCGCGACGCGCTGGTGGAACTCGGCGAACGGCTGCGCAACGCTGCGAGCATAGGCGAAGCGGCATTTACCGGGTCGGAAACCATGGCACGGACCTTGGGCGCGACCCGTGCGGGCTTCGGCGTCGTTGACCCGGAAAGCGATACGGTCGATGTGCAGCCCGATTGGACGGCCCCCGGTGTGGCGAGCGTGGCGGGGAGGCACAGGTTCCGCGACTTCGGCGACTTCGTCGAAGACCTGAAGCGCGGCGAGACCGTCATCATCCCCGATGTGCGGACCGACGCGCGCACGGCACCCTTCACTGAGGCTTTTGCGGCCATCGATGTCGTGGACATGGTCAACGTGCCGATCATGGAACGCGGCGTGTTCGCAGCCCTGATGTTCGTGCACCACGCCGACCTGCGGCCGCTTGCCGACGACGACCTTGTGTTCATCAGAACCGTGGCGGACCGGACGCAGGCAGCCGTAGCGCGGCTGCAGGCCGAGGCCGACCAGAAGCTGATGAACCAGGAGTTGAGCCACCGGCTCAAGAACACGCTGGCGCTGGTTCAGGCCATCGCCACGCAGACGCTGCGCGGCGTGGCGGACCGTGCCCCCGTCCAGGCGCTGGAGCAGCGCATTCACGCCTTGAGCACCGCCCACGATCAGCTTCTGCTCCAGAACGCGGGGGAAGCGCCCCTGGGCGCGGTCATCCGGGGAGCGGTGGATGCGCTTGGGCAGGACGGCCGGGTCAGGATCGGCGGGTCTTACCTCAAGCTCGGATCGCGCTCCGCCTTGTCGCTGTCCCTTCTCGTCCACGAACTGACCACGAACGCGCTGAAATACGGCGCGCTGTCGAACGATGACGGAGTTGTGTCCGTGACCTGGGAAACGGATGGCGATGAACTAGTTCTGCGCTGGAGCGAACGCGGGGGGCCTCCTGTCATGCAGCCGACGCGCAAGGGTCTGGGATCACGGCTGATCGGCCAGGGCCTCATCGGCGCCGGCGGATCGGCCGTCCGCTATGGGGAAACAGGATTCGAAGCCGAGATGCGTGCACCCCTCAACCAGTTGCGCGTCTAGTGGCGAGCGCTTCCCCTCCCCGTCCCAAGGTCGTGCTCGTCGTGGAGGACGAACCGCTGCAGCGCATGATGGCGGTCGATATGATCGAGGAAGCCGGCTTCGAAGTGGTGGAGGCAGCCGACGCGACTTCGGCGATCGAGATTTTGGAGCGCCGCCTCGACATCCACGTCGTTTTCACCGACATCGACATGCCGCGCGGGTTGGACGGCATCAAGTTCGCAGCCGCCGTCCGCGACCGCTGGCCGCCGATCGAGATCATCATCACCTCCGGCAGGTCGTGGGGAAAGGACTTGCGCCTGCCGGAGCGGGCCGTGTTCTTCTCCAAGCCCTATCGCCGCGACCGGGTGGTGGCCGAAATCGAAAAGATGCTGTCCACGTGACAGCGCAGCCTTGCTCGGCCAGAATGGCGCAACCATCATCTTCCACCTGCCGAAGGGTGCCATGCGCCAAGACTTGAGCCGGATCGCCGCTGAAATCGCAAAACGCGCGGAAGCGGCCGGCGGCCGCTTCGTGGTCGCCATCGCCGGGCCTCCGGCAGCGGGCAAGTCCACGCTTTCGGCCGCCCTCTGCGCCGCCCTTCCGGAAGCAAGCGCGATCGTCGTGCCGATGGACGGCTTCCACTTCGACGACGCCGTGCTGGCCGCGCGCGGCCTTTCCTCGCGCAAAGGCGCACCGGAAACTTTCGACTTTTCGGGCTTCCAAGTGCTTCTGAAGCGCATCAAGGCGCGCGAGCCGGATATCGCCATTCCCGTCTTCGACCGCTCCATGGAGCTTTCGCGGGCGGCTGCCGCGGTGATCGACGGAAACGTCGGCATCGTGCTGGTGGAAGGCAACTACCTGCTGCTCGACGAAGAACCCTGGAGGAATCTGGCGGACCTGTTCGACATGACGATCTATGTGGATGTCAGCCGGGAGGAACTCGACCGCCGCCTCGTCGCGCGCTGGGACGAGCACGGGCGCGAGCGGGAAGCGGCCCGCCGCTGGATCGACACCAACGACATGCCGAACATCGACCGCGTTCTGCAACGTCGCCGCCCGGCCGATCTGGTGATCTAGGACGTAGACTTATAAATTGAGGATCTGCTTTCGAGCTTTCGCAGACATTCATGGATGATGTAACGCCTTGCCAGAACGATCTGCAAAAGGACGAAAAAGGTTTTGAAGGCGTGGCCTTTGGAAGCCACATATACCGTCGCTACCATGTTGCTTGTAGTCGTGAGCCTCTTCGGCTCATATGAAGTAACGAGGCGATATGCATTTTGTCGAGAAGTCTCCTGCGTACCGCCTGTAGACGATGTATGTGTCGAAATGACGGATACTGTATATTATTATATTCCTACTGATAAATGGTTCATACGAGAGGTTTTTCAAGCAGATTATATCTTTAATCAGACTCTGTATTATGTGTTTACGGATAAAACTGCGAACGACAACGACAAGCGCATTTTGATGTTGCTGAACTGGCATGACGTGAAAGCGGGAAGCATACCCGAGCGGGGTTGCTATCCACGCAAAGAGTTCGAAGCGATGGTGATGTGACAAGAAAGTGTCGGCATGTGGTTCACGAGGTTGACATCATGCCTTGGGAGCGAAGCGACATCCGCCTTTCACCCTTCTCGGACTTGGAATGTTTGTGAGTATTCGGCTCAGCGCTGTCGGCGCCTGTCCTCGTCTCATCGGCGGTTTCGGTGAGCGCGCCTCGCGGCCTGCTGTTTTCGCTTGCTTTTCTTCGACGGCCCGGCTTCCACTCGGCTCCGGGCGTGGAAAGGTCTCCTGATGGCAACCAAGGCGAAGACGGAAGCGGCGGTGAAACCCGACGCGGGGGAAGACGATCGGCAGGACGAGCCGGCCGGCACGCCGGCGAAGCCTGCCCGCCCGCGCAAGTCCGCCGCCGCCCGCGTCGCCACCAAGACCGCGCGCGCAGCAAAGCGCCAGGCGAAGAAATCCGGCAAGGCACTCGCCGGGGCGGAAGCCTCTGCCGCCTCCGCGAAGAAGCCGGCCTCCGCCAGCGGCGCCAGAACGACGTCCGCCGCCCAGCGCAAGGCTGCCGTCGCAGCCAAGGGGAGCGAAGGAATCCTGTCGCGGTCGATCGGCAAGGTGCGGGGTGTGTTTTCCAGCGCGGCGACCTCGCTGTCTTCCCTGGTCAGGCCGAAGCGGAAGGGTTGATCCGGCATCCATGAGCCTGTTCGGCATCCACGCTTCCGTGCTCGGCCTCGGCCGGGAAGGCTCTCGCTTCGAAGCGGAGACCGAGCGGCTGAAGGAAGCCGGCTTCGGCCTTCTGGAAATCCCGTTTTCGCGTCCGCAGGATGTCGAGCCGAAGCGCATCCGCGCCGCCGCCGAGCGGCTGAACGTCGAACTCTTCGTGTCCCTGGCCGGCCTGCCGCCCGTGCTCGACCCGCTGCAACAGCCGGAGAACGCGCTCGACTTCCTGGAAAAAGTTTTCCCGGTCTGCGCCGAGGCCGGCAGCTTCGGGCTCGGCGGCATCGTCTATGACACGCCGGGCCGCAGCCCCGGACGCACCGCCACGCAGAAGGAAATGGATGGGCTGACGCGCTTTCTCGAACGCGCGGCGAAAGCGGCGCGCGGCTACCGGCTGAAGCTCGGCCTCGGCCCCGCCAGCCGGTTCGAGACGCCTCTCCTCAACCGCGCGGCCGACGGAGCGTGGCTGGTCGAGCGGATCGGCGCAGAGAACGTCTTTCTCCAGCTCGACACCGCCGCCATGCATGCCGAGGAGGAGAACTGGACCTCCGCGTTCGAAACGGCAGCGCCTTTTCTTGGGCTCGTTGACCTGTCGGAGTCCAACCGAGGCGTGCCCGGCCGCGGGCTCCTGGACTGGACTGCTGCCTTCAAGGCGCTGGCCGATATCGGCTTTTCCGGCCCGCTGGTCTGGCGCGGCACACCGTTGACCGAGATCGCCGCAGGCCGGGTTACAGGCCGGCGTCCCGACGAGAGTTCCGACGAACTGCTGGAGATCGGAGCCGCCTTCCTGCGCGAGAAGGCGGGACAGGCTGGGGTCCCGCTGCGAAGCTGAGCGGGACTAGGGCAAGCCAATCCCAAGTTTTCACCTTTCCGTGAAGCGGCCGCCTTGCGGCATGAACCCGAAAGGCATGCAGCGGTTTTGCAAACCGAATTCGCCTTTCCTCCTTGTCTCCTGCGATGGATTGTCGCCGTGCGGATACCTATATGAAGGGGAAGAAAAAAGGCCAAGAAAATCATGAATGAACAAACACTTGCACCTTCCCTGGAAGTCGGCGTGCAGCTGGGGAGCGACCCTTCGCTTTTGATCGTGGACGACGACAAGCCGTTTCTCCAGCGGATCGCGCGGGCGCTCGAAACGCGCGGCTTTTCCGTCGAGACGGCGGAAAGCGTGGAAGAAGCCGTGCAGAAGGTGCAGGCCCGCCCGCCGGCCTTTGCGGTGGTGGACATGCGGCTCGGCGACGGCAACGGGCTCGACGTCATCTCGGCCATCCGCGACAAGCGCAGCGACACGCGCGCGATCATCCTGACGGGTTACGGCAACATCGCCACGGCCGTCACGGCGGTGAAGCTGGGCGCGGTGGACTACCTGTCGAAGCCTGCGGACGCCGACGACATCTTCGCCGCGCTGACCTCGACCGAGGGCGAGCGCGCCAGCCCGCCGGAAAACCCGATGTCGGCCGACCGGGTGCGCTGGGAGCACATCCAGCGGGTCTATGAGATGTGCGACCGCAACGTGTCGGAAACCGCGCGCCGCCTCAACATGCACCGCCGGACGTTGCAGAGGATTTTGGCGAAGCGTGCCCCGCGGTAGCGAGCAGCGAGCATGCGGAGCGCTGGCGCGGTTGCCCAGCGTTTTCTGTTCGCTACTCGCTTCCTACTCACTTTCGCCTTCCAAAGCCGGTACCGGAACCCCCGCCAGTTCCGCAGCGAGCAGGCGGGCGGCGGCGGCGCGCGCCAGGCGCAGCATCATCGCGCGGCGCACATGCGGGGGCAGGCGGTGCTCCGGCGCGTCGCGCAGCATCTCGGCGCCGTACCCATCCGACAGGAAGAAGCCGGCTTCTTCCGGGAAGATTCCGGCCGGCACGGCCGGGTGCGTGGCGAAGAAGAAGCGGTCGCAGTGGAGCCGGTATTCCGGCCATTTGCGGTCGGCGCGGAAATCCTCCACCGACGATTTTATCTCGACGATCCAGATGTCGCCTTTGGGCGTCAGCGCCACGAGATCGGCGCGGCGGCCGCCGCTTAAGCTGATTTCCGGCAGCACATGGGTGTTCCATTCGGCCATCAGGCGCTGGACGCCGCGGCGCACCACCATGGCGCGCTCGGACTGGCGGCCGTCCTGAAGCGGATGGGAAGCGCGAAGCGGGGAAACGAGCGGCATGCGCGCGATTCTTAAGCAGGATTTCTTGCGGGCGAAACGGGTATTTGTGCCGCGTTGGGACACCTGACGCTTTCGTGAGGCAACACAATGTTAACCATGTTGCAGAAATAACACCCTGCCTCGCGCATTCGCGCGGCGCCTGCCGCGACGGCTTGGCAAGCCGCTTCTCTCAGGGAAAATGGCAGCGACAAGGGGTTTATGCGCAAATCAGGCTCCGGAACTCTGTTCGAGCCGACCTGGGTGGGGGACAATCAGCTTGGTCCGTTCTAAATTTCTGGCCTTGGGCGTTGCGCTGGGGCTCGCGGCGCTTGCGAGCGGCTGCTCGGTGCTCGGCGGCGCTTCGTCGATGTTCACGAACGACTATGGCGCGCGGCGGGACGCGGGGTATCAGCTTCCCGCGATTCCCATCTACAAGGTGGACCGCAAGTACCAGCGCCAGGTCGTGAACTACGAGTCGGGCGAAGCGCCCGGCACCATCGTCGTCGAGACCGGCAAGAAGTTCCTTTACTTCGTGCTGCCGGGCGGCAAGGCGGTGCGCTACGGCATCGGCGTCGGGCGCGCCGGCTTCGAATGGTCGGGCGAGGCGCGCGTGGCGGCCAAGAAGGCGTGGCCGGTCTGGACGCCGCCCAAGGAGATGATCGCCCGCGACCCCCGCGCCGCCCGCTTTGCCGACGGGCAGCCGCCCGGCCCCGGCAACGCGCTGGGCGCACGCGCCCTTTACCTGCACAACGGCCGCGGCGACACCGGCTACCGCCTGCACGGCACGCCGGAATGGGCATCGATCGGCAAGGCGATGTCCTCCGGCTGCATCCGCCTGATGAACCAGGACATCATCGACCTCTACGACCGGGCCGAGGTAGGCGCCAAGGTGATCGTGCGCTGAGGTTGTCTGGAAACTGCGTGAGGGCTGGCTGCGAACGGCGTTTTCTCCGCTTCCGGTGCTCACGTACCATCAAGGTACGCTGCGCTCCGGTTCTCGAAAACACCATTCTCGCTGCGCCCTGACGCCTTTCCAAACAACCTCCGACGCTTGAGCGATATGGCAAGAAAGCAAAAGCCCGGCTCGAAGCCGGGCTTTTGCTTTCTTGAAGTGAGCGTGAGCCGATCAGGCCGCGTTCTTGATCCAGTGCGAAAGCGCCGTCTTCGGCAGCGCGCCGACCTTCATGTCGGCGACCGCGCCGTCCTTGAACATCATCAGCGTCGGGATGGAGCGCACGCCGAACTGGGCGGCGATCTCCGGGTTCTCGTCGATGTTCAGCTTGGCGATCTTCACCTTGCCGGCAAGCTCGCCGGAAATCTCTTCGAGCGACGGGCCGATCATCTTGCAGGGGCCGCACCACTCCGCCCAGAAATCCACCACCACAGGCTCGGAGGCCTGAAGCACGTCGGACTCGAAATTGCTGTTGTCGACCTTGACCGTAGCCATGAGGAAAATCCTTTCGAGGAGCAGCCGAAGCCGGGGAGAGGCTCGGAGGTAGAACGGGAAAGGGCGCGGCGCCGTTCCCAGTTCAACAAGATGTATGCGTCCCAGGCTTAAGGAACAAGATATGGGGTCGAAGGCGCCAGCCTTGTCCTGAGGTTTTTTGTCTCCGCCTTCGAAAGGCCCCGAACGATCATTCCGCTTCCGCGGCAAGCTCGGCCAGCACCCGGTCCATCGCCTCGGCCGGCAAGGGGATGAGTTGGCGGCTTTCGGTGAACAGGATCGCGGCCGATACGGTCTTGGTCGGATAGAGCGAGCGAAGCAGCGCGCGGTAGAGGGAGAGCTGGACGAGGTAGGCGTTGGGCACCTCGGTGAATGACGCCGCGCCGGGACGGTCCGTCTTGTAATCGACGATCAGGACATCGCTTGCCGTCACCGCCAGCCGGTCGATCTTGCCGGAAACGGTGCGGGGCACGCCGCGCACGAGAACGGTGCCGGTGATCGCGACTTCAGCCTGTGAGCCCTGCGCGAACAAGGGCGCGAAGCGGGGATCGGCCAGGATGTCCTCCAACGCGCGCAGCAGCCCGTCCCGCACGGAGGCCGGCCATGCGGCGCCGACCTTGGCGAGGTAGCGCTCCGCAGCATTGCCCCGTGCGGCTTCCGGCAGGCCTGGCAGCACTTCGAGCAGCCGGTGAAAGGCCGAGCCGCGCGCCAGCGCAAGGCTCGGCTTGGCCTGCGCGTCGAGCACGGGCGAGCGGCCGGCGACAGCGGCTGCCGGAGCAGGCTCGATCAGCGCCGCCGCGCCCGAAGGCGCCAGCGGGCGCGGCAGGACCTCCGGCGCAGGCAGGTTGCGCAGCAGGGCGGAGGGCAGCGGTTTTTGGCTTGGCGCCTTCTTGTCCGCCGCTGCGGACGCGGGATGTTCGAGCCCTTCCGGGCTGATGCGGAAGTGCAGGAACTCCCGGCCTGTCACAGGGCAGGTACGTTTGTGCGAGAACGGCGAGGCTTCCAAGCCGCGAGCGACCAGCGTGTGCCAGCTGCCGGCATTCGCGCCCCGCTTGCCGTGGTAGCCGCAGACCACCAGACGGTCCTCCGCGCGCGTCATGCCGACATAAAGCAGGCGGCGGTACTCGTCGTCGGCTTGGCGCTTGACGGCCGCGCCCAGCGTCCGCGTGACCTCGTTGTTGACGGCTGAGCCGAAGCGCCAGAGAAAACCCTTGCCCTGCCAGGGCTTCTCTTCCTTGCCCTGCCCCGGCGGGTCGAAGGCCATGAGGCGCGGCATGTGCTGTTCCACGAAGGGCGCGCCGCCGCCGTCCACCAGGAACACGACCGGCGCTTCCAGGCCCTTGGCGGCGTGCACCGTCATGATGCGCACCTCGTCGCGGTTCTGGTCCATCTCGCGGCGGATGTCGGGGGCGGCGGAGTCGAGCGTCGCCAGCAGCGCTTCGAGCCCGGCCTGGCCCGCCTGCTCCGCGCCGAGGCAGAAGTTCAGGAACTCGTCCAGGATCTCGCCGGCTTCCGGGCCGAGCCGCCCCACCATGCGCTTGCGCACGCCGTCGCGTCCCAGCACCGCGGCATAGAACTCGAAGACCGGCTTGAAGGCGGCCTCGTTGTTCCAGGCGGCAAGCTGCGCGGCAATCGTCACGAAACGCAGGTTTTTGGCGCGCCGCAGCGCCTCGCCGAGCGACTGGCCGGGTGCGCGGCCGGCGGCCAGCGCAAAGAGTTCGTCCTCGGAAAGCCCGAACACCGGCGAGCGCAGAACGGCGGCAAGCGACAGGTCGTCTTCCGGCTGGAGCAGGAAGCGGCCGAGCGCGGTCAGGTCCTTCACCGCGATGTGGTCGGGCAGGCGGATGCGGTCGGCGCCTGCCACGTCGATCTTATGGTTCTTCAGGGCGCGCGACAGGGCATGGACGAAGCGGTCGCGCTTGCGCACCAGCACCATCACGTCGCCGGCCTTCAGCAGGCGCCCGCTCCGTCCCTCGATGCGGTCGCCGTTTTCGATCCAATGCTTGATCCGGAGCGCGATGTTCTCGGCCAGCCGCACGGCGGGCGCGCGGGCGTGGTCCACCGACAGCCGCCAGTCGTCAGGCTCCTCCACCTCCTCGACCCCAAGCGAAGGCCAAAGCTCGACATGGCCGGCGTCCTTCGCGCGCACCGCGCGGTGGCCGACCGGCTCAGGGTCGCGCGTCAGGCCGCGCCGCGCGTCTTCGGGGGCGAACACGCAGTCCACGGCGGCCAGCACGTCGGCCGTGGAGCGGAACGACCAGGACAGCTTGACCGGCTCGAATTTCTGGTCCGCCGCGCGCACATTGCGCGAGAAGGCGAAGCCGGTTTCGGCAAAGGACTCCGGCTGCGCGCCCTGAAAGGAATAGATCGACTGCTTCTCGTCGCCGACCGCAAAGATCGTGCGGTGGACGGTGCCGCGCGCCCCGGCGCCGGAAAAGAAATCCTCTGCCAAGCCTTTCACGACGATCCACTGGTCCGGGCTGGTGTCCTGCGCCTCGTCGAGCAGGATGTGGTCGATGCCCTGGTCGAGCTTGTACTGCACCCAAGGCCCGGCATCGCTGCGTGCGAGCAGCCGCGCCGTGCGGGTGATCAGGTCGTTGAAGTCGAGGAAGCCGCGGCCGGTCTTCAGCTTCTCGTAGCGCGCGAGCAGGCGTTCGGCGAGAGAGAGCGCGGCGCGGGTGCCGTGCAGCATCTGGAGGAGCGCGATGCGGTCGAGCAGGATGCGGATGTTCTCCGCGATGCGGGCGAACTCCTCGGCAAAGCCCGTAAAAAATTCGCCGACGCCTTTGGAAGCGATCGGGCCGGGCTGCTTGGCCTGCCAGTGGGGGCCGTTCTTGGTCAGGAACGCCTTGCGCAGGCATTCCAGCCGGGACAGCGGGTCCGGCTGATCGCAGGCGGAAATCAGGTGCTCCGCCCACTCCTGCGCCTTCGCTTTCCCAGCCGACTTGGCGCGCGCGGCGAAGCCACCGGCAAGCTCGCGGTGGAAATACGGGTCGGGCCAGATGCTTTCCGCGAGGGACGCCGCTTCGTGCGCGGCGTCCAGGCCGAAGGCGCGGTAGAGGCCGGAGCTTTCGGAACAGGCCGCCTGAAGCTGGCTGACAAAGCCGTGCAAGGCATTGCGCTCGCGCATCACCTCTTCCAGCAGCGCTTCCAACCCGGTTTCGCCCGCGCATTCCATGACGTGGCCGAAGGCCTGGGCGAGCGCTGCATCGCCGGCGGCGGTTGCCCCTGTGATCACCGTGCGCCGCGCATCGGCAAACAGCGCCGCCTCCATCGCGCCGTCCAGCATGGAGAAGTGCGCGGCGATGTTGGCCTCCAGCGGGAACTGGTGCAGCACCGACTCGCAAAAGGCGTGGATGGTCTGGATCTTCAGGCCGCCCGGCGTTTCCAGCGCCTTGGCGAACAGTTTTCTCGCACGTCCGATCGTGTCGAGGTTGGGGCGCTCGCCTTCCAGTTCCTCGATCTTTTGGCCAAGCGCCGCATCGTCGGCCATCGCCCATTCCGCGAGGTACTTGAACACGCGGTTCGCCATGTTGGCGGCGGCGGCGCGCGTATAGGTGAGGCAAAGGATTTTCGACGGTTCCGTGCCGGCCAGCAGCAGGCGGGCCACCCGGCGCGACAGCACATGCGTCTTGCCCGAACCGGCGTTGGCCGACACCCAGACGGAATTTCTGGGGTCCGCGGCCCTGGCCTGGAGTTCCAGCGTGTCGAGCGGGATTTCGGGGCGGGGGTTCACAGGAAAGTCCCAGGACTTTGGATTTCAAGCCCATGCGTCCGGCTGGAACACCCCTCACTGTCCTGCCGGACATCTCTTCCACAAGGGGAGAGCGGGACCTTCATCTCCGCTTTCGCCAGTCGTTGATGCTTCAGAGGAGCGGCAAAGTTGAAGCTGCCCCTCTCTCCCCTTGTGGGGTGAAGAGCGGTCTGCCGCAGGCAGACACAGAGCCATTGAGATGGCTCTGTGAGCGATGAACGCCCGGAGCCATGCGGAGGGCCGGGGTCCGGCAGGACAGTGAGGGGTGTTCCAGCTAGGGGGAAAGGGAAGAGGAAGCCCTGCATCACCCCTCCTCCCCGTCCAGCCCGGCCTCGCCGCCGGCGGACCATTCCAGCACGCGCGCCAGGTGATCGTAGGTTCCGGATGTATCCCCTTCCTTGAAGGGCAGCGCGCGCGACTTGTAGCCGGTGTGGGGGTCGGCATAGTGCAGGAAAAGCGCTTCCAGCCGCTCCCAGGCGTCTTCCGCCAGTTCGTGCGCGGCGCGTATCTGGCGGTTGTGCTCCAGGATCGATTCCGGTTCCACCGAGCCGTCGGCTTTGAGCCGCACGAAAAGCAGGTCGGCGGGGTCGCGCGATCCTACCTCGCCGAAGGCGCCGCGCTTGAGCAGGGCGGCTTCCAGCGCGAGCTGCGGCGAAAGCAGCGTGTGCGCCTGTTTCTTGGACGGCGAGGTGCCGGTCTTGAAGTCCAGGATGTCGGCCATGCCGCCGGCCAGCAGGTCGATGCGGTCGGCGCGTCCGCTTAAAGTCACGCCGCTGCGGCCGACTTCGATCGGCTGCGCTACCGCTTCGGGGTAGCGCTCCGCGACGTGGACCGCGCGCTCGCGCTCCCACAAAACAATCTCTTCGGCCATGTGCTCGAAGCGCGGCCACCATACAGCTTCCACGTCGGCCGGCAGCGCAGCCTCGGCAAAGACCTGCCGGCCGATGGCAAGCAGGCTCGCCACCGCGTCCGCTCCATCGAGATCGATGCCGGCGGCGGAGAAGCGCTGCATGACCGTGTGGAACAGCAGGCCGCGCTCGGCCGGGCCGGGCTCGCGGATCAGCGGATCGACCGGCTCCAGCCGCAAGACCTTCTTGGCATAGATCGCGTAGGGGTCGCGGCGCAGCGTTTCGATCTCGGTGACGGAGAATTTTTTAGGTCGCGCCTCCAGGGGCGGCTTCGGCTCCGGGCGCTTTTCGAAGGGCACGCGCTCACCTTCGTCCAGGAAACGCGCCCAGGCGAGCAGGTCGCCGCCCCGCGCGCGCATCGCGGCAGCCTGGGTTTCGCCCAGAAAAGTCAGAAGCCGCTGGAGCCAGCGCGACGGCACGGCTGGGGAATCTCCGGCCCGCGCCGAGCGCGCCAGGACGAGGTTTTGCGCGCCCATCGCCATCTGGAAGTCGTGCGCGGCCAAGCCGATGCGCCGTTCGGGCGGCTCCAGGTCGATGCCGCTCTTCATCAGGCGCGACAGGAAGCGGTCGGCCTGCGCCTTGGCCGGCCAGGTGCCCTCGTTGAGGCCGCCGACCACCAGCGTATCGACGCTTTGCAGCCGCGCTTCCAGAAGGCCCCAGATGGCGACGCGCCGCTCGGTGGAAGCCGGCGCGGGGCGCACCACGCTTTCGGCGATCAGCGCCTCCACCATGTGGGGCCATTCGGCCGGCTCGGTGGCGAACAGGCCGTCGGCATCGACCAACTCGCGAAGGAAGGCGGCAAAGGCGCGGCCGGCATCGGAGCCGTAGAGCGCATCGACACTGCCATCCGCGTCGCGGCCGAGGTCTTCCAGGGCCAGCACTGTCGCGCGCACGGCGTCGGGAAACTCCACCAGCGAGAGCGCGCGCAGGCCGGTGAGGACGCCGAGCGCCTGCGTCAGCCGCGCCAGCACGTCGCGCGCGCTTTCGATGCGGGCGGCGGAAAGGCGGCGCAGCCAGAACGCCTTGCGGGTTTCGCCTGAGAGTTCGGCCAGCCGCCGCTCGAAATGCTTTTCGAGGTCGGCGATGTCGGGCCGCCCCGCCCCGCCGCGGAAGGCGACCAGCTCGATCGCCTCCGCCGCGCGGCGCACGGTTGCGCGGTCGAGGCCGAGCAGCAGCAGCGGGTGCTTCAGCAGCGACAGGATGGCGATCGGGTCACCGGGGGCAAGCGCCGTCTGCAATGCGGCAGCGAGCAGCTGGCCGGGCGGGGTGCGGGAAAGCGGCGTGCCGCCGGAATCGTCGGCGCGGATGCCGAAGCGGCCAAGCTCGGCCGAAACGCGGCGGGCAAGGTCGCGGTCGCCGGTGACGAGCGCTGCCGTTTTTCCATCTTCCTCGACGGCCAGCCTGAGCGCGATGGCGATGGCCAGCGCCTCGTCGCGCTCGGTGGCCGCATCCAGCAGCGTCACGGCGGCGAAAGCTTCCGCCAGTGCATCCTCGCGGAAGCCCCGGCGCTTTTCGGCCCAGAGGTCGGTCGTGCCGGCCGGGCGTAGCGCCTCGGCAACGGCTCGCGCCCGCACGGCCATGACGGGATCGCCCGCGACGAGACTATCGACGGATCCCCTGGAAATACGCATGCGGCCGAGGATTTTTGCGAGGCCGAACTGCGGATGACCGAGGACTGCCGGTTCCGGCATCTCGTCGTTAAGAATCTTCCAGGAGCGGGCGTCCAGTTCACGATCCAGGCCGGGCAGGACCACGGCGCCGCCGGCCAAGCGGGCGATGACGCCGAGCAGGGCCGCCGCGGCGGGGTTGGAGCCGGTGGAGCCTGCCGCGATCACCGGGCCTGCGGGCGGGTTTGCAGCCAGGCGCTCGGCTTCCAGCCGGATCAGCGCGTTGCGGTGGGCGGCCGGGTTGGAGAAGCCTTTTTCGGCCAGCACCGCCGGCCAGGCTTCCGAGACGATCGCCAGGAAATCGAGCGTGACCTTCCACCAGCCCGATAGGTCGTCGCCGACGATGCCGGCAAGCTTGTCCCAGCCGGTTTCCTCGCCTTCCATCTCGTCCATCAGCCGGGCGAGGTCGCGCGCCAGCCATACGGCATCGGCGGAGGATACGGGCACCTCGACCTCCTCCTGGAATTTTTGGCGGATGTGGTCGGGCAAAAAACGCTTCCACTGCTGCACCATGGGGGCCAGCAAGAGCAGGCGGGCAAAAGCGGGCATGGGCGGCAGGAGGTCGAGCGATTCGGCCGTGGCGCCGCCGAACTGCCAGTCCGTTTCGCCTTCCTCGAACTCGCCCAGCGCGCGCACGGTCGGCAGAACCGCGGAGCGGCCGGCGGCCCGGTTGGCGAAGAGAGCGCGAAGCTCGCGCGCGGCACGGCGGGTCGGCAGGAAGATCGTCGCGCGGGCGAGCGCCAGCGGGTCGCCTTCGCCGGCGGAGAAGCCCGGCACGAGGCGGCCTTCGATCAGCGCATCGGCCAGCGCCGGCAGGAAGGGCACGCCGGGCGGCACCGTCCAGACGCGCGGCTCGCACCCGTTGCCAAGCGCTGCTCCCCTCGCCTTCAACGCTCTCCGCCCCCTTGGCCGCTCTCCTGCCCCTTCCGGGCCTGCGCGACCACGGCCTCCGCGGGCGCGATGGCATCCGGCGTGCCGACCGTGATCCAGTGCCCGTCCAGCACCGTGCCGAAGAGCCTACCTTCCCCGATCGCACGGTCGAAATAAAGGTTGAGTGAATGCGGCTCCGGCTTCGCGTCCGCGAAGATGCGGGGGTGAAGGATCGCGGCTCCCGCATAGATCAGCCCGTCCGGAGCTTGCCTTGCGCGGGCGAGCCTGTTGTCTGCGCCCAGAAGGAAATCGGTCTTGCCGGTGTGGCCCGTGGCATGGCCTGAGTCGGCAAGCAGGAGCAGGATGTCCATGGCTTCCCCCTCCCAGGCCTCGAACAGTTTCAGCAGGTTGTTTTCGCGCCGGTCGATCCAGAATGTGTCGGCATTGAGGAGCACGAAGGGCTTGTCCCCAAGCAAGGACAGCGCCTGCACGATGCCGCCCGCCGAATCCAGCAGGTGCGCCGTTTCGTCGGAGATGGCGGTGTGCGGCTTGCTTGTCCGAGCGGCAAGATGTGCCCGCAGCTTCTCGCCGAGATGGTGGATGTTCACGACCGCCGTTTCGATCCCGGCTTCGCCGAGAGCATCCAGGCCCCGGTCGAGGAGCGTTTTGCCGCCGACTTCCACCAGCGGCTTCGGGATCGTGTCCGTGATCGGCCGCATGCGCGTACCGAGGCCGGCGGCGAGCACCATCGCCGTGGTGATTCGGTGCTGCCGATTCATGCCCGTGTTCCGAGAAAGCCGTGCTTGCGGTAGAAAGCGCGCAGGTCTGCCAGGGCGGGGTGCGCCAGGGCGCGGGAGAGATAGTCCTGGATGCGGGGCAGGTGGCGGATGTAGCCGTCCTTGCCGTCGCGCTCCTTGAGCCGCACGAAGATGCCAAGGATCTTGGAGTTCCGCTGCGCGGCGCAGATCGCATAGGCCTCGCGGAATTTCTCAGCCTCGAAGCCTGCCTCCCCAGCACGGGCAGCCTCGTAGGCGGCGGCGATGCGCTCTTCCAATTCAGGCGGGATCGTCACACGGGCATCCATCGCCAGGGACGCCACATCATAGGCGGCAGGGCCGATCAGCGCGTCCTGGAAGTCGATCAGGCCAAGCCGGCCAAGGCCTTTCCGGTCTTCCCGCCAGATGATGTTGGGCGAGTGGAAGTCGCGCAGCACCAAGCTTTGCCCGGCTCTTTCCAGCCTGTCGATCAGGCCGCTCCAGAGCGCCGCGAACTCGGCTTGCAGGGCGGCGTCCGGTCTGGCTCCGCCATTGGCGAAGGGAAAAAACCATTCGAGCAGCAGTTCCACCTCGATCAGCAGCGCTTCGCGGTCGAAGGGCGGAATCGTGTGGTTGAAGCCTTGCCTCGTGCCGATCTCAGGCGTCCAGGCATGCTGGTGCAGCGCGGCCAGCAGTTCCGCCGAGGCCGTGTAGCGTTCCGCAACCGGCTTGCCCGCGGCGTCGAGGATGCCTTCGCGGCCGAGATCCTCGACCAGCAGGAAGCCGTTCTCGACATCGGCGGAGAAGATTTCCGGCACCGCGAAGCCCGCTGCGGCAAGCGCCTCGTCCACCGCGACGATGGCGTGAACGGAGCGGGCGGAGCGGGCGATCTCGGCATAGGCCTTGCCGTTCTTGACGACCGGACCGAGCACCAGCGGCGGGGCGTTCATCAGCAGGCGCGGAGCCTCGCCGGCCAGCGATACGGTCTCGTAGGCGCGCGCCGAAGCGTCGCCCGTCAGCTTGCGGCGGGCGGCCTCGCCCCAGCCGGCGTTGCGCAGAAAGTTTCGGGCGGCAATCGAGCGGCGTATCCGATCGAAAATGCTGCCTTCGCCCGCGATTCGGACGGCCCGCCCCTCGCCTTCGGTTTGGAGAAAGAGCGTCAGCGCGTTTGGCGGCAGCCTGTCTCCAGCCTTTTCCGGCCATTCCACCAGGACTGCTCCGCTCGCGGCCGCGTCTGCAAAGCCGAGTTCCTCCAATTCGTCCGCGCCGCCCAAGCGGTAGAGGTCGAAGTGGGAGACCGCCGGGGATGTGTCGTAAGTCTGGACGAGCGTGAAAGTCGGGCTCGGCACTTCCAGGCCCGCGTCGTCCGCCAGCGCGCGGATCAAAGCGCGGGCCAAGGTCGATTTCCCCGCGCCGAGATCGCCCTGGAGCGCCAGAACATCGCCCGGCCGGAGCACGGCGGCAAGGTCTTCGCCGAGTTGCCGCGTCGCCGCCTCGTCCGGCAGGACAACGCTCAGCGCATCCGCCTGCAATGCAGCGCCGGCAGCACTCATCCCGCGAAGTCGCGCGAACTGGCCGGCCAGGGCGTGGCCGGCCCAGGGAAAAAACAGGTCACCGTGGTGCCCTTGGCCTCGCCGGTCTCGATGCGCACGGTGCCGCCGTGCAGTTCGACGAAACTCTTCACCACGGAAAGGCCTAAGCCCGCCCCGCGGCGGCGCCCGCCGTTGGAGCGCGGCTCGAAGCGGCGGAACACCGTGTCCAGCACATCGGGCGCCATGCCCGGCCCGTCGTCGTGGACGGCGAACTCCACGCCGTGCGGCAGGGCGCGGCAGGAAAGCGTCACGGTCGAGGCTTCCGGCGCGTAGTTCACGGCGTTGGACAAAAGGTTGTAGAGGATCTGGCGCACCCGCGTCTCGTCGCCCGCGAAACTTTGCGGCGCGGCCTCTGCGTCCACCTTCAGCGTGATGCCGTTCTCGGCCAGGCGCTCAGTCAGAAGCTCGGCCGCGGCCCCGATCGTGGCGTCCACCGAGACGGGCGCGATATCCAGCTCCATGATGCCCGCGTCGATCGTGGCGAGGTCGAGGATGTCGTTGATGATGGTGAGCAGCACGGCCGACGACGAGCCGATATGCCCGACATATTCGCGCTGCTGGGGGCCAAGCGGTTCCGCGCCCGGCAGGGTCAGCAACTCGGTGAAGCCGATGATGTTGGTCAGCGGCGAGCGCAGTTCATAGGAGACGTGCTGCACGAAGTCGTTCTTGAGCCGGTCGGCGCGCTCCAGCGCCTCGTTCTTTTCGGTCAGCGCCCGCTTCACCCGCACGGTGTCGGTGACGTCCACGAAGGTCATCATCACCTGCCCGTTGGGCAGATGGATCACGGCGTAGCGCAGGATCGTGCCGTTGGAGAGTTCGCATTCACCGCTGCGGTCGCGCCGGGCCTCGTCGAAGCCGGTCACGGAGGCGACAAAGCCGGCCCAGGGGCTCTTCTCCGCGCCGCCTGCCACGAGGCGGTCGCTGTGGCTCTTCAGGGTGGCGATGTGGGTGCCCGCCGCAAGCGCGCCGGGGCTTAAGCTCCACATCGCGCCGAAGGCCGGGTTGAACAGCTTTGCGCGCCCGTCCGGGCCGAACACGGCGACGCCTTCGTTGAGGCCGTCCAGCGTTTCCGTCTGCACGCGCACCGCCGTCTGGTAGCGGCTTTCCAGGTCCATCTGCTCCGTGACGTTCTCGAACACCCAGGTGACGCCGCCTGCCGGCTGCGGGTTGGCGATCACCCGCAGCGTGCGCCCGTCCGGCAGGTGCCACCATTGTTCCTGGCTTTCCACCGCGCGGTAGGCTTCCAGCAGGTTCTCCTTCCAGCGCCGCCATTCCGGCTGTTCCGCGATCTTGCCTTGCGCGCGCAGCCGGTCGAGCAGGAGGGCGTTGTCGGGCGCGCTGTGCAGGAAGGGAAGGTCGAGGTCCCAGAGCTTGACGAAAGCCTGGTTGAAGAAGCGAAGCTTGGTGTCCTTGTCGAAGATCGCGACGGCAGTGGCCAGCTGGTCGAGCGTATCGGCGTGGGAGCGTACCGCCTTCTCGTACTGCTCGCGGATGGCTTCGGTGGCGCTTTCGTCGGCGGCGATGCCGGCCGAGCCGCGCGACCCGACCACGTCGGTGACGGTGAACTGGCGGCGGTCGCCTTCCACCACGGTGGAGACCTTCTGCGCGAAAACCGGCCGGCCCGCGTGCTCGCGGGCGATCGCCTCGCGCGTGGCGGTGCTCAGGAACTCCCTGCCCCCTTCCACCGTCACCTGGGGGCTCGGCGCCTCAACCGCGCGCGCAAAAGCCTTGTTGACCCAGCGCAGACCCCCGTTTTCGTCGCGCAGCCAGGCCGGCATGTCGAGCGCGTTGAGCATGTCGAGCACGCAGTTCAGGTCCGAAAGGATGCGACCGTTTTCCAAACGCAGCCGCGCCTCGTTCCGCTGCACCTCGCCGAGTGCCGTAAAGCGGACCAGCGCGTGCGCGGCGTTGCGGCGGCCCTGCACCTCGAACAGCGTGTTGTTCTGGCTTTCCGCGATGAGGTCGAAACTCTGCGCGTCCTCGCGCAGTGCCGCCACGGCATTGTCGAGGAGCGCCGCGGAGCGGGGCTTGAGCCAGCGGCCGGGCGCCAGGAAGGCCGCACGGTCCTCCGGCGCGCCGCTTTCCACCGGGAGCGAACCCACCAGTTCAGGCTTCTGGTTGCCGCTGCTCCAGACGATCACGCGCTGGTCGCGCAGGTTGAGCAGGGCGTCGCTGCGCGACAGCGCAGCGTTCAGGTCGGCCACGCGGTCGCGCAGGTCGGCGTTTTCCCGCGCGATCTGGCCGCGCTCGCGGATCATCCACAGCGCGAAGATAAGCGCCGCCCCCATGGCGCCGGCGAAGATGGCGATCTGGATCATCTCCGGTGCGCGGAGCCCGACGATGCTGGCGCCCCCAGGCTCCTGCGCGCTTGCGACCGGCGTCAGCATCGTAACGCCGCCGAGAACGCTAGCGAACCGCGCCAGCCGGCCCCGCGCGCCCCGCCGCACCGTGTGCAGACCGTCCCCCAGCTTTCCCTGAAAACTTAGAGCCCATTTCATAACTCGGCCGGGTCGGCCCAACGGCTCTTTTCGGCCCTCGCTGCGTTGCCGATGCTCGCCGATGCTGCCGGCATCGACTGCGCTCGGCGCCTTGCGAAGGTCCAAAAATCCCTCGTCGGTCCTCCACCTCCGAGTTATGAAATGGTCTCTTACAAAGTCCAAGCGTCCGCTGAGCACAAGCTGCCCAGCGCCCGACGGGTGTTCCCCCGGCATCCCAGAATTCCCTCATTGCCGCACTGCCTGATCCGGCACCCGATGCGTCGAACACCCCACACCGCCTCCGCCGAAGACGGGCGCATCACGAACCAGACGGGCAGGATAGCCAAGCAGGTCATGCGGGAACAAGACCCAAGAATCGTGTGCATGAAAAAGGCCGGGCTGTGTTGCCCGGCCTCCTCATCGAAGCTGCTCTGGTTTAAGAACCAGAGGCGCCGCACCCCTCAGTAGCGGTAGTGCTCCGGCTTGAACGGGCCCTGCTGGCCGACGCCGATATAGGCGGCCTGCTCGCCGGAAAGCTCGGTCAGCTTGACGCCGAGCTTGTCCAGGTGAAGGCGCGCCACGCGCTCGTCCAGGTGCTTGGGCAGCACATAGACCTTGTTCTCGTACTGGCCGGGCTTGGTCCAAAGCTCGATCTGCGCCAGCACCTGGTTGGTGAAGGAAGCCGACATCACGAAGGACGGGTGGCCCGTGGCGTTGCCGAGGTTGAGCAGGCGGCCTTCCGAGAGCAGGATCATGCGGTTGCCGCCGGGGAACTCGATCATGTCCACCTGCGGCTTGATGTTGGTCCACTTCAGGTTGCGCAGGCTGGCTACCTGGATCTCGTTGTCGAAGTGGCCGATATTGCCGACGATGGCCATGTCCTTGAAGCGGCGCATGTGGTCGAGGGTGATCACGTCCTTGTTGCCGGTGGTGGTGATCACGATGTCGGCGGAAGGCGCCGCGTCTTCCAGCGTCACGACCTCATAGCCGTCCATCGCGGCCTGGAGCGCGCAGATCGGGTCGATCTCGGTGACCTTCACGCGTGCTCCCGCACCCCTGAGAGAGGCCGCCGAGCCCTTGCCCACGTCGCCGTAGCCGCACACCACGGCGACCTTGCCGGCCATCATCACGTCGGTGCCGCGGCGGATGCCGTCCACCAGCGATTCCTTGCAGCCGTACTTGTTGTCGAACTTCGACTTGGTGACGCTGTCGTTGACGTTGATCGCGGGGAAGGGCAGCAGGCCCTTCTTCTGCAGCTGATAGAGGCGGTTGACGCCGGTGGTGGTTTCTTCCGTCACGCCGCGGATGGCGTCGCGGTTCCTGGTGAAGAAGCCGGGGGTCTGTTCCATGCGCTTGCTTATCTGCGCGAAGAGGATTTCCTCTTCCTCGGAGCCAGGGTTGGACAGCACGTCCTCGCCGGCTTCGGCGCGGGCGCCGATCAGGATGTACATCGTGGCGTCGCCGCCGTCGTCCAGGATCATGTTGGTGGGCGCACCGTCCGTCCACTGGAAGATCTTGTCCGTGTAGACCCAATAGTCCTCCAGGCTCTCGCCCTTCACGGCAAAGACCGGCGTGCCGGAAGCGGCGATCGCCGATGCAGCATGGTCCTGGGTGGAGAAGATGTTGCAGGAGGCCCAGCGCACGTCGGCGCCTAGAGCCTTCAGCGTCTCGATCAGCACCGCCGTCTGGATGGTCATGTGCAGCGAGCCGGAAATGCGGGCGCCCTTCAGCGGCTGCGTGTCGCCGAATTCCTCGCGGCAGGCCATCAGGCCCGGCATCTCGGTTTCGGCGATGTCGATTTCCTTGCGGCCCCAATCGGCCAGCTTGATGTCGGCGACGACAAAGTCCTGTTCAGCCATGAAGGGGCTCCGGTTTTTCGTTCTCGAAAGCGGTTGTGCCCGTCGCAGGGGATCTGCGGCAGGCGGGATTGCGCGGCCCATTACCAGAGCCGGCCCGGCAGCACAAGCAGATATAAACATTTCCTTATATGATTTTCATTGATCGAGTAAGGACGCAGCGCCTCTTCTGCCCCAAAGGAAACTCCGCTATGCCTTGCGCCGGTGCAGTTGGGCTCGGAGGACAAACGGGATGCGCACGACAGGACGTCTGGGAAGAGCAGCAGCCAGGTGGACGCGCAGCACGGCGCTCGGCTTGGCGCTCTGCGGGCTGGCGGGAACGGCGGCGCAGGCGCAAACACTCGCGCCGACCTTCGTCGCCAACGATAGCCTGGGCCGCTTCCTCCTGCCCTACTCGCCTCTCGTCTTCGACCTTGCGGTGCAGGTCGGCCGCTCCTTTGCGGTCATCACCTATGGCACGCGCGCTTACGACCCGGTTACGCAGAGCTTCGTCGTCAGCGACCTGCACATTCGGCGCGGCCCTTTCGACTTCACGGCGGAGCGGTTCCGGATCGGCGAGCAAAGCACGCAACTCGGCAATTTCGCGGTGGACTTGAGCCGGCTCGACCTGCCGCCCGATGTGCGCAAGGGTCTGGCGGCGCTTGGGCAGGAGCGGCTTTCCGGCGACGCGGTGTTCACCTTCAAGAGCGACAATGCGCGGGCGGCCTACGACTTCAGCCTCGGCATGGACCTGCCGCGCGTCGGCCAGCTCCAGGTCTCCGGCGCCGTGGACGGCTTCCACATCCTCGTGCCGATGGACGACGTGACGGCGATCGAGGATGGCGGCATGCCCGTTTCGCAGGCGCCGACCGTCGCCGGCACCTTGCGCAGCTTCACCTTGACCTATCGCGACTTCGGCTTGGTGGACGCGGCGACGACGATTGCCGCCGAGGGCCAGGGCGTTTCGCCAGACCAGATGCGCGCCGGCCTGGCCGCAATGCCGCTGATGAGCGTGAACGCCCTGCTTGACGGGTTGCCGGGCGGCGCGAGCCCGGCCCTGCGCGCCCAAGCGGAGGAGTGGGCCCGCATGGCCGGCGACTTCGTGCAGAAGAAGGGTGCGCTGCGGCTCTCGCTGCAACCGGCCGAGCCGGTGCCGCTGGAACGCTTTGCAGGCGGCGTGGTGGACGAGGCGCTGATCGCTGCGCTGAATCCCACCGTGACCTCCGGGCCGGCAGCCGTGGCCTTGGCTCTCCCGGCCGTCGATACGTCCACGCCGCTTGGCGCGGCCAACGCCGCAATCCTCGGCCTCGGCGCCTTGCAGGACAGGGAGGGCGGCGCCGCGGCGCTGCTGCGCCTGGCCTCCGGCGGTGATGCCGGCGCGGCGGTGGCGCTCGCTTCGGCCTTCGGGACCGACGCGCTGCCCGAACTTGGGCCTTCGGAACTGCCGGACCTCTACCAGTTCCTGCTGGTGGGACGGGCGTTGGGCGGTCCGGTTTCGGATGCAAATTTGGCTGCGGTCGCGACGAAGCTGACGCCCTTGGCGGCGCGCACGGCGGAATTGCAGGCCGGCGCCTATTTTCGCGAGCGAACGGACCGCGGCCAGAACTACGTCGCGGCCACGACCGACAACATAGCCGGGGTTTCGCCGCAGGAAATCCGCAACGTGGCGTTCGACTATTACGAGGGCCGAAAAATTCCGCGCGACTTCACGGAAGCCTATGCGCTGGCGCTTTTGGCTGCGGCCGCGGGCGACCTGCCCGCGCAGGCGTTGCGCGACGACCTGGCCCGCGCCGCCAACGACAAGCGTCTGGTGCTCTCGATGCCGGACGCCAAGGCGCGCGCCGCCTCCCTGTGGACGGCCTATTCCGGCGCGGTCGCGCAAGGAGAACCGCCTTCCCCGCCGGTTGTGAACGAGGCGGCGCCCGCTCCTCCAGCCGAGACGCAGCCTGAGCCGGAAACGCAGTCTCCCGACGAGCCGCCGGCCAACAACCGCGTTCCCGGCCAAGGCTACCAGCCCCCCAAGCAGGTGCTGCCCCGGCTGAACACGCCGCGCCCGACGCCGGCGCAGTAAAGAAGACGATCGAAGTGCGCCGTGCCTTCAGCGGCCCCGCGCGACACCCCCCGCCCGGCGCCCACGTAGCCGCAACCCCCCGCGCCCGCCGCGGGCGCTTAAACCACCACGATCCACGTGCGCGGTGCCTTCCGCGCCCCGCCGCTCCTCAGCCGGCCGTCAGCACTCTTCGCCGAAGCGCGAGCCGATCAGGGCGCCGATCGCCTCGACTGCTTCAGCCGCGTCCGGCCCGCTGGCGGAAACGCGCACGGTGGAGCCCTGGCCGGCATTCAGCATCATCAGGCCCATGATGGAGGTGCCGCCGACGCTTGTGCCGTCGCGCTCGACCCGGATGTCCGACCGGAAGCCGCTGGCCACCTGGACGAATTTTGCGGAAGCGCGGGCGTGCAGGCCGCGCTGGTTGGGGATCAGGAAGTCGCGGGACGCCTCGCTCATTTCGAGCAGGTGAGCATCTGGCTGGCGACGTTGATGTATTTGCGGCCGGCAAGCTGGGCCATCTCCAGGGCCCTCGGCATGTCGTCGCCCTCGCGGATGACGGACAGCTTGATCAGCATCGGCAGGTTGACGCCGGCGATCACCTCGATGCGGCCGGGCTCCATCACGGAGATGGCCAAGTTGGAAGGCGTGCCGCCGAACATGTCGGTCAGGATCACGACGCCTGTTCCGCTGTCCGCGCGCGCCACCGCCTCCTCGATGTCGCGGCGGCGGCGCGCCATGTCATCGTCCGCCCCGATCGAGACGGTTTCGAAGCGTTCCTGCACCCCCATCACATGTTCCACGGCGTGCCGGAACTCTTCGGCCAGCCGACCGTGCGTAACAAGCACGAGCCCGATCATGTTTCCTGCGTTGGCTCCGTTTTCAGCCTATAGCCTTTGACCATGCTGCCGATCCGGTCGGCATCGCTCATGCCTTGAAAGCACTGGCCCAGCCTGCGCGGCCTTTTAGATTGTTGCGCATTCCGTTGCCCGGCCGGAGCGCCCCTCCGTCCGCCGGGATGTGCACTGTTGTCGAGCGTCTGCCTGTTAGCAAGCGCAAAACTGCCACAGTGCCGTCCATTTCGCGAGTGGCGCTTCCCTGTCATGCCTTAAAACGGGCTCCCGAACAGGAAGGCATTCGCGGCAAGCACCGCGCCGGGAGCATCGCCTTCGGGCAGGTCGAGCCGCGGAAGAATGCAGCCCGCAAGCTCCTCTGTAGCGTTCTCAGCCATCCGGGGAGCCTGGCCAGCGGGCACAAGGCGCAGGATCAGATCAAGGACACAGGCTTCCATAGAGGGTACGGAAAGGATGCCGAAACCACGGATTTCCACGAGACCCGATATGGGGGGCGGCACCCGCGCCAACAAGCGCCCGTCCTGGGGCGCAAGCAGAACCTGATCGTCGGCAACAAGCTGCGCCGCATGACCGAAGAGCCGCGCTTCGCGCACGAGCGCCAGGGCCAGGCGCGTCTTGCCGGAGCCGGAGCGCCCGGTGATCAGGATGCCGCGGCTGCGGACGGAAACGGCCGAGGCGTGGAGGTTCACGCAAGATCCGGCAGGGACGTCTTCACTCTTCGGCCGGCAAGGTCAGGGTGAAGCGCGCCCCGCGCAGCTCGCCCGGCTTGTCGCCGGGGATGTTCTCGGCCGTCAGCGTGCCGCCATGGGCTTCGGCGATCTGGCGGCTGATGGAAAGGCCGAGGCCCGAATTCTGGCCGAACGCTTCGCCGGCCGGCCGGTCGGTGTAGAAGCGCTCGAAGATGCGGTCGATGTTTTCCGCGCGGATGCCCGGCCCGTTGTCCTCTATCGCGAGCACCACAGACTTCGCGGTGCGGCTGAGGCGCAAGGTGAGGCGCCCGCCGTCGTCCGGCACGAAGGAGCGCGCGTTCTCGATCAGGTTGGTGACGACCTGGCCCAGGCGCAGGTCGTGTCCCTGCACGAAGAAGCCCTTGATGCTTGCCGGCAGCTTCTCCGCCTTGAACTCGACCGCGACCTTCTTCTTGTTGCGCCCGGCGTCGCGCGCAAGTGCGGCGAGGTCTTCCACGAAGGCCTTCATGTCCACGCGGGCGGCGTCGTCACGCGCGAGTTCGGCATCCAGGCGCGACGCATCGGAGATGTCGGTGATCAGCCGGTCGAGCCGCTTCACGTCGTGCTGGATCACCTCCATCAGGCGGGCGCGGGACTCCGGGTTCTTGGCGAGCGGCATGGTTTCCACCGCGGAGCGCAACGAGGTCAGCGGGTTCTTCAGCTCGTGGCTGACATCGGCCGCAAAACTTTCGATCGCCTCGATGCGGGCATAGAGCGCCTTGGTCATGTCGCGCACGGCCGTGGACAGGTTGCCGATCTCGTCCTGGCGGTCGGAATAGTCGGGGATCTCCTCGCGGCTCTTCACGCCGCGGCGCACGCGCACGGCGGCCGCGGCGAGCCGGCGCAGGGGATTGGCGATGGTGGAAGCCAGCAGCAGCGAAAGCACGATGTTGACGAGCGCGGCGATGCCGAACACGCGCAGGATCGCCTGGCGCTCGCCGGACACGATCTTGTCGATGTCGCCGCCCTGCGTGGACAGCATGAGCACGCCGAGCACGGCGCGAAAGCGCTGGATCGGCACCGCCACGGAAACGATCTGCTCGCCCTGCTCGCTGACGCGCACCACCGTGGAAGGCACGCCCGTCAGCGCGTTCATCACCTCTGGAAAGTTGGAGCCGTTGCCGCCGGGCTGCTCGCGATAAACCGGCAGATTGGAGGGACGGAACCAGTCGAACACGGCATTCTCGGCCCGTTCAAGCAGGTTCGGCTCTTCGCCGGCGGCGGGCGGCAGGTCGTAGCGCAGGATCTGGCCGCGCGAGTAGAGGTGGCGGGAGTCGAGCAGGAGGTTCGTGTCGCGGTCGAAGATCCTTGCCCGCGTGCGGGTGGGCGAGATCAAACGGCGCAGCACCGGCGCGACGCGCTCCGGGTTGATGGGAAAATCCAGGCTGTCGAGCGCGTCGGAGCCAGGCGCGAGGCTCTGGCCCGCCTGAAGCTCCAGGAGCTTTTCCGGGTCGATCGATATCGCGTCGGTTTCGACGGTCGCGGAAGCCGCGATGGCGCCCGCGATGATCTCGCTCTGCGTCATCAGGCTTTCCACACGCGCCTCGATCAGGCCGTCGCGGAACTGGTTGAGGTAGAGGATGCCGACGACCAGAACGCAGAGCGCCGCGAAGTTGAGGACGATGATGCGCCGGGTGAGCGAGGAAAAGACGTGGTGGCCGAGAAAGCGGCGCACCGGCGTGAACAGCCGGCCCCAGCTCAAGCGGCCCAGCGTCAGCCTGCGCCAGAACAGCCGGGCGGAACGCCGGTTGCGCGGGCCAAGCCGCGTGAGGGTGGATGGGCGAAAATCCTCCGCTTCGATCGCCACCGCGGCTGGCCTCAGGCTTCCTTGAAGCGGTAGCCCACGCCGTAGAGCGTCTCGATCATCTCGAAGTCGTCGTCCACCGCCTTGAACTTTTTCCGCAGCCGCTTGATGTGGCTGTCGATGGTGCGGTCATCGACATAGACCTGCTCGTCGTAAGCCGAGTCCATCAGCGCGTCGCGGCTCTTCACCACGCCGGGCCTCTGGGCGAGGCTGTGAAGGATCAGGAACTCGGTGACGGTGAGCGTCACCGCCTCGCCCTTCCAGGTGCAGGTGTGGCGCTCCTGGTCCATCACCAGCTGCCCGCGCTCCAGGCTGCGCGCCGGCTTTTCCGGCGTCCCCTTGGCATTCGGCGCGGCGGCCGCGGCTTCGCGGGCGCCGGCGCGGCGCAGCACCGCCTTGACGCGCTCCACCAGCAGGCGCTGCGAGAAAGGTTTGCGGATGAAGTCGTCGGCGCCCATCTTGAGGCCGAACAGTTCGTCGATCTCGTCGTCCTTGGAGGTCAGGAAGATGACGGGCAGGTCGGTCTTCTGGCGCAGCCGGCGCAAAAGCTCCATGCCGTCCATGCGCGGCATCTTGATGTCGAGGATGGCGAGGTTCGGCGGCCGGGTGGACAAGCCTTCCAGCGCGGAGGCGCCGTCGGTGTAGGTTTCCACGCGGTAGCCTTCGGATTCCAGCGCGATCGAAACCGAGGTCAGGATGTTGCGATCGTCATCTACAAGCGCGACCGTTGCCATGTCGAGCGGCTCCCTCATGATCGACCCTTCTTTCCCGTTCAGTCCATCGAAGCGGCCGGCTTCTGAAGGACAAATCGGGCATAAAGTGTGGCATAGGACTTCGAGGCCTGTGTGCCGGTCTGGGCCGTGGTTCTGCTTACCTGAAGCGTGTTGCAGCCTTCCGGCCTCAAGCAACGCGCGTCAGCTTCTTGTCTTTTCGCATGTCTCTCGCCCAAAACCGCTGCGCGGTTTCGGGCGACATGCTCTAGCTTCGGGTTCACCCGGTTTCGTTTGAACCCCGCGCTATAACCCATCAGACGCCGATGGCAAACAAAGCTTTGGGTTCCGCGATGCCGATTACCGCCTCTTCCGATCGAGATGGAACGCTTTCCGCCGGCGCGGGCGCGGTCATTCATCCCGATGAGATCAGCGAGAGCTTCATCCGCGCCTCCGGGCCCGGCGGGCAGAACGTCAACAAGGTGGCGACCGCCGTGCAGCTGCGCTTCAATGCTGCCGCAGCATCCGGCTTGTCCGATTACGTGCGCCGGCGCCTGCTTGCACTTGCCGGCAGCCGCGCCACCAAGGACGGCGAAATCGTCATCGAGGCGAACCGCTTCCGCACCCAGGAGCGCAACCGGGCCGACGCACGGGAAAGGCTCTTGGGCCTGCTCACCCGCGCCGCCGAACCGCCGCCCAAGCCGCGGCGTCCGACCAGGCCGTCGAAAAGCTCGGTGGAAAAGCGCCTGAAGGGCAAGGCAGGGCGCGGCACCGTCAAGAAGCTGCGGGGCCGGGTGGAAGGGGATTGAAAAACAGATCAGAGCTTGCGCAGCGCCACTTCCGTTACGTGGTGGCCTTCGCCCTTGCGCAGGATGAGGTCGGCGCGCGGGCGGGTGGGCAGGATGTTCTCGCGCAGGTTCTTCAGGTTGATGGTTTCCCAGATGCTCGTCGCCAGCGCCAGCGCCGCCTCGTCCGACAGGACGGCGAAGCGGTGGAAGAAGCTCTTCTCGTCCTGGAAAGCGGTTTCGCGCAGGCGCATGAAGCGCTCGACATACCACTGGCGAAGCAATCGCTCGTCCGCGTCGATATAGATGGAGAAGTCGAAGAAGTCGGACACGAAGGGCACGAAGTTGCCGTCCTCCGGCAGGTCGCGCGGCTGGAGCACGTTGAGCCCCTCGAAGATCAGGATGTCCGGCCGGTCTATGGTGACGAACTTTCCCGGCATCACGTCATAGGTCAGGTGGGAATAGACGGGCGCCCGCACATGCGGCTGGCCCGACTTGATCGCGGAAAGGAAGCGCAGGAGCGCGCCGACATCGTAGGACTCAGGGAATCCCTTGCGCTCCATCAGGTCTTCGCGGAGCAGGGTTTCGTTGGTGTGGAGGAAGCCGTCGGTGGTGATGAGATCGACCTTCGGGCTCGACGGCCAGCGGGCCAGCAGTTCCTTCAGCACGCGCGCGGTGGTGGATTTTCCGACCGCCACCGAGCCCGCCATGCCGATGATGAAGGGTGTCTTCACCGCGTTCTCCGCCTGGAAGAATTTCTGGCGCTGGCGGAACAGAAGCTGGCTCGATTCCACATGGGCGGAAAGCAGCCGCGACAGCGAAAGGTAGATGCGGCGGACTTCTTCGCCGTCGATCGGGTCGTTCAGCGAAGCGAGGCGGCGCACCTCCGCTTCGGAAAGCGTCAGCGGCGTGTCGGCGCGGAATTTCGCCCAGGCCTCGGTGGAAAAGAAACGGTAGGGCGAGTAGCGCTCGGCTGGAACCGGCTCCGGCGCAACAAACTCAGGCGCGACTTGGCTCATTCTTCAGCAGTTCCCACCCCGCGTGGTGATTTCTGCGCTAGCCTCTGCCGGCTTTTTCGGCAAGCCCCGACTGGCCCGTGCGCCGCTCCAGCTCAGTCATGACGTCGTCCAGGGCGACGCCGCGGAGGTGGAGCACCACCAGCCAGTGGTAAAGCAGGTCGGCGCTTTCGTTCACCAGCGCGGCCTTGTCCTGCGCTACCGCCGCGATCACGGTTTCGGTCGCTTCCTCGCCGAGCTTCTTGGCCGCCTTCTCGATGCCGGCCGAAACGAGCTTGGCGGTCCAGGATTTTTCCGGATCGGCTGCCGCCCGCGCACGCACGATGGCTTCAAGATCGGACAGGGAAAAGCTGGTCACGCCTGGACTCGCGGGATCAAAGGTCGGCGGGGTCGAGCCGCATCGGCAGTCCGGCCTTGGCCATGTGCGCCTTGGCCTGGCGCACCGAATAGGTGCCGAAGTGGAAGATCGAAGCGGCGAGCACGGCGCAAGCGCCGCCGTCGCGCACGCCTTCCACCAGGTGATCCAGCGTGCCGACGCCGCCTGACGCGATCACCGGGCAGCGCACGGCATCCGCGACCGCGCGCGTGAGCGCGATGTCGTAGCCGGCCTTGGTGCCGTCGCGGTCCATGGAGGTCAGCAGGATTTCTCCCGCACCCCGCTCGGCCATCTCTTGCGCAAACGCCACCGCGTCGATGCCGGTCCGCTCGCGCCCGCCATGGGTGAAGATTTCCCAGCGCGGCGCCTCGCCCTCTCCCGACACCTTCTTGGCGTCGATCGCCACGACGATGCATTGGTTGCCGAACTTGTCCGCCGCGGCGGAGACGAAATCCGGGTCCTTTACGGCCGCGGTGTTGATCGACACCTTGTCGGCGCCGGCCAGCAGCAGCCGGCGGATGTCGGCGAGCTTGCGCACGCCGCCGCCGACGGTGAGCGGCATGAAGCATTTTTCGGCGGTGCGGGCCACGACGTCGAAGATCGTCTCGCGGTTGTCGCTGGACGCCGTGATGTCGAGAAAGCAAAGCTCGTCCGCACCCGCGGCGTCATAGGCGGCTGCGGCTTCCACGGGGTCGCCGGCGTCGATCAGGCCAACGAAGTTGATGCCCTTGACGACGCGGCCGTCTTTCACGTCCAGACAAGGAATGACGCGGGCTTTGAGGGTCACGAGAGGTTCACGCCGGTGTATAGTGGAGAGATCGCAATTTCAGCGTCGAACCCTGTGAGTAGGATCGTTGCTTCACCATCTGCGGTCATCTCAGGACCGATCCATGTTCCATCAGGCGAACGTGACCAGAGCCATACCCGCACCTCATCCTGGGCGAGCACGAGGTAATGCCGGAGCGTTGGCAGGGCGAGATAGTCTTTCGCTTTCGCTCCGAAATCCTGCGCCTTCGTTGAGGCCGAAAGCACTTCCGCGATAAGCAGGGGCCCCTTGGATGCCAACGACTTGCCTTCCTCCGTGCGGTTTTCCACGAGCACGTCGGGAAAGCGGATGCCGTCGCCGGTTCTAACCCCGAAATCCGAAGAACCGATGTCGTACCGCTCCAGACCAAGCTGGTCGATGAGCTGGAAGGTGAGTCTGTTCATCACGCGCCAATGGTTGCGCGTCGTGTTGATCATCATCTCGACCACCTGCCCATCAACGAATTCGCGCTTGCCCTCGCGCCCCTCGTTCCAACGCAGAAATTCGTCCGGTGTGGTCGGGTATTTCGCCTGGATGTTCATGCCTGATAGCCTATCGTGGCCCAATTCGAGGCTCGTGCTTCGTGCGGCAAGTCCCTTGCGTGCGCATATCAACGGGAGAGATCGACGCCTTCGTAGATTTCGGCGAGAGGAAGTTCGACCCGGAGGTCGGACAGGTTGATGATTTCGTCTTCGACAAATTCCCGCTGCTCGGTCCACCGGCCTTCCTCACGGCTGAAAAGCCATGCGCGCCGCTCCTGGTGGGACAGGATGAGGTAGAAGAGCAGGCTGCCTATGCTTCGATACTCTTCGGCTTTATCCACGAAGTCGCGTGCGAACGAGGAAGGCGACAGGACCTCGGCCAGCAGGACGGGCTCGACGGCTGCCAAGTCGCCGCCGCGCCCTTCCGGCTGCTTGCGATCGACAAAGACATCAGGATACCTGATCCCGTTCGGGCTTCTGATAGCGAAATCAGCGGCGCCGATGCTGAACCGCCTTGGGTCGAGTTGGCGCCGCAGCGCGAAGTAGAGGTTGCCGGCGATCTCGACGTGGTTGCGCGTCACGTTGATCATCATTTCAACCACCCGCCCGTTGACGAACTCGCGCTTGCCCTCGCGCCCTTCGTTCCAGCGCAGGAATTCATCCGGTGTGGTTGGGTATTTCGCCTGGATGTTCATGCCTGACAGCTTAGCACGGGTCAGGCAGGAACGTCACCGCGCAGGATCGCCAGCGCTTCCGCCGGGTCGATGCGTCCGTCATAGAGCGCGCGGCCGGAGATCGCGCCTTCCAGCTTCTGCGCGTCGGGCTGCGTCATGCGGCGGATGTCGGCGAGCGAGGCCAGGCCGCCGGAGGCGATGACGGGGATGGACACGGCATCGGCCAGGCGGATCGTCGCCTCCCAGTTGATGCCGGAAAGCACGCCGTCGCGGTCGATGTCGGTGAAGACGACGGCGGCAACGCCCGCGCCCTCAAACTTTTTGGCGAGTTCGACTGCTTCCAGGTTAGAGGTCTCGCCCCAGCCTTCCACCGCGACGCGGCCATTTTTCGCGTCGATGCCTACCGCGATCTTTTCGGGGAAGCGACGGCAGGCTTCGCGCACCAAATCCGGATCGCGCACGGCGGCCGTGCCGAGGATCACGCGCGACACGCCTTTGTCCAGCCAAGCCTCGATCTGCTCCAGGCTGCGGATGCCGCCGCCGAGCTGCACCGGGTTCTTGGCGGCGCGCAGGATCGCTTCCACGGCCGCGCCATTGCGGCTTTCGCCTGCGAAGGCGCCGTCGAGGTCCACGACGTGCAAGCGGGAGAAGCCCTGGTCCTCGAAAGCTTTTGCCTGTGCCGCCGGGTCGGCATTGTAGATGGTGGCGCTGTCCATGAGCCCCAGCTTCAGGCGCACGCAGGCGCCGTTCTTGAGGTCGATGGCGGGAAACAGGATCACGGCTTCCACCGCAAAAAGTTGCCGATCAGCGCCAAGCCCAGCGTCTGGCTCTTTTCCGGGTGAAACTGCGTGCCGGCCATGTTGTCGCGCGCAACGGCCGCGGTGACCGGCCCGCCGTAGTCGGCTTGTGCAAGAACATCTTCCGGGTTTGTTGCTGCCAGGTGATAGGAGTGGACGAAGTAGGCGTGCAGCCCGCTTTGGCTTGTTTGTATGCCTTCAAACAGCGGATGGCCGGCCGGTTTCACGTGAATCGTATTCCAGCCGACCTGCGGGATTTTCAGGCTGTTGTCGGCGGGCTGCATTTCCTTCACATCGCCGCCGATCCAGCCCAGACCCTGCGTGACCGTCTTCTCCAGCCCGCGCTCCGCCATCAGCTGCATGCCGACGCAGATGCCGAGAAACGGTTTTCCCCCTTGGCGCACGCGCTTCTCCAGGGCTTCCACCATGCCGGGAACGGCATCCAGGCCGGCGCGGCAGTCGGCATAGGCGCCGACGCCCGGCAGCACGACGCGGTCGGCGGCTGCGACTTCCTCGGCTTTGTCCGTCAGCAGGATGCGCGTGTCGAGCCCGGCTTCGCGTGCGGCACGCTCAAAAGCCTTGGTGGCGGAGCGCAGGTTGCCGGAGCCGTAGTCGATGAGGACGACGGTTTCACGCATGGCATTTTTCACGCAATGCCGCGGCTGTCCAGAAAGCCTAATGCCGGAACGGCGCCGCGCCCAGGGCGGGCGGGCGCTGCGACGGCAGGGGGCGTGGGAGCTTCTTCCTCGCGGACTTCCTCCGCGTCCAGGAAATAGCGGAGTTCGGCATCCGCCTCGCTGTCCGCTTCGACCGCGCCGCGCTCGGTCCAGCCGCGGCGGCGCAGGGTCCAAAGGCGCAAGGCCGGCGCTTCCAGTCCGACGATGACCGCGAACAGCAGGGACAGCAGAGGGATGGCCGGCCCGCCGAAAGCGTCCAGCGAACCCAGAAGAAGCGTCACGGCAAGGCTGAGCCCCGCCTCGATCCACATGCGGTGACAGAGAAACCAGAAGACGGGCAGGAGGAACGCGAAGAAGGTGAAGCCGTCGCGCACGAAGGCGGTTTTTTCCGCGTCCCCGCTGGGCGGCTCGACCGCGACATAGACGGCCATCGGCTTAACCCTCCAAAGTGCCCTTGGTGGAAGGGATGGCGTCGGGCCGGCGCGGGTCCGGCTCGCATGCCGCACGCAGCACCCGCGCCACCGCCTTGAAGCAGGACTCCGCGATGTGGTGGCTGTTGGCGCCGGTGCGGTGATTCACGTGAAGCGTTACCCGCGCGTTCTGCACCAAGGCCTGGAAGAACTCGCGCACCAGCTCCGTGTCGAACGTGCCGATCTTCTCGGCCGTGAAAGCGACGTTCCAGATCAGGAAGGGGCGGCCGGAAACATCAATTGCGGCTTCAGTCAGAGTTTCATCCATCGGCAGAGCGACGGATGCATAGCGCAGGATGCCGCGCCGGTCGGCCAGCGCCTGCGCGATCGCCTGGCCGATGGCGATGCCCGTGTCCTCCACGGTGTGGTGATCGTCCACATGCCGGTCGCCCTTGGCCTCGATCGCCATGTCGATCAGCGAATGGCGGGAAAGCTGCTCCAGCATGTGGTCGAAGAAGCCGACGCCGGTGGCGATGGCGTGCCTGCCGGTGCCGTCAAGGACCAGGGAAACGGACACTTCCGTCTCGTTGGTCTTGCGGCTGATCTTTCCCTCGCGCGCCACGTCGTTCAAACGCCTTTCATCAACGGTCGGCCGGCTTCTAACAGGGCGCCCTCCCCTTGGCCAGTTTGCAAAGCTCCGGCCCCTGCATACATGAGCCCGAACAACCTCGTATCGCGCGGCTTGCCTCGAAAAACGGGAGCGCGCGTCATCGGAGAGAGAAGAAGATGTCGGACAATTTGACCATGCACGCCACGACCATCGTGACCGTGCGCAAGGGCGGCAAGGTGGTGATCGCCGGCGACGGGCAGGTGAGCCTCGGCCAGACCATCATGAAGGGCAACGCCAAGAAGGTGCGCCGCGTCGGCAAGGACGGGCGCGTCATCGCGGGCTTCGCCGGCGCCACCGCGGATGCCTTCACGCTCTTGGAGCGGCTGGAAGCCAAGCTGGAGCAGTACCCCGACCAGCTGACCCGCGCGGCGGTAGAGCTCGCCAAAGACTGGCGCACCGACCGCTACCTGCGCCGCCTCGAAGCCATGATGCTGGTGGCCGACAGACAAGTGACGCTGGCGCTCACCGGCACGGGCGACGTGCTGGAGCCGGAGCACGGCGTGATGGCGATCGGCTCCGGCGGCAACTACGCGCTGGCCGCGGCCCGCGCGCTCATCGACACGGACAAGGACGCCGAGGAGATCGCGCGCCGCGCCATGCAGATCGCCGGCGAAATCTGCGTTTACACCAACGCCAACGTGGTGGTGGAAACGCTCGATGCCGCGGCCTGACGAGCCGGCCTACGTCTTTCGCCCGGTGGAGGAGCGGGACTTTCCGCTTCTCCGCCGCTGGCTTGGCGAGCCGCATGTGGCGGCGTGGTGGGGAGAGGATGCGGAAGCCTCGCTGGCGGAAATCCGCGAAGGCATGGAAAGCGTATCCACCGAGCCCCTGATCGTCGAGTGGAAGGGCAAGCCCCTCGCCTACCTCCAGAGCTACGACCCGCACCTGGAGGACGACCACCCCTATGCCGACCAGCCCTTCGGCACGCTCGGCCTCGATCTCACGGTCGGGCCGCCGGAACTCGTCGGCAAGGGTCACGGTCCGGCGATCCTCGACCAGTTCGCCGAAACGCTCTTCGACGAAGGCGCGCCGCGCCTCGTGATCGACCCGGACCCAGGCAATCTCAGGGCGATCCGCGCCTATGAGAAGGCCGGCTTCCGCCCGTTGGACCGGCGCAGCTCGGTCTATGGCGATGCCCTGCTGATGGTGCGCGACAATCCGGACTTCGAGGCTTAGCCTGAGCGCGGGCCGCTACCCCTCACTGCCCTGCCGGGCATCTCTCCCACAAGGGGAGAGAGAGGCCGTCATACTCGCTTTCGCCATTCGCCAACGTTTCAGAACGGGCGAGGCGCCTGAAGCTGCCCCTCTCTCCCCTTGTGGGAGAGATGCCCGGCAGGGCAGTGAGGGGTCCTGAAGCGCGCCTGCCTTGCGGCCCCCTTACAGACGCCGCAGCGCCAGCCCGCGCCCAGGGATGGTGCCCTCTTCGCCGGGCATGGACACGTAGGGTTCGGTCGTTTCCAGGACGGACACGGAGCCGTCCGCCTCCAGTTCGGCAATCCTTTGCGCGAAGCCGCCGTCCCACAAAGTATTTTTGACAGTCAGGACGAGCGCGCCGCCGGGGCGGCAGATGCGGATCAACTCGTCCAGCGCTTCCGCGCCGACATGGCCGGTGGTGAACACGCCGGCGGAAACGATGCCGGCGAAATGCCCGTCGTCGAAGGGCAGCGGCTGCCCAAGCGCCAGGCGATGCAGGCGCTTGTAGGAACCCGTGGCAGCGGCTCTGGCGAGCATGCCTTCCGAGATGTCGAGGCCCTCGACTTCGGCGTAGCCCATGATGCCGAGCCACGCGCCGATCACGCCGGTCCCGACGCCGGCATCGAGCAGGGGTGCTGCGCCGCGTCCTAAGTGCCGCGACAGCAACGCCAGGCAGATCGAGGGATGGCGGTAGCCTGCCTGGGCCATGAAGGCGTCGTAGGTGTCCGCCCAGCCGTCATAGAGAGCGGCGATCTCCTCCGGGCGCTTGGCCTCGTAAACGGCGCCGAGCGCGCCGCCGTGGTTGCCGTCTGCCATTGCTGCGCCCTTCCCGATCGATCACGCTCGGCGGATGATAGCCAAGACGGTTGAACTGTGAAACCGTCGCGTTCGCTGAGACCAAGGCGGAGAGGGGTGCGATGGTGGACGACGACCTGCGGGCGGCACTCGCCGCCGTTCCCGCCCTGGCCGGCTTTTCCGGCATGCCTGAGCGGCTGGGCGGGCTGACGAACCGGGTGTTCCGCGTCGGGACCAAGTGCCTGCGCCTGCCCGGCAAGGGCACGGAAGAATACATCGACCGCGCGACGGAAGCCGTGACTGCCCGCGAAGCGGCGAGAGCCGGCGTCAGCCCGGAAGTGCTGCACTTCGACGAGCGCACGGGCGTGATGGTGACGCGCTTCATCGAAGGCGCCGAAACCATGTCGCCGGAGCGTTTTAGGACGCGGGCCGGCGCGCCGGCCCGAGCGGGCGAAGCCTTCCGCAAGCTTCACGATAGCGGGGCCGTCTTCCCCTTCCGCTTCGACCCCTTCGCCATGATCGACAGCTACCTCAAGGTTCTGTCCACGAAGGAGGTAGCCCTCCCGGAAGGCTACGGCGACGTGGTGGGCGAGGCCGACCGCTCGGTGCGCGCGGCGTTGAACGCGAGGCCGCTGCCCTTGCGGCCGTGCCATTGCGATCCCTTGTGCGAGAACTTCCTCGACACGGGCACGCGGATGTGGATGGTCGATTGGGAATATTCCGGCGCCAACGATCCGATGTGGGACCTGGGCGACCTGTCGGTCGAGGCGGAGTTCGACGGACCCCAAGACGAGGCGATGATATCAGCCTATTTCGGCGGGGAGCCGGGTGCGCCTGAGCGCGGCCGGATCGTCCTCTACAAGGCGCTGTGCAACCTGCTCTGGACGCTTTGGGGCCTGATCCAGGTCGCCAACGGAAACCCCGCCGACGACTTTCGCGTCTATGCGGAAACGCGCTTCGCCCGCTGCAAGGCGCTCATGGAGACGCCGGAGTTTGCCGCGCACCTGAATGCGGCGGCGAGGGGCTGAGCGTGCCTGACGATATCCCTTGAGACCTGCGGGCTCAGCGCCGACCCGGCGATTTTGGTAGAAATTCCAAGAGGCAAGGCCGCCGATGGTCGCGCGGAGCAGCTATTGCGTTGTTTCAGGCTGAGCGATTTCGGTGGTATCGGGACCGCCAAACGCTTTCGACGAGACTTCCCGCAGGATGTTTGAGATCTGATGCAACCGTCCGCTCCCGCTCAAACCATCCGGCCCGCCTGGAAGACCGGGCTGCTGTTGTGCCTCGGCCTCCTCGCCATCCAGGCCGCGACGCTCTACGGAATCGGCCATCCGGCGATCTGCAAGTGCGGGTATGTGAAGCTTTGGCACGGCGTGGTGCAGAGTTCGGAGAACTCGCAGCACCTTTCCGACTGGTACAGCTTCTCCCACGTCATCCACGGCTTCCTGTTCTATCTCCTGTTCTGGGCGCTGTTCCCCCGAACATCCGTGGTCTCCCGGCTTGCCATGGCGGTCGGGCTGGAAGCGGCCTGGGAGATCGTCGAGAACACGCCTTTCGTCATCAACCGCTACCGCGAAGGCACGATCTCGCTCGACTATTTCGGCGACTCCGTCATCAATTCGGTGATGGACACGCTGTTCATGGCCCTGGGCTTCGGCATGGCGCGCACCCTGCCCGTCTGGCTTGTGGCGGCGATCGGCCTCTTTTTCGAGCTTTGGGTCGGCTATACCATCCACGACAATCTCACCCTCAACGTGCTGATGCTGCTCTACCCGCTGGATGCCGTGCGGCAGTGGCAGGGCGGCAGTTGAGTTTGGTGTTCCCATGATCAGCGAGAACACGCTCCGCGCGGCGGTCGAGCGCAGCCTGATAACCGCCGACCAAGCTTTGGGCCTGCGCCGCCTGGAGCAGGCAGCGCTCAGCAACGAGCCGCGCGACGACGAAAAACTGCGCTTCATCAGCGGCTTCGCCGACATCTTCGTCACGATCGGCTTGGGCCTGTTCCTCGGCAGCCTGGGCTGGTTCGGGCTTGCGCCGCTGGGGTTGAGCGGGACGGCGCTCCTCATCGCCGCGGCCTGCTGGCTGCTCGCCGAGTTCTTCACGCGCCGCCAGCGCCAAGCGCTGCCCTCCATCGTGCTGCTCGTCACCTTCGCGGCGAGCGTCTTCCTTGCCGTGTTCCAAGGCATTGCCGCGCTGCCGGGCGACTCCGCCCTGCCCTTCCTCCTCCACCTGGACGAGGCCAAGGAGCCCTGGGCGCTGATCGCCGCGGCGCTCGTCACGGTGGGTGCGGCGTGGTTCCACTATCTGCGCTTCCGCGTGCCGATCACCTTTGCGGCGGGAATGGCCGCGCTGGTGGTAGCCTTTCTGGGCGCGGTCTATCTCCTGTCGCCGGCTTTCGTGGCAGAGTTCTGGCGGCTGCTCCTGCTCGCTTCCGGAGTGGCGGTGTTCGTTTTGGCGCTCCGCTTCGACTTGAGCGACCCGCAGCGGCTGACGCGCCGCACCGACATCGCCTTCTGGCTGCACATGCTGGCAGCACCCCTGATCGTGCATTCGCTGATCGGCGGGCTGTGGGCTGCCGGCGGCGCGGGCCAAGGCCCGGCCTGGATCATCTTAGGCGTGTTCGCCGGGCTTGGGGTGGTGGCGCTGCTGGTGGACCGCCGGGCGATCCTGGTTTCCGGCCTGTCTTATGCCGGCTTCGCCTTCGGCACGCTGGTAGCCCGCTCGGTCGATGGGGAAAGCGTGGTGCCGCTGACGCTGCTTGCCCTGGGAAGCCTGATCCTCCTGCTCAGCGCGGGCTGGCACGCTTTGCGCCGGCTGCTCTTGCGCACCCTGCCCCCTGCACTTGCGCGAGGGCTGCCGCATGCCGACATGAGCGCCAACAAAGCAGTTCTTTCAGAGTCCCCGACATGACCAATTTTTCCCCTAGAGAGATCGTTTCCGAGCTCGACCGCTTCATCATCGGCCAGAAGGACGCCAAGCGCGCCGTGGCCATCGCGCTGCGCAACCGCTGGCGCCGCCAGCAGCTCACAAACGGCATGCGCGAAGAGGTCATGCCCAAGAACATCCTGATGATCGGCCCGACCGGCGTCGGCAAGACCGAAATCTCCCGCCGCCTCGCCAAGCTCGCAGGCGCGCCCTTCATCAAGGTCGAGGCGACGAAATTCACCGAGGTCGGCTATGTCGGCCGCGACGTGGAGCAGATCATCCGCGACCTGGTCGAGACCGCCATCGGCCTCCAGCGCGAGAAGATGCGCGAGGACGTCAAGGCGCGTGCCCATGTCAACGCCGAGGAGCGCGTGCTGGAGGGGCTGGTCGGCAAGACCGCCTCGCCCGCCACCAAGGATTCGTTCCGCAAACGCTTACGCAACGGCGAGCTGGACGACAAGGAGATCGAGATCGAGGTGGCTGACGCCGGTACCGGCGGCATGCCCTCCTTCGAGATCCCCGGCATGCCCGGCGCCAATATCGGCGTGATGAACATCAACGACATGCTGTCCAAGGCGATGGGCGGAAAGAAGACCAAGACCAAGAAGACCACGGTCAAGGAATCCTATGCTGCGCTGATCGACGACGAGTCGGACAAGCTGCTCGACAATGACGAGGTGGTGCGCCGCGCGCTGGAAGTGACGCAGAACGACGGCATCGTCTTCATCGACGAAATCGACAAGGTGGCCTCCGGCGACACTCGCATGGGACCGTCGCGCGAGGGCGTGCAGCGCGATTTGCTGCCGCTGGTCGAAGGCACGACGGTCGCGACCAAGTACGGGCCGGTGAAGACCGACCATATCCTCTTCATCGCCTCCGGCGCGTTCCACGTGGCAAAACCCTCCGACCTGCTGCCGGAACTCCAGGGCCGCCTGCCGATCCGCGTCGAGTTGCGCGCGCTGGAAAAGGAGGATTTTCGGCGCATCCTGACCGAGACGGAAGCCAGCCTGATCAAGCAGTATATCGCGCTGATGGGCACGGAGGGCGTGACGCTCGATTTCACCGACGATGCCATCGACAGCCTCGCCGGCGTGGCTGTCGATCTGAACGCGACGGTCGAAAACATCGGCGCGCGCCGCCTCCAGACGGTGATGGAGCGCGTGCTGGACGAGATTTCCTTCGAGGCGTCCGACAAGAACGGCTCGACCGTGACGGTGGACGCGGCCTATGTGAAGGATCACGTCGGCGATCTCGCCAAGAACACAGATTTGTCGCGTTTCATCCTCTAAACGCCGATCTGTCAGCCTTCAGCGCCGCCCCTCATCCGGCTGCCGCCACCTTCTCCCCGTGAACGGGGAGAAGTGCGCTGTCATCCCGGCCGGCGTGTTCTCTCCCCGTTCACGGGGAGAGATGCCCGGCAGGGCAGTGAGGGGCGGCGCAAGCGGCTGTGGTTTCGTGCTGAGGACGATCGAGATGCTGAAAGCCGCCGCGGCGAAGCTTGCCTTTGCGACGTTTCTGGGCATGGGCCTCGCGATCCCTGCTCAAGCCGCAACGGCCGTGCCGCCTTCCGCAACCCATGCCGCCGACCAGCCGGACGTCCCCGGCGCTTCGGTCCGGCGCACGCGGGCCAACAAGACTTCATTCGAAGCGAAGTACCAGAAGGTCTATGCGCTGCTCGCCAGCGACAAGAAGCTGCGCAGCAAAATCCGCGAGGCTGCGGGTCAGTTCGGCATTTCGCCGATGCACATCGTCGGCGCCATCGTCGGCGAGCACACCTACAATGTGGACGCCTACGACCGCCTCCAGACCTACTACGTCAAGGCGATCTCCTACCTCAAAAGCGATCTTTCCTTTGAGTATGACGGCGAGGCGATCGGCGACTTCGTCAAGCGTCCGCAGTTCGCGTCCTGTAGCGAGGCGAGCGGCAGCGAGGCCTTGTGGGACTGCCGCGAGCGCATCTGGAACACGGCGTTCCGCGGCCAAACGGTGGGCGGCTCCAGCTTTCCGGACAAGCGCCTCGGCGCCGTGTTCTTCCAGCCCTTCTATGCCGGACAGACTTTCGGGATCGGCCAGTTGAACCCGCTGACCGCGCTGAAGGTCACGGACACCGTGTCCCGCGTCACCGGCCTGCCGCCCTTGTCGGCCGACAAGCCCGGCAAGATCTACGAGACGATCATGGATCCGGACCTGACGATCCCCTACGTCGCCGCGACCCTGAAAGAATCCATCGACGCCTACCGGAGCATCGCCGGCTTCGACATTTCCGGCAATCCGGGCCTGACCGCCACGCTCTACAATGTCGGCAACCCGGAAGACCGCGCCGCCGCGCTGAGGGCGGAAAACAAGGCGCGCGCCGCCAAGGGCCAAAAGCCGCGCCTGCCGGAAGAAAATTATTACGGCTGGCTGGTCAACGAGAAGCTGCCGGAGCTTCAGGCGCTGTTCTGACTGGTGTTATCCCGTCGATCCGGGGACTGCGTGTGCGCTTCCAGGAACCACAACGCAGGCTGGACACCTGCGGCTTCTTGGTGAGTACGCGCCGGCTCAAGGCGGGCCGCATTTCAAGTGGTCCGCACCCTGGCGGCTGCGGCGTCTTCGGCAAGCTTGCGCTGGAACATCTGCCCGAAATCGATGGGGTCAAGCAGGAGCGGCGGGAAGCCGCCGTTGCGCGTGGCTTCGGCGATGATCTGGCGAGCGAAGGGGAACAGCAGCCGCGGGCACTCGATGAAGAGCAGCGGCAGCATGTGCTCCTGCGGAAAGCCGTCGATGTGAAAGACGCCGCCGTAGAGCAGTTCGACGTTGAACAGCACGTCGCTGTCGCTCGTCGCCTTGGCGTTCAGCGTCAGGTTGACGTCGAATTCCTTCTCGGAAAGCGGGTTGGCGGCGACATTGACGTTGATGTTGATGCCGGGGGCCTTGTCACGCGAGCGCAGGGATTGGGGCGCGCCGGGGCTCTCGAAGGAGAAATCCTTGACGTACTGCGCGAGCACGCTGAGCGTCTGCGTGGGCGCATTGCCGTTGGCCGGCGTCCCGTTGTTCCCGTTTTCGGCCATTCCCGCCGTTTCCTCCCTTGCCGCCGGTGGTACAGCGGGCTGAAAAATCGCGCGCTCGCTAGCATGGCGGTTTCAGCGTGACAAGCTAAGCCGGTCGGCGGCGAAGAGTCAGGTACCGTTCGGCTTGTCGGCCCAGGGCGAGCCGGGATTCGGCCGCGCGGCATAGTCGGAAGGGTCGAGGTCGATCACGCGGGTCTGCGGCTGGGACTTCCGCGCGCCGCCGAAGCTGCCGGCGAAGCGCACGCGGTTCTTAAGAAAACTCCAGGCGCTCGCCTGGACAGGCGGAAGCAGCAGCAGGATGGCAAAAGCGTCGGACAAGAAGCCCGGCACGATCAGCAGGACGCCCGCCAGCACCGAAAGGAACCCCTTGACGATGCTAGGACTGGGATGGCGCCCGGCAGCGGTTTCCATCTGCGCTTGGCGGAACACGCCGAGGCCCGCACTGCGGATCAGCAGGGTGCCGAGCACCACGCCAAGCAGGACCAGCCCCAGCGTCGGCACGACGCCGATCGCTTTTCCCACCAGGATGAAGCCTGCGATCTCCAGAAGCGGGAGAGCCAGAAGCGCAAAACGGATCACGAGCGTGCAAACTCCTTCGGCCTGTGGTGGAGCGGGACAGCCGGCATCGGGCTTCCATATGGGGAGCTGCAATGCCGGTTTGAACGGCAGGCCCATGCGTTCTATATAACGTCTCTTGAGCCGGGAAACTCCCCTGCCCTCCAGGGATTTCTTGCGGTGCCGCACCGTTCCAAGCGGCTTAGATGAGGCAGCTGGCGCGAAACGATGGAATTCTTCGACTTCGGCACGATCTTCTTTTTGATCGCGGCAGCGGTGATCTTCTACCAGCTGCGCAACGTGCTGGGCCGGCGCACGGGCAACGAGCGTCCGCCCTTCGATCCCTATACGGCGGGCCGGTCGCGGGACAAGAACGCCAAGGATGGGCCGAAGCCCGCGGAAAACGTCGTGACCCTGCCGAACAAGCGGGGTGCTGCGCCGGCCGACAAGGAGCCGGCCTATGCGGCGATCGACGCCATGACCCGGCCGGGCAGCGACCTCAACAAGGGGTTGCGCGCGATCCGCGACGCCGACCCAAGCTTCGACCCGAAGGGTTTCGTCGATGGCGCCAAGATGGCCTACGAGATGATCGTGATGGCCTATGCCGACGGCGACCGGAAGACGCTGAAGAACCTGCTTTCGCGCGAGGTCTATGACGGCTTCGTGGCGGCGATCGACGAGCGGGAGAAGCGTGGCGAGAAGGTGCAGTCCTCCTTTGTCGGCATCGACAAGGTGGACGTGACGGGCGCCGAGATGAAGGGCTCCGACGCGCATGTGACGCTGCGCATCGTCAGCGAACTGATCTCGGCCACCCGCGACAAGGGCGGCGAAGTGATCGACGGCGACCCGGAAACGGTTGCCGAGGTGAAGGACATCTGGACGTTTGCCCGCGACGCCCGCTCGCGCGATCCGAACTGGAAGCTGGTGGCGACCGAGGCCGAAGACTGATCTTTTCACTTGAGCGCGGCGGGCTGCTTCCGTGCTGTCCCCCGCTTTCACGCCTGCTTCCTTCGAAAACCTTCCGGGCTGGGAGGCCGATGACGGCCTGCTCGCCGCTTTCGAGGCCTTTCGCCGTTCCGCCTTTCGCGTCCTCGAAAAGCCCTATCGGACGGGAGGTCTTGGGCTTTCCTACGCGGCCTTCGCGCCGGCCTATGCGGCGGCACGGTCTGAGCCGGCCCTGACGGAAGCGCAGGCCAGGAGCTTCTTTGAAACCTTCTTCCACCCTGCTTTCGTTCGCCCCGATAATGGCAAGGCGCAGGGACTTGTTACCGGCTTCTACGAGCCGGAAGCCGACGCTTCGCCCATCCGGACGGCGTTCTTCGGCGTTCCGCTTTATGCGCGGCCGAGCGATCTTGTCGATGTGGACGAGGCGAACCGCCCACCGGGCATGGACCCTTATCTCGCCTTTGCGCGGCGCCGGGCCGACGGCAGCTTAGTCGAGTATTTCGACAGGAAGCAGATCGAGGCAGGTGGGCTCGCCGGTCGCAATCTGGAAATCGCTTGGCTGCACGATCCCGTGGACGTCTTCTTCATCCATGTGCAGGGCGCGGCGCGGCTGCGCATGATCGACGGCTCGGCGAAGCGGTTGACCTATGCCGCCAAAAGCGGCCAGCGCTTTTCCGGACCCGGCGGCATTCTTGCCCGGATAGGAGAAATCCCGCTCGAACAGGTCACCATGCAGTCGATCCGCGCATGGTTTGAGGCACACCCGAGGCGCGTAGCCGAAATCCTTCAGCAGAACCGCTCCTTCATCTTTTTCCGCGAGGCTCCGGTGGAAGATCCTGCGCTCGGCCCGATCGCCGCTGCGAAGGTGCCCCTGACGCCCGGCCGCTCGGTCGCCGTTGATCGGCTCCTTCACACCTTCGGCACGCCCTTCTTCATCCACGCACCGCAACTGCTTGCCTTCGGCAACAAAGAGTTTCGCCGGCTCATGATCGCGCAGGATACGGGCTCCGCGATCGTCGGCGCGGCGCGCGGCGATCTGTTCGGCGGTTCGGGCGATGCGGCGGGCAAGATTGCAGGCGTGGTGCGCCATGAGGCCGACTTCCATGCCCTGATCCCGCGCTCCCTGCTGGGTGAGGCAGCATGAGCCGGCGCCCAAAACTGCTGACGGACGAAGACCGGGTGCTCTGGAGCCTCATCGCGCGCACGGCAACGCCTTTGAAGGGAAAAACACCGGCTTCCGTGCCAGTGCCCGAAACGCCGCCTGCTGCCGAACTCCCTCCCACGCCTGCACAGACCCAGGCACTCGCGGCCCTGCCGGCGGCGCCGGCCGCGCTCGTGAAGCGCCCGCCTTCGCTTATCTTGGATGTGCCGACGCATCAGAAGATCGCCAGGGGCCGGCTGCCGATCGAGGGGCGGGTCGATCTGCACGGGCTGTTCCAGGATGAAGCCTATGCGCTGCTGCTTTCCTTTCTGCGCCGCGCCTATGCCGGCGGGGCGCGGCATGTGCTGGTGATCACGGGCAAGGGTTCCTCTTCGGGCGGCGAGGGTATCCTGCGCCGCGCGGTGCCGGCCTGGCTCGCCACCACGCCGTTTCGGGAACTCGTTTCGGGCTATGACCACGCCGCACGCGGCCACGGGGGCGCGGGCGCGCTCTACATCAGGCTGAAACGCAACCGGGCCTGAGCCTTACTCGGCCGGAGCGTCCGCCTTCAGCTTCGCCCAGATAGCCTTTTCGCCCAAGCCGGCGACGAGCTTGGCGTGGGCGGCAAGCGTTTCCGCGTCGAGCCGAGGGGCTAAAGGCACCGGACGCGGGCGGATTTCCATGCTGCCCCCCGCCCGGTCGCTGCCCTCATTGGTGCGGGCTGAAAAGCTTTCCAGCACAAGGGCCGTCTGCTTTCCGCCGATCAGTTCGACATAGACTTCAGCCAGAAGCTCGGAGTCGAGCAGCGCGCCGTGCTTGGTGCGGCGGCTGTTGTCGATGCTGTAGCGCCGGCACAGCGCGTCGAGCGAGTTCGGCCCCATCGGATGCTTGCGCCGGGCAAGCTGAAGCGTGTCGATGACGCGGCTGCCTTCCACGGCGGCACGGCCGAGGCGGGCGAATTCGGCGTTGATGAAGCCCATGTCGAAATTGGCGTTATGCGCCACGAGGTGCGCGCCTTCGATGAAGGCGATGAACTCTTCCGCGATCTCGGAAAAGACCGGCTTGCCCCGGAGCTTGTCCTCGCCGATGCCGTGGACGGCGAGCGCGTCCGGGTGGACCGCCCTGCCCTGCGGGTTGATGTAGTGGTGGAACACGCGGCCGGTCGGGAAACGGTTGACCATCTCGATGGCGCCGATCTCGATGACGCGGTCCTCGCGGTTGTCGAGGCCGGTGGTTTCGGTGTCGAACACGATCTCGCGCAAGGGAGCGGCTTTCTTCATCGTCCGGAAATGGCGATTCGAGCATTAAGCAGCAAGGCTTAAGCGGGCGTCACCTCCTGCGAAAACCGTCCCCGCTATTCTCCCGTCAGTTCCCCTACGATGCGCGCCACCGCCGCTCGCGCGGCCCCCATGCCATCGCCCGTATCGATCACGAAATCGGCCAGCCGCCGCTTCTCAGTGTCCGGCATCTGGCGGGCGCGCAGCGCTTCGAATTTTTCGGCCGTCATGCCGGGACGGGAAAGAACGCGGCTGCGCTGCACCTCCGGGCTGGCGGAAACGACGACGACCTGATCCACGCGGGAGCGGCCGTTCGTTTCGAACAGCAGCGGGATGTCCAGCACAATGAGCGGCGTTGCTTTTGCGCGGTGTTTTGCCACGAAGCGGTCGGCATCGGCGCGCACCAGCGGGTGGACGATCGTTTCCAACTCCTTCAAGGCGCCGGCATCCTCCAGCACGCGGGCAGCAAGCTTTTTCCGGTCGATGGCGCCATTCACCGTCACGCCGGGAAAGGCCGCCTCCACCAAGGCTACGGCCTCGCCGGCGTAAAGCCGGTGCACGGCCTCGTCCGCGTCGTGGACGGGCACGCCGGCGTCGCGGAACATCCTTGCCGTGGTGGATTTGCCCATGCCGATCGAGCCGGTCAGGCCGAGCACGACGGCTTTTCCCGCGCTCATGGCGTTTTCGGCCTTTCGAGGTCTGCAACGACAAGGTCGCGCAGTTCCCTCGTGACCTCCGGCCGTATGCCGAACCAGCGCTCGAAGCCCGGCGCGGCCTGGTGCAGGAGCATGCCGAGGCCATCCACCGCGCGGACGTTGCCCCGCTCGCGCGCGGCTTTCAGAAGCGGCGTCTCCAGCGGCACATAGACGATGTCCGTCACGACGGCGCCCTCAGGCAGGTTTTCCAGGTCAAGGTCGAGCGCTTCGCCGCCCTCCATGCCGAGCGCAGTCGTGTTGACCAGCAGTTTTGCTCCGCCGAGCTTTTCCGGCACCTGGTCCCAGGGAAGCGCCCGGATTTTCGGCCCGAAATGCGTTGCTAGGTCTTCCGCGCGGGCAGCGGTGCGGTTGGCGAGCCAGACCGTTTCGAAGCCGCGGGAAAGCAGCGCATGCAGCACGGCGCGGGATGCCCCCCCGGCGCCGAGCACCAGCGCCGTCCCTCCGTCGCTCCAGCCGGGTGCGCCTTCGTCCAGGTTGGCGGCAAAACCGTAGGCGTCGGTGTTGCCGCCGACCAGTTCGCCGTTCTCGACCCAGAGCGTGTTCACGGCGCCGATGGCCTGCGCCGCCTCATCGCGCTGCTCCACGTCGGCGAAAACCGTTTCCTTGTGGGGGATGGTGACGTTGCCGCCGCGGAACTCGCCCTTCCGCACGCGCTGGAGCAGGCCGAACAGTTCCTCCGCACCCACGTCGATCGCGCCATACTCGCCATCCGCGATGTTGTAGCGCTCCAGCCAGGTGCCGTGGATCAACGGCGAGCGGGAATGGTTTATCGGGTGCCCGACGACGAAGGCTTTCCGCTCACTCATCCAGAACTCCGTGTTCGCGCAGCGCGCTCAAGACCGGCAGCAGCGGCAGCCCGACGATGGCGAAGAAATCGCCCTCGATCCGCTCGAAGAGCTGAACCCCTAAGCCTTCGATCTGGTAGGCGCCGACGCTGCTCAGGATCTGCTCGCCGGCAGCCGCGCAGTAGCGCCCGATGAAGGCGGGGCTTAAGTGGCGCATCGTCATGACTGAGCGCGCAGCGTGCCGCCAGAGAACCTCGCCGTTGCGCGCCAAAACCGCGGCGCTGTGGAGGTGGTGCGTTTGGCCGGAGAGTTTTCGCAGCTGGCGGCGCGCAGCCTCCATGTCCGGCGGCTTGTGGAAGACCTCGCCGCCCAGGACAAGCGTCTGGTCGCATCCGAGCACCAGGCGGGCGGGATGAGCCTCGCTGACGGCAACAGCCTTGGCTTCCGCCAGCGCTAGCGCGACGTCTTCCGGCGCTGCGCCGGCTTCGAGGAGCGGCGCTTCCAGCGCGCGTTCGTCCAGGTCCGGCCGGACCGCATCGCAAGGCACGCCAGCATCCAGGAGCATCTTGCGGCGGAACACGCTTCCCGAAGCGAGGATCAGATTTGCAGGCATGACGCGCGCCCCAAGGGATGCGGCTGAGCTAACGCCCTTGCGCCGGGAGGGCAAGCGCCCTGCCCCACTGAGCGCTGCTCCGGAGCCGTGTTCAACAGGCCGGGGCTGCCCCTTGTGGACTCCTGTGGATAAGCGGGAGGGCTGGGGGCCGTCTCCGTTTCGCCCCTGTATGGGGGACCGACTTATCCACAATTCGTTCCAGCCGCGCGGCTCTCCGAAACGGCGCGAACGGGACGGGACGGTCTTGCCGTCTTGCCTTGCCGGCGGGATCGCCGCAGGGGCGCGGCACGCCGTCCTAGAGGGCTGAATCGGCTTGGACATTTGCCCCCTGAGCCCGTATGGCTGCACGGCCCCGGCGCCTTTCGGAGGCAGCGACTTTCCGCGCCGTTTCCGGCGCCTGCCTTTCCCGGTGCGGACAAATCCCCGACTCTCACAGAGTCTAAGAATCAGAAGACTCTTCTTTATGGATTCTCTTTGAATATGGGCGAACTCTCCGACCACGCTCTCGCCAAGCCGGAAGGTGCCGGGAAGGCCGGGCGCACGATGCTGCGGGTGCTGGGCGGCGAGACGGGTTTCCCGCCGCCCGTCTGGATGATGCGCCAGGCCGGGCGCTACCTGCCGGAGTACCGCGAGACGCGAAAGAAGGCCGGTTCCTTTCTCGACCTCTGCTACAACCCCGACCTCGCGGTGGAAGTGACGCTCCAGCCGATCCGCCGTTTCGGCTTCGATGCGTCGATCCTGTTCTCCGACATCCTCGTCCTGCCGCATGCGCTGGGCCGGAAGCTTTGGTTCGAGGAGGGCCGCGGGCCCCGCATGGAGCCGATGGGGCCTGAGGACGTCGCGCGGCTCGACCCTTCGCGCTTCCACGAGCATCTGGCGCCCGTCTATGAGACGGTGCGGCGGCTGCGCGCCGAGTTGCCGGGCGAGACCACGCTGATCGGCTTCTGCGGCGCGCCCTGGACGCTTGCCACCTACATGATCGCCGGCCACGGAACGCCCGACCAGGCGCCGGCGCGGCTGTTCGCCTATCGCCATCCACAAGCCTTCCGGCAGCTTCTCGACACGCTTGCCGGATGGTGCGCTGCCTTTCTGATCCGCCAGGCGCAAGCCGGCGCCGATACGGTGCAGATCTTCGACTCCTGGTCCGGCGTGCTGGACGATGCCTGCTTCCGGGCCTTCTGCATCGAGCCGGTGCGGAAAATCGCGGCGACGGTGCGTACCGCCTGTCCCGGCACGCCGGTGATCGGCTTTCCCAAGGGCGCCGGCGCGAACTACGACGCCTTTCGTGAGCAGACCGGCGTGCAGGGGCTTGGCCTCGACTGGACCGTGCCGCTTTCCCAGGCGCAGGCCTTGCAGAGGCAAGGCGCGGTGCAGGGCAACCTCGACCCGCTGCGGCTGGTGGCCGGCGGCAGCGCGCTGGACGAGGGCGTGGACGCGATCCTGCACGCGCTTGGGGAGGGGCCGCTGGTGTTCAACCTCGGCCACGGCATCACGCCCGAAGCGCCGGTGGCGAACGTGGAGCGGATGCTGAAGCGGGTGCGGGGGTTTCGCCCTTGAGCGCGGCCGGCGAAACCGCGAGCGGCCGCCGCGCCGCGAAGCGGGCTTTTGCCGCGCTCGGCGTCTTCGCCCTTCTGGCCGCGGTGCTGTTCCTGTGGGCGCCCGAAGGCCTCTACCTCTGGATCAAGGCGTTCCACGTGGTCGCCGTGATCTCGTGGATGGCGGGAATCCTCTATCTGCCCCGCCTCTTCGTGAACCATGTCGAGCACGCACCAAAGGGCTCGCCCTTCTCGGAAGGGCTGAAGCGCATGGAGGGGCGGCTTCTGCGCATCATCGTCAACCCCGCGATGATCGCCACCTGGGTCTTGGGCCTTTGGCTCGGCTGGGAAGGGTTCCGCTTCGAGGCAGGTTGGCTTCATGCCAAGATCGGGCTCGTCGTGCTGCTTTCCGCCTATCACGGCTATCTCGCTGCAAGCGTCCGGCGCTTCGCCGAGGACCGCAACACGAAATCGGCGCGCTTCTGGCGGATGATGAACGAAATTCCCGCTTTGCTGATGATCGGCATCGTGATCCTGGTGATCGTGAAGCCGTTTTGAGGCCATTCCGGCTCGGCGCGCCTGGCACAAGCGCAGACGCGCCTTGTCGGCACCGCGCCGGGAAACCGGCCGGTTTTTTCAAAGAACGGGTCCGCTCATGAAGAGCAGGAAACGGGCGGCCTTCGGGTCGCTCCTAAATTAAACACTATGCGACGCGAACGC
>CAXTCF010000003.1:60876-72143 GCA_964242945.1 uncultured Rhizobiaceae bacterium | reverse complement strand
CCTCCATGCGCCACCATTTCCCGTCGTGACAATCGACGCAGAAAGCAAACAGCTTCCCGCTCTTCCGGCGCTCCCGGATGGATTGGCGGAAGCGCTCGATCGGCATCGATTCAAGTTTGATGCCCCGGCGGGTCAGGATCGCCTCGCAGATGGCGTCGGTGAAGTTGAGGGAACGGTTGGGCATGTCGGGAAGAAAGGATTGCCGGAACGCCGCGTTCAGGAAACGGATGTTGTCGTCCGCGTCGGAAAGGCAGACCGCCGCTCCCGTCCCTTCAAGCCCGTCGAGCAGGATGGATGCCAGAGCGTGCGCCGGGTCACCGGGCGCGTCTTCGCCAGCGCTGCGCGCTGCGACGGACAAGGACGATCCCGTGAACCACATGAACGAGCTGGTCTCAAACCGAGCGAGGGGCTTCACCCTCGCACTGCGAGAGTTAAAGGTTCCTGAGTCCGGGCCGCGGTTTTAGCGCGGTTCCTTGCCTCGTGCGCTTGCCGTTTCGAACCAAATCCTGTTGATCACGGCCATGCAGTTCTCCCCGCAGCAGGACGAAGCGTTGAAGGCGGTCGCCCGCTGGCTGAAGGACCGGCCGAAATCCGTGTTCCGCCTGTTTGGCTATGCCGGCACGGGCAAGACGACTTTGGCGCGGCACTTCGCGGAAGGCATCACCGGCGGCGTGCAGTTTGCCGCCTTTACCGGCAAGGCGGCGCAAGTGCTGCGCTCCAAGGGCGCAGCCAATGCGCGCACCATCCATTCGCTGATCTACCGGCCGCGTGGCGAGGAAAGCGTGGCGGACGAGACGACCGGCAAGACTTCGGTGTCGCCGACCTTCTCTCTCAACCGCCAGAGCCCTATCGCCAAGGCCAAGCTCGTGGTCATCGACGAGTGCTCCATGGTGGACGAGCAGTTGGGCAGAGACCTGCTTTCCTTCGGCACGCCGGTGCTCGTGCTGGGCGATCCCGGCCAGCTTCCGCCCGTGTCCGGCGGCGGCTTCTTCACCGATGCCGAGCCGGATTTCCTGCTGACCGAGATCCACCGGCAGGCGCGCGACAACGCCATCATCCGGCTGGCTCAGGACGTACGCGAGGGCAAGGAGTTCATGCGCGGCGACTTCGGCGAGGCGCAGGTGATCGGCAAGGACGAGGTGACCAAGGAACTCGTGCTCGCCGCTGATCAGGTTCTCGTCGGCACAAACCGCACGCGCCGCCGCTACAACACCCGCCTGCGCGAGTTGAAGGGTTTTACCGCCAACTTCCCGCAGGCCGGCGACAAACTCGTCTGCCTGCGCAACGATCCGGCCAAGGGCCTGCTCAACGGCTCGCTGTGGAAGGTGATGACCTCTTCGCGCGAGACGACCAAGCCGGGCATCAACCTCCTGGTTTCGCCTGAGGAAGACGATCCCGACCGCGGCGTCGCCAAGATCAAGCTCATGAAGGATGCCTTCGACGATCCCGAAGCGGAAATCGCCTGGGCGACGAAGAAGCGCTATGACGACTTCGACTACGGCTATGCGCTGACCGTCCACAAGGCTCAGGGGTCGCAGTGGAACAATGTCGTGCTGTTCGACGAATCCTGGGCCTTCAAGGACACGCGCCAGCGCTGGCTCTACACGGCCGTCACGCGCGCCGCCCAGAAGCTGACCGTGGTGCGATGACGCGACTTCCGGCAGGCCTGACAGGGTGGTTTCGCACCGCGGGCAGGTACACTATATCCGCAGCCTCGCCTTTCCTGCGCTGCAACGTGTTTTCCAGGCCGCGCATTATGGAAGCCACGCAGCGGCTCATGCGAGCATGAAGGAAGCCGATCCCGCTATGGCTCTTGCCGATACTGGCAGCGCAGCTTCCGCCGCGCACGCCCCTCCGATTTCCACGACTGCGAGCCTGATGCTGGGCGCGCTCGGCGTGGTGTTCGGCGACATCGGCACGAGCCCGATCTACGCCTTCCGCGAAGCTCTGCATGCCGCGACAGAGGGCAACGTGGCCAATCGCAGCGACGTGCTCGGCGTGCTGTCGCTCATCGTCTGGGCGCTGACGATCATCGTCACGATCAAATACGTCGTTTTCGTGCTGCGGGCCGACAACAAGGGCGAGGGCGGCACGCTTTCCCTGATGGCGCTGGCGCGGGCGTCTTATCCCGCGCGGGCCGGCTCCATCCTGGTGATCGGGCTGTGCGGCGCCGCCCTGTTCTTCGGCGATGCGATCATAACGCCCGCGGTGTCCGTGCTGTCCGCCGTCGAGGGGCTTGAAGAAGTCACACCGGCCTTCGCGCCTTATATCGTGCCGATCACGCTCGTGATCCTAGCCGTGCTGTTTGCGGTGCAGCGCTTAGGGACGGAAAATGTCGCGCGCGTCTTCGGGCCGATCATGGCGATCTGGTTCGCCGTGCTGGGCCTTTCCGGGCTCTACCACATCGTGGACGACCCGACCGTCCTGTATGCCATCAATCCCTACTACGCCTTCGCCTTCCTGTTCGACCAGGCCGATATCGCCTTTATCACCATCGGCGCGGTGTTTTTGGCGGTGACGGGGGCGGAAGCGCTTTACGTGGACCTCGGCCATTTCGGCCGGCGCCCGATCGTCACGAGCTGGCTGGCGATCGTGTTTCCCTGCCTGCTCCTGAACTATTTCGGACAGGGCGCCTTCGTGCTTTCGCATCACGGGCCGATCGGCACGCCGTTCTTCGAGATGATGCCGTCCTGGGCTCTGCTGCCGATCGTGCTGCTTGCAACGGTCGCCACCGTTATCGCCAGCCAGGCGGTGATCTCCGGCGCCTTCTCGCTGACCCGGCAGGCGGTGCAGCTGAACCTCCTGCCGCGCTTCGAAATTCAGCACACGTCGGAAAAACAGTCCGGCCAGATCTACATGCCGCGCGTCAACCTGCTGATCGCGCTCGGCGTGGTGCTGCTGGTGGTCGGCTTCGGCGCGTCCAGCTCGCTGGCCTCGGCCTACGGCATCTCGGTGACGGGCGAGATGCTGATGACGACGATCCTGCTTTTCGTGGTGATGCGCCACCGCTGGATGTGGAGCCTGGGTGCAGCGGCGGGGCTGGCGATCCTGTTCGGCATCATCGATGCCGGCTTCTTCCTCGCCAACGCCGCCAAGATCATCGACGGCGGCTGGGTGTCGATCATGGTCGCAGCCGGCATGGGCGTGATCATGTGGACCTGGGTGCGCGGCACACGCTACCTCTTCGCCAAGACGCGCAAGAACGAGATCCCGTTCAGCCTGCTCGTGGAATCCTTGAGCAAGAAGCCGCCGGTGATCGTGCCGGGCACCGCCGTATTCCTCACCAGCGACCCGCAAAGCGCACCGTCCGCCCTGCTGCATAGCCTGAAGCACTACAAGGTGCTGCACGAGCAGAACGCCGTGCTTTCCGTGGTGACGGCGCAGCAGCCGGCGGTGGCCGACTCCGAGCGCGTGAAGATGGAGCCGGTAACCGATCACTTCATGCTGGTGACGATGAAGTTCGGCTACATGGAGCAACCCCACATCCCGCGCGCGCTCGCTATATGCCGCAAGCAGGGCTGGAAGTTCGACATCATGACGACGTCGTTCTTTCTGTCGCGCCGCTCCTTCAGGGCATCCGCCACCTCCGGCATGCCGATCTGGCAGGACAAGCTGTTCATCGCGCTGGCCCGCACCGCGACAGACGCCACGGAATATTTCCAGATTCCCACCGGCCGCGTGGTGGAGATCGGCACGCAGGTCGCCATCTAAGCCGCCGCACCGTGCGGTGAGCAGGCGAAAGCATCCCCACGCTGCGAAAAGCCGGGCTTCCCACCGCCGGCTTTTCAGTCGGCAATCGCAACACCTTAGCAATCATCTTGCGGCAGGTTGCTGCTCAGGATGTCAAATCAGCCAAACACGGCATGCCCGCTCCCGCGGCAATCGAGCCGCCGAACATGGGATCAGCATGCGCCCGTGCGCGACGCCCTGTTTGCCGCGATCGACGACGGTCCGCAGGCCATCGCTCTGTTCGATCCAGCCGACATCCTAGCCTATGGCAACACCGCTTTCCGCGAAGCCTGGTGTGTGGCGGCGGAGGCTTTTCCGTCCTTCGGCTCGATCATCCGTTCCTGCCACGCTGCAAACACAGGCACGCTGATCAAGACCGACGACATCGATGGCTGGATCGCAAAGGCCGATCGGCTGCGGCGCCACGGGCCTGCCTTCCGCGCCTTCGAAGTTGATTTCTGCGACGGCCGCTGGTTCTGGCTCACGGAGCGGCGGCTCGAAGGGGGTTGGATCCTGTCGATCGGCCAGGACATCACCGCGCTCAAGAACAACGAGCAGACATTGCGGGCCGCGCGCGATGCGGCGGTGCAGACCTCGCTCACCGATCCGCTGACCCAGATCGCCAACAGGCGCTATGCGCTGGACCAGATCGGGTCCGCGTTCGCCGCAGGCCGGCGGTTCTACCTCGCTCTGGTCGATATCGATCATTTCAAGCGGATCAACGACGGCTTCGGGCACGCAATCGGCGACGAGATACTCGTGCGCGTGGCGCAAGCCCTTGAGCGGCTGACAAGCGCCGGCTGCACGGCGGCGCGGCTGGCGGGGGATGAATTCGCGCTGCTGGGCCCGCCGGACGCCAGCCGCGACCAGTTCAAAAGCATCTTGCGCAGCCTTGCGGCTGATGTAGCGGAGCCTTTCGAGGTTGGCGGCCATGCCATCCGCACCGGGCTCAGCATCGGCGCGGCCCTGTCCTTCCGAGATGGTGAAAATGCCGGCGCCCTTTTGGCTTCGGCTGATGCCGCCATGTATGAGTCCAAGCGCAGCGGCCGTTCGACACTGCGCTTCTTCGAGGCGTGGATGGGGCAAGCCCGCCACGCGCGCTCGGAACTCAGCCGCGACCTGCCCCTCGCCATCGCGAACGGCGAACTCCTGCCGTTCTATCAGGCGATCGTCGATCTGCGCACCGGGCTGGTGCGCGGGCTGGAAGCGCTGGTCCGCTGGCGGCACCCCATCCGCGGACTGCTGTCACCCGCCGATTTCGCGGCAGCGTTCCGGGACCCCCAGCTTGCGCTTGCCATCGACGACTTCGTGCTCGAAGCGTCGCTCCGCGACATGAAGGTGTGGCGCGAACGAGGCGTGCCAGTGGCGGCCGTCAACGTGAATGCGTCTGACTCGCAGCTGCATCGCCCCGATCTCGTTGCGCGGGTGGAAACGGCGCTGCGCCGCCATGGCCTCCCATCCGAGTGTCTGAAGATCGAAGTCGTCGAAACAGCATTCCTAGGGCGCGAGCCCGACCGGGTGGCCGAAACGATCGCGGGCTTGGCCGATCTCGGCATCGTCTGCGCTCTGGACGACTTCGGCACGGGCCATGCCTCCCTGTCCCATCTCAGGCAGTTCCGCGTCGGCCGAATCAAGATCGACCGATCCTTCGTTGCGAACATCTGTTCCGATCCGTTCGACCGCAATCTGGTGAAAGGCATCATCGAGCTTGGCAAAAGCATCGGAATGCGCATCACGGCCGAAGGCGTGGAGACGGCAGATCAGCTTGCCATGCTGCGCGAGTTCGGCTGCGCCTGCGCGCAAGGCTACCTCATCGGCAAGCCGGCGGCGGCCGAAGACGTGCCGTCGATGATATCGCAGTGGTACTCCAAGTTCGCGTCGCTTGATGCAGGCGGAGTTGAGCCGTCAAGGAGCGAACGGCGCAGCCGGCGGTGACGCGACTGCCCTGCGGTCGTCTCTCAACCCTTCATTTGCAAGACTTATCTGAGGTCGGGCTCGACGCGCTGCCTTCACAAGAAGCTTCTCTTCCGCGCATCACATCAGCACGAATTTCGGCAGGAGCAAACCAAGTGGCTCGCCCGTAACAGCCGCGTACATTTGTCGCAGCCGCTAGGGCTGGTACTTCTTGAGCTTTTTTTCTATGCCGCTCCTACCACTTTAAGGAGTTGCAGATGGATTGGGATGATCGAATAGACAACTACAGCAGGCAGACTGGCTTTCCAAAGAGCCTTTTTATGGCTGAAGACGGTCGTATTGTAGGCACGTGGATCATGGGAAATGATTATCGCGTAAAATCCACCTACTACGGCGGCTACCCAGCAGGTTACCTGCGAAGGGTCAAAGCTTTGTTTCCAGAAAAGAAGCGCACCCTCCATTTATTTAGTGGCAAAGTAGATACACAGGAATTTCCTGGCGACACTGTAGATTTAAATTCAGCTCTCAATCCGACATACGTTGATGACGCGCAAACACTTTTGGACGTGCCGCTTGATAGATATGACCTTGTGCTTGCTGATCCTCCCTATAGTATTGAAGACTGCGAGCACTATGGCACCAGTATGGTTAGTAGAAACAAGGTGTTGAAGGCGCTACAAAGATTACCTATCGGGGCGCATGTCGTATGGCTCGACCAAGTTCTTCCAATGTATAGAAAAGACTTTTTTCAAATTGAAGCTACTATCGGGATGTGGAAGTCAACCAACCACAGATTTCGTGGGATCACTATTTTTCGCCGAAGCTATGCTAATTAATTCTGAAAAAGCTCATTAATGGACCGCCGGAAGGCTCTGCGGAGCCTTCCCTGAAATCCGCCACTGCCATACTGCGTTGCATAGCGGATAAGCTCACCTAGCTCTTGATCATCAAACGTGACAGTGCGGTTGCCATCCGCAAGTTCCTCTAGAAGACGCTTGTGTAGATTTTGATGGCCACCTTGTCCAGATGGGGCGGCCAGTTCTGCTGCCTCCGTTTCAGTGAGTTTGAAGGTAAATTCTCGTGGTGTTTTAGCCATTGTCCCCAGATGCCCGAAAAACGTGATTGCACCATCTAATTGCAAGGATGCCGCCTCGGCAAGTGAGTTGCCTCGCGATAAGAGCTTCGCTAGGGCATTCAGACACGAGACATAAGGAAAGCTCATGCGCGTTTACTACGATCGGGATGCCGATCTGAACCTCATCAAAGGCAAGAAGGTTGCCGTCATCGGCTATGGCAGCCAGGGCAGAGCGCATGCGCTGAATCTGAAGGACTCCGGCGTGGCGGAAATCGCCGTCGGTCTCAAGCAGGGTTCGCCGACGGCCAAGAAGGTCGAAGCGGACAGGCTGAAAGTGATGACGGTGGCGGAAGCCGCCAAGTGGGCCGACCTGATGATGATGGCCACGCCCGACGAGCTTCAGGCCGACATTTACAAGAACGAAATCGCACCGAACATCCGGGACGGCGCGGCGATCGCCTTCGCCCACGGGCTCAACGTGCATTTCGGTTTGATCGAGCCGAAATCGTCGGTGGATGTGCTGATGGTTGCCCCGAAGGGGCCAGGCCATACGGTGCGCGGCGAGTACCAGAAGGGCGGCGGCGTTCCGTGCCTCGTCGCCGTGCATCAGGACGCCAGCGGCAACGCCCTCGATCTCGGCCTGTCCTACGCCTGCGGCGTCGGCGGCGGGCGCTCCGGCATCATCGAGACGAACTTCAAGGAAGAATGCGAAACCGATCTGTTCGGCGAGCAGGTGGTGCTCTGCGGCGGCTTGGTGGAACTGATCCGCGCCGGTTTCGAGACGCTGGTGGAAGCCGGCTATGCGCCGGAGATGGCCTATTTCGAGTGCCTGCACGAGGTGAAGCTGATCGTCGATCTGATCTACGAAGGCGGCATCGCCAACATGAACTATTCCATCTCCAACACCGCGGAGTGGGGCGAGTACGTTTCCGGCCCACGCATCATCACGGCCGAAACCAAGGCCGAGATGAAGCGGGTGTTGAAGGACATCCAGACCGGCAAGTTCACGTCCGAATGGATGCAGGAGTACCGTTCGGGCCTTGCGCGCTTCAAGGGCATCCGCCGGATGAACGACAGCCACCAGATCGAGCAGGTCGGCGAGAAGCTGCGCGGCATGATGCCGTGGATCGCCAAGAACAAGCTGGTGGACAAGGCGAAGAACTGAAGGCGATCCACAGCCCCTATTTGCGCATCCTCGCGCCTTTGGCGATACGGATTGCGCGGAAAACGCCAAGAACAAGCGGGCGGACGGGGCCAAGAACTAAAGACGATTCCGCAAATGCAAAAAACCCGGAGCGATACTCTCCGGGTTTTTTCTTTCCATTCCAGCCTTTACCTGCCGGCGCTCAGCTGAAGGGCGAATAGCACTGCTGGCGGCGCCCATGGTTCGGCTGGAAGGTGTTGTCATACGCCCGGTAGGACCGATAGCGATTGTAGCACCAGCTCACGTGGCGATTGCCGTAGCCCTGGTAAACCGGGCGCGGCACGCGGCGCACATAGTAGCCGTCGTCATAGCCATAAGGAGCATAATTGTAGGATGGCCGTGTGGCGAGGTAGGCAAGCGGCAAACCGATGCCGAGACCAAGGCCGAGCGCCAGGCCGTCATTGCGGTGGTGCCGGTGACGGTAGTAGCGGCCGCGATCCCAACCGCCGTGGCGATAGTAGCGCCGGCCGTTGCTGTGATCACGAACCTGCACCACACCAGCCTCAGGTGCGGCGGGAACGCTAGCCTGGGCTAGCGGTACGAACGGCGCGGCAAGAGCCTGGGTAGAAAGCGTCGGCGCGGTCACGGCCGCGGCCATGCCGAGAGCAGCAGCCCATCGCCGCGCGGTGGAAAAAAGTCCGGTCTTCATCTTCTTGTTCTCCCGAAACATCCGGTTCCAGCGATTTGGAACCAAACAGGAACCGGAATGAAACCTGCGTCCTGAACGGACGCTGAACCGAATCGTTCCCATTCGTTCATCGGCGGGTTGTAGAGAAGCGCTTGTTTTCGCCGGGGTGTCGGGGCAAAGAAGCCGCGATGCCCTTCCGCCTTGCGACCTTCAATGTGGAGAACCTCCTCCGCCGCTTCGATTTTTCCGGCTTTCACAACCGGATGAACCTTGATCGCTCGCTTTCCCTCTACTCCATCGGAGACGAAGCACAGTTTCGTGAGCTGGAAAGCGCCAGGGCCGTCGCGCAAACGGACGACAACCGGCAGCTGACGGCGCTGGCGCTCGCCGCAACGCAGGGCGACATCGTCTGCCTCCAGGAAGTGGACGACGAGGCAGCCCTCGGCGCCTTCGAATACAATTATCTCTACAAGATGATCGGGCGGGGCTATCGCCGCAAGCTCGTCTCGACCGGCAATGACGTTCGCGGCATCGACGTGGCCTTGATGCTGCGCGACGCGACAGCCGATGGCGAGCCGATCGAAGTTGTAGAAATGCGCAGCCACGCGGAGCTTACCTTTGCCGAGTTGGGCCTGCACACGCCCGAACTGGCGGCGGCCGGCTTCGGGCCGAAAGAGCGCATCTTCCGCCGCGACTGCTTCGTCGTGGACCTGAAGGTCGGCGGCAAGCCGCTGACGCTCTTTCTGCTGCACCTTAAATCCATGGCGGGACGCGGCGCGGACGGCCGGGAGGCTTCCATGCCGCTGCGCACGGCGGAAGCCAAAGCCGTCCGGCTGCTGGTGGAGCAGCGCTTCGGTGGAGATGTCGCGCATGCCGATTGGGCGATCTGCGGCGACTGCAACGATTACCGCGAGCGTGTCTTGGTAGGCGGCGGCGACATCGGGAACTACACGTTCCAACCTATCGCGGAGGCGCAGTCCGCTTTGAACGTCTGGCTGGCGGACGGTTTTGCGGTGAACGCTGTAGAGCGCCGCCCCGTAAACGACCGATGGACGCTGTTTCATACGCGAGGCCCCGGCGAACGCCATTTGTGCCAGCTGGATTACATCCTCCTTTCGCCGGGCTTGGCGGCCAAGAACGCAGACGCCGTGCCGGATATCGTGCGGTCCGGGCAGCCCTGGCGCACGCCTTTTCCGCCGGGGCAGGAGGTGCCGCGCTTGCCCCGCGCCGGTTGGGACCGGCCCAAGGCCTCCGATCACTGTCCGGTCGCCATCACCCTGTCTTTGGGCTGATCGCCGATGCCGTTCGATATCCCGCGTGGGCTCATCCTGCCGGTCGATGCGGTGGACATCCGCCTTCAGCCCGGGCCGCACCCCTTCGCGGAAGAGAACGCAGCGGCGATCGCCGCGAACTGGCAGCGGGAGCGGGCGGAAAAGCCGGCGCTGTTCGACGGCGAAGTGATGCTGCTTTCGCATCTGCGTTACTCCGCGCGGCGGCTCGAAGGGGCCTGCCATCTCGTGCGTTACTCCGCCTTCCTTCTCTGGCGCCGGCTGCGCCCGCTCCCTTCGGCGGATCACGCCTTCGCCCATGCCGCGCTGGTCTCGTCGGACAACGCGCTGGTTGCCATCCGGATGGGCGGCCACACGGTCAATGCCGGCCGTATCTACTTTGCCGCGGGCTCGTTCGAGCGTTGCGACTTCCGCGATGGCCAGGTGGACCTGCCCTTCAACATGGAGCGCGAGGTGCGGGAGGAGACCGGCATCGATCTTGCGGGCGCACGCTGCGAACCGGGCTTCCACATCTGGTCCGACGTTGCGGGTACAGCGATCTTCCGCCGCTACTTCCTGCCCGAACCGGCAGAAACCATCGCAGCGGGGATCGCCGGCTTCGCCGCGCGCGAGGCCGACCCGGAGATCGCAGGGCCCGTGATCATCCGCAGCGCGGACGACCTTCCGGACGGCCTGATGCCGCATATGGCGGGACTGGTCCGCTGGCACCTTGGCCGAGCGCGCCAAGCCTTCGACTGATCGGCCTCCAGTCTCCCGCAAAGCGTCGGGAAACGGCGCCGGCAGGGCTGGACACGGCTGGAACCCGGCTTTATATGCCCGCTCATCGACGTCCCCTTTTCGGGACGCGCGGGTGTGTAGCTCAGTCGGTAGAGCAGCTGACTCTTAATCAGCGGGTCCACAGTTCGATCCTGTGCACACCCACCAATACTTCCTTGCTCGCCAAGCATCGGCATGAACTGCCATCCGCCGGTTGGATCCGTCCACCCCGGCTGGTTCCGATCTGGCTCAGGCGCGTCGGCGACTGCTGCCGGGCATGACCGGCCAAAGCGCGATTAACCTCCGCGCTTTGTCTGTTGTATCACTGGTTGAAATTTTCCAGTCACAATAGACATTAAATTCACGTTACGTCATGATCGCAGCCTAATTGCGCAATGATGCTCGGATTTTGGGCAAAACCGTGCGCCTGGGGCTTGGCGCTGATTGGGGTGGCCGCATCGCGGCGGGGAGGGCAGGGCGATGGCCGACGACTATGGCAATTCCTACAACGACGCGAATGTGCCGAGCGTAACACCGGGCAATTCCATTTCGGGAACTATCGAAATTGCGGGCGACGTGGATGCCTTCCGCTTCTCGCTCGTGAAGGGCATGACCTATACGTTCAGGCTTGGTGCAGGCCAGACCGGCGCATCGCTGTCGCAGTACGGCCTC
>CAXTCF010000003.1:57804-60862 GCA_964242945.1 uncultured Rhizobiaceae bacterium | reverse complement strand
ACTTCGGGGGCGCCACCAACCCCTGCTCCGGCTCCAGCGGCACAACCGATCCCGCCACCATCCAGTTCAAGGCCACCACGACCGGCGCTTATTATCTTTACGCCAATGCGAGCTTCAGCGGCCAGACCGGCACTTACACGGTGTCCTCGACGGCCGGCATCGACGACGATTTCGCCGACACCTACAACGACGCGGGCGGCTATGGCGACCCAGTGGGCTCGCTCTCACCGAACAGTTCGGTCAGCGGCAGCATCGAGACGATCGGCGACACGGATGCGTTTGCGATCAGCCTCGTCAAAGGCATGACCTACACGTTCACGCTTGGGCCCGGTCAGACCGGCGCGAGCTTGGCGCAGTACGGCCTCTATCTCAGGGACAGCGCCGGCGGCAGCATCACCAGCGCCAGCGGCAGTGGCACAACCGATCCCGCCACCATCCAGTTCAAGGCCACCGCGACAGGCACCTACTACCTCTACGCCAACGCCAGCTTCAGCAGCCAGACCGGCACCTACAAGCTCGCTTCGACGGCCGGCATCGATGACGACTATGCCGACACCTACAATGACGCGGGCGGCTATGGCGACCCAGTGGGTTCGCTTTCGCCGAACAGTTCAGCCAGCGGCAGCATCGAAACGATCGGCGATACGGATGCGTTTGCGATCAGCCTCGTCAAAGGCATGACTTACATCTTCACGCTTGGGCCCGGTCAGACCGGCACGAGCTTGGCGCAATACGGTCTTTACCTCCGGGACAACGCCGGCGGCAGCGTCACCAGCGACAGCGGCAGCGGCGCCACCGATCCTGCGACCATCCAGTTCACTGCCACCACGACCGGCGCTTACTATCTCTACGCCAATGCGAGCTTCAGCAGCCAGACCGGCACCTACAAGCTCGCTTCGACGGCCGGCATCGACGACGACTACGCCGATGATTGGAACGACTCCGGCGGCACTGGCGACACGCCTGGTACCCTGTCGCCCAGCGGATCGATCACCGGCAGCATCGAAACGATCGGCGATACGGACGCCTTCAAGATCAATCTTGTCCAGGGCATAACCTATACGTTCACGCTTGGGCCCGGTCAGACCGGCGCGAGTTTGACGCAATACGGCCTCTACCTCAGGGACAGTGCCGGCGGCAGCATCACCAGCGACAGCGGCAGCGGCACGACCGATCCCGCCACTTTCCAGTTCACCGCCACCGCGACCGGCGCCTACTATCTCTACGCCAATGCGAGCTTCAGCAGCCAGACCGGCACTTACAAGCTGAGCGCATCCGGCGGCACCGGCGACGACTATGCCGACGACTGGAACGACTCCGCAGGCACTGGCGACAGCGTCGGCGGTTTCGCGCCCAGCACATCGACCACGGGCAAGATCGAGACTGTGGGCGACGTTGATGCCTTCAAGATCATGCTCACGCAGGGCATGACCTACACGTTCACACTTGGTGCAGGCCAGACCGGCACCTCGCTCACGCAATACGGCCTCTATCTCAAGGACAGCGCCGGCGGCAGCATCACCAGCGACAGCGGCAGCGGCGCCACCGACCCCGCCACGTTGCAATTCACCGCCGCCACGACCGGCGCGTACTATCTCTACGCCAACGCGAGCTTCACCAACCAGATCGGCACCTACACGCTGAGCGCGTCGGGCGGCTCCGGCGACGACTACGCCGACGACTGGAATGACTCGGCAGGCACAGGCGATCTGCCGGGCAGCCTCGTTCCGGGCGGCCAGGCGGCCGGCACGGTCGAAACACAGGGTGACGTGGACGCCTTCAAGATCACGCTCACCCAGGGCATGACCTATACGTTCTCCATGGCGGCAAGCACCACCGGCACGCCGCTGCCCAACTTCAATCTGCGCCTGACGAACGGTGCCGGCACCTATCTCACCGGCGATACCGGCGCAAACAGTTCCGATCCCGCAACGTTCTCGTTTACCGCCACTGCGACCGGCGCCTACTACCTCTATGCCGCGTCATCCAGCGGAACCAGCCTCGGCCGCTACACGGTAACCGCTAGCGGCGGGGCGGTCGGGCCGGACGACTACCGCGACCGCTTCGCCGATGCGTCCTCCGGCGAGGCGCTTGGCACCCTCAGTCCCAACGGGAGCAAAACCGGCACGCTGGAAGTGTCGAGCGACAGCGACGTTTTCCAGGTCGAGCTCACCCAAGGCACCACCTACACCTTCCGGATGCAGGGCAGCCCGTCCGGCAATGGATCGCTCAATACCTTCTCCCTTGCGCTATACGACAGCAACACGGCGCAGAGCCCCACGCTTGGCGACAGCACGGCACAGAGCGGTCAGGAAGCCACCTTCAGCTACACCGCCACCCGCAGCGGCCTCTTCTACCTTGCCGCCGCCAGCGCCACGGGAGCGGGTACGGGAACTTATCTGGTGAGCGCCTCCGGCGGCGGGACACAGCCGCCAAGCGACGATTACCGCAATACGTTCAATGGCACCGGCAATCTCGGCAATGTCGCGACCACCGGCGTGGCATCCTCAGGCCGGCTCGAAGCGGCAGGCGACTTGGATGTGTTTGCGGTGACGCTGGCGGCAGGCACCAGCTACACCTTCGATCTCATCGGCAGCGCCAACGGCTCTGCCGCGCTGCCCGACACGGCACTACGCCTGCTCAATGGCAACGGCACGGCGATGCTGGCCAACAACAACTTCAACGGCGCCAACTCGCATATCGTCTATACCGCGACAGCTACCGGCACATTCTATCTCGAAGCCAGCAGCGGGGCAGCAGGCGGCACGGGCGGCTACAGCGTCACCGCACGCGCTAATTTCGATGACTACCGCAACACCTTCAACGGGGCGGGCACGCTGGGCAGCGTAGCCACGGCAGGAGCCGCGGTGTCCGGCGTGCTGGAAAAGGCCGGCGATCTTGACGTCTTTGCGGTAACGCTGACAGCAGGCACCAGCTACACTTTTGATCTGGTCAGCAGCAACAACGGCTCTGCCGCGCTGCCCGACACGGCACTGCGCCTGCTCAACGGCAACGGCACGGCGATGCTGGCCAACAACAACTACAACGGCACAAACTC
>CAXTCF010000003.1:0-57704 GCA_964242945.1 uncultured Rhizobiaceae bacterium | reverse complement strand
TCAACGGCAACGGCACGGCGATGCTGGCCAACAACAACTACAACGGCACAAACTCGCGCATCGTCTATACCGCCACCGCCAACGGCACGCTCTACCTGGAAGCCGGCAGCGGGGCGGCCGGCGGCACGGGCGGCTACAGCGTCACCGCACGCGCCAATTTCGATGACCTTGCCGACACCATCACCGACACGGCGTCTCCCCTGGGCCAGATCGCCGTAGGCGGCAGCGTGATGGGGGCGATCGAAACAGCCGGCGACTCGGACGTGTTCCGCTTCAACCTGCAGGCCGGCCATACCTATAAGCTCGCAGCCGCAGGCGGAGCAGGCGCGGGAATGCTCGGTGACGGCGACCTGCACCTGTTCAACAGCGGCGGGACGCTGCTTGCCTATAATGACGACGCGACGGCCACGACTCTGGATCCTGCCATCCAGTTTACGGCTTCAGCAGATGGGATCTACTATCTCGACGTCAGCGGGGTGAAGAACGCCGCCGGCGCCTATACGCTGAGCATCTTCGACCTCGCCTGACAGAAGGACGCGAAAGCCGACGGCCGGAGCGCCGTCGCTGAACCTCGCGGGATGCATGTGCCGGTGCGGCTTTCGGTCAGTCCACCGCAACCATTACATCGGATGCCTTCACGACGGCGTAGGCGGTTTCGCCCACCGTCAGCTTCAAGTCGTCCACGGCTTCATTGGTGATGGAAGCCGTCACAACCGCGCCGCCGATGTCGATCCGCACGTGGGCGGTCGTTGTGCCCTTGGTGACTTCAACCACTTTCCCCTTGAGCATGTTGCGGGCGCTCAGCTTCATGGCGTAACTCCTCTGCGTGCTAAGCGTCTGATCTACCGCCGCGAATGCTGAAGGCAATCGTGCCCGACCCCTTTCCAGTTGACGCTGCGCGCCTAGAGTTATGTTCGATCAGATATAGCGCGATCAAGCGGGCTATGAGGCGCCCCACAGGAGAGGAATGGCGGAATGCACAGAACAGGAACTTTCGTGCGGGCGGGGCTTGCCGCTGCGGCCATCGCATTGATTGCCGCGCCGGCGGCGCTTGCGCAGGAGAAGCTCACCGTGTTTGCGGCGGCAAGCCTGAAAAACGCGCTCGATGCGGTGAATACCGCCTGTGAGGCGGAAGTAGGCGAGAAGGCAACGATTTCCTACGCCGCGAGCTCCGCGCTCGCCAAGCAGATCGAGAGTGGCGCGCCGGCTGACGTCTTCCTATCCGCCGACCTCGACTGGATGAAGTATCTCTCCGACAAGAAGCTGACCAAGCCGGACACCGAGGTGCGCCTGCTCGGCAACGAGATCGTGCTGGTGGCGCCGAAGGAGTCCGCAATCCAGGCGACCATCTCGCAAGGCTTTGATCTTGCGAGCCTCGTCGGCGACGGCAAGCTCGCCATGGCGAATGTCGATTCCGTTCCGGCCGGCAAGTACGGCAAGGCCGCGTTGCAGAAGCTCGGCGCCTGGGACGGCGTGTCGGGTAAGGTGGCGCAGGCCGAGAACGTGCGGGCCGCACTGGCCCTGGTCTCCTCCGGCGAGGCGCCGCTCGGCATCGTCTATAAGACGGACGCGGCTTCCGATCCGAAGGTGAAGGTGGTCGGCACTTTCCCCGCGGATTCTCACCCGCCGATCATCTACCCCGTCGCGCAAACCGCCGAGTCGCAGGACGCGGAAACACCGAAGTTTCTGAAGTGCCTTCAATCGGCCAAGGCGAAAAGCCTGTTCGAGGAGCAGGGCTTCAACGTGCTGACGCCCGCCGCCTCGAACTAAGCTGGCAGGCGTGGAGTGGCTGCATCTCAGTCCCGACGAGTGGGATGCGGTCCGTCTTTCCCTGAAAGTCTCCAGCGTCGCCACGGTAGCGAGCCTGCCCTTCGGGCTTGCCATCGCATGGCTTCTTGCGCGGAAAAACTTCCCAGGCAAGAGCGTGCTGAACGGCGTCGTGCACCTGCCGTTGATCCTGCCGCCGGTCGTCACGGGCTACCTGCTGCTGCTCTCATTCGGGCGGCGGGGGATAGCCGGAAGTTTCCTGGCAGAGCATTTCGGCCTGGTCTTTTCCTTTCGCTGGACGGGTGCGGCGCTCGCCTGCGCCGTGATGGCATTTCCGCTGCTGGTTCGCGCCATCCGGCTGTCCATCGAAGCAGTGGACCGCAAGCTGGAAGCGGCCGCGGCGACGCTGGGCGCCTCGCCGGTGCTGGTGTTCGCCACGATCACGCTGCCGTTGATCCTGCCCGGCATCGTCGCGGGCATGATCCTCTGCTTCGCCAAGGCCATGGGCGAGTTCGGCGCGACGATCACCTTCGTGTCGAACATCCCCGGCGAAACCCAGACCCTGCCTTCGGCGATCTACACCTTCACCCAGGTGCCCGGCGGCGAAACGGGCGCGCTGCGGCTGACCCTGGTTGCGATCGCAATCGCCTTTACGGCGCTCCTTGCCTCGGAGTGGCTGGCCAAGCGGATCAGCCGCCGCATCGAGCTTTCCTGATGCTCGCCGTCGATGTGCGGCAGCAGCTTGGCGCGGTGTCGCTCATCGCGTCATTCCGCAGCAGCGGCAGCTTGACGGCACTCTGGGGACCGTCCGGTTCGGGCAAGACGTCTCTGGTCAACCTGATCGGCGGGCTGGCGCGGCCGGACGCCGGCCGCATCGAGGTGGGCGCGCGCGTGCTCGTCGATACGGCCGCGAGGCTTTTCGTGCCCGCGCACAAACGGCGGATCGGTTATGTCTTCCAGGATGCCAGGCTCTTCCCTCACCTGACTGTGCGGCACAACTTGGCCTATGGCCGCTTCTTCGCCCCGGCCGCCGAACGCTACGCGGAGTTCGGCGCAGTGGTCGATTTGCTCGGCATAGGTGCGCTGCTGGAGCGGAGGCCCGCGACGCTTTCAGGCGGGGAGAAGCAACGGGTGGCGATCGGACGCGCGCTTCTCGCCAGCCCAAAGCTGATCCTGATGGACGAACCGCTGGCCTCGCTGGACGATCGGCGCAAGGCGGAAATCTTCCCCTTCATCGAGCGGCTGCGCGACGAGATGAAGATCCCCATCATCTATGTCAGCCATTCGCTCGCCGAAGTGGCGCGGCTGGCCACCGACATCGTAATGCTGGAGGGCGGCAAGCTCACGGCATCCGGCCCAGCCGCCGAAATCCTGGCGCGCCTCGACCTCCTGCCGGAGGCGGAGAAGGGCGAGGGCGGCGCGCTGATCGAGCTTGCGGTGACGGGCCAGGACCAGGAATTCGCGCTGACGGTGCTGCACGCGCGGGGCGGCGAGTGGCGGCTTCCCCGGATCGAGCTTCCGGTCGGTGCTAAAGTGCGCGCGCGGGTGCGGGCGCGCGACATCACGATAGCAACCGTGCGGCCGGAAGGGTTCAGCGCGCTCAACATCCTGCCTTGCCGCATCCTCGACATTGCGGGAGGCGAGGAGGCGGAAGCCCTTGTGCGGCTGGATTGCGGCGGCGACACGCTCGTGGCCCGCGTCACGCGCTACTCCGTCCAGGCGCTCGCGCTGGCGCCGGGGCGCGAAGTGTTCGCCGTGGTCAAGGCCGTCACCTTCGATCGTGCCGGCATCGGCCGCGCCGCTGGACAGGACTAGCGCAAAGCATAGACGGCGCTAGTTTGGATTTGGAGCGGAGAAGCGGGAGCGGCAGCATGCCATCGCTGAGCTTGCGGATCGACCTGGAGCCGCATGGGCGGATCGGGCCGGGCAAGGTGGAACTGCTGGAGCAGATCGCCGCCTTCGGCTCGATCTCGGCCGCCGCGCGGCGCATGGAGATGGCCTACAAGCACGCCTGGGACTTGGTGGAGGAGTTGAACCGCCTCTTCGGCAAGCCGGTCATCTCCACCCAGAGCGGCGGCAGCCGCGGCGGCGGCGCCCAGTTGACGCCCGTGGGACTGGCTGTCGTCGCGCGCTTCCGCGCCATCGAGCGGGCCGCGGCTTCCGCCGGCGCGCAGCACATGGAAGCCTTGCAGGCGGAGATCGAAACGGCGTGATGCCGACAGGGCTCGGCGGTCACGAGATGTAGGAGCCTCGACCGATGTTCTTTGACTGGAAGCAGGAACCGCCGCCGCCGCCCTGGCAGCCCGAACCGCAGAAGCGGCGGGTCACAAAGCGGGACGAAACGGTGCTGTTTTGGATCGTCGGCATCAACTTGCTGCTGGTGCTTCTCAGCCCCTTCGCAGGCGCGAGCGTGATCCAGGCGGTTGCCGCGCTGCTTGGCAAGTGAGGGGCGCAGCCGCATCAGCGGTTCCCATGTGTTGAGGACACTTGCGCGGGCCGGATTCTTCCGGCGAAACGCACACACCCCTCTTATAGTGCGCGCGACCGGCTGATGTCGCTCCTGCCGCCTGGCGCTGCCGCTCCAACTCGCTAGAACACGACATCTTCAAACATCGGAACGAACCATGGACCACAGGCTGCAATTCTTCATCGACGGCGCCTGGGTTGATCCAGCTGTACCGGCCACGCTGGACGTGATCGACCCGGCGACGGAAGAAGCGTTCACGCAAATTGCCGTCGGTTCGGAAGAGGACGTGAACCGCGCCGTCGCCGCCGCCAGGAAAGCGTTCGAGACCTTCGGGCAATCGACAAAGGAGGAGCGGCTGGCGCTGCTCGGCCGCATCCTGGAGGAATACAACAAACGGTACGAGGATATCGCGCAGGCGCTGAGCCGCGAGATGGGCGCCCCGATCAGCCGAGCCCGCGACAGCCAGGCCTATACCGGCCGCGCCCACCTCGAAGCGGCCATCAAGGCGCTGGAAGATTTTTCCTTCGAGGAGAAGCGCGGAACGACGGTCGTCTTCCGCGAGCCGGTGGGCGTCTGCGCGCTGATCACGCCGTGGAATTGGCCGCTCAACCAGATCACCTGCAAGGTCGCGCCGGCACTCGCGGCCGGCTGCACGATGGTGCTGAAACCCTCGGAAATTTCCCCGGTCAGCGGGATCATCTTCGCGGAGGTGATGGAAGCAGCCGGAACGCCGCCCGGCGTGTTCAACATGGTCAACGGCACCGGGCCGGATGTCGGTCAGCCGATGGCCGCGCATCCGGACGTGGACATGGTGAGCTTCACCGGCTCGACGCGCGCCGGCATCATCGTTGCGAAGACGGCGGCAGACACGGTCAAGCGCGTCGCCCAGGAACTCGGCGGCAAGTCCGCCAACATCATCTTGGACGATGCCGACTTGGCTTCGGCCGTGGCGGATGGCGTCGCCAGCTGCTTCGACAATTCCGGCCAGTCCTGCAACGCGCCGACGCGCATGCTGGTGCCTGCCGGCCGCCATGACGACGCTTTGGCGATTGCCAAGGAGAGGGCGCAAGCCTTCCGGACCGGCAGCCCGGAAGCGGATGACACCGAGTTGGGGCCTGTCGTTAGCGAGGCGCAGTACGACAAGATCCAAAAGCTCATCGAGAGCGGCATCGCCGAGGGGGCAACCTTGGTGGCCGGCGGGCCGGGACGGCCGGAAAACCTCAACCGCGGCTTCTACGTGCGGCCGACCGTGTTCGGTCATGTCACGCCGGACATGCAGATCGCGCGGGAGGAGATTTTTGGGCCGGTGCTCTCCATCCTGTCCTACGCGGACGAGGAAGACGCGATCCGGCAGGCGAACGACACGGTCTATGGCTTGGCCGCCTACGTGCAGTCCGGCGACATCGAGCGCGCGAGGCGCGTGGCCCGCAGGATGCGGGCAGGCCGGGTGCAGATCAACTATCCCGCCTGGGACACGTTTGCGCCGTTCGGCGGCTACAAGCAGTCCGGCAACGGGCGCGAATACGCGGACTGGGGCATCCACGATTTCCTTGAGGTGAAAGGCATCGTCGGCTACGGCGCCTGAAGCCACGCGCCGCGTCACCTACAGCGCGGCCAAACCCGATCGACAACCGCTTGAAGCGACGTCGCGCTTGACTAGTTCTTCGTGGGTTTGGAGAGAGACCAACCATGAAGAGATCGGGCATTGCGGCTGTTCTGGCCGTGTTGACGCTGTCAGGCTGCGGCACATATCTGCGCGGCACCACGGAAGACGTGAAGATCAACACGCGGCCGAGCGGGGCGCGCGTGACCACGTCGCTCGGCGACAGCTGCGCTCGCTCTCCCTGCACGTTCAAGGTGAAGCGCAACAAGGCGTTCGATGCCTTCGCCGCCAAGCCGGGCTACCGGCAGGGTCAGGTGCATGTCGGCACGAAGATCAGCAAGGACGGCGCGACGAAGACGGCCGGCAACCTGCTGCTCCCCGGCGGCACGGTCGGCCTCGTCGTCGATACGGTCAATGGCGCCGCGCTCGACCACACGCCGAACCCGGCGACGATCGTGCTGAAGCCGGGCAAAAGGGGCAAGGCAAAGCCGATTCTGCGGAGAAAGCCTGCCGGAAAGAAGCGACGCGGCATTCCGGTTTCCTGAGGCCGCGCTCAAGCCTGCGCAAACGCAGCCCGCGGCATCAGCCCGCCGTGGGTTTCGATAAACGCGATGATCGTATCGAGACCCTGGCGCCGGCGCATATCGGTGAAGACGAAGGGGCGTGACCCCCGCTGCTTGCGCGTATCCGCTTCCATCACGTCGAGGTCGGCGCCGACGTAAGGCGCGAGATCCATCTTGTTGATGACGAGCAGGTCGGACCGGGTGATGCCAGGCCCGCCCTTGCGGGGGATCTTCTCGCCGCCCGACACGTCGATCAGGTAGATCGTGATGTCCGCCAGTTCCGGCGAGAACGTCGCGGCGAGGTTGTCGCCGCCGGACTCGATGAAGACCACGTCGAGGTCGGGGAAGCGGCGGCGCATCTCTGCGATCGCCTGGAGATTGATCGATGCGTCCTCGCGGATGGCGGTGTGCGGGCACCCCCCCGTTTCCACGCCGAGGATGCGCTCCTCCGGCAGGGCCTGGACGCGGTTGAGGATCAGGGCGTCTTCCACCGTGAAGATATCGTTGGTGACGACGGCCACGGAATAGCGGTCGCGCATCGCCTTGCACAGCATCTCGGTCATCGTCGTCTTGCCGGCGCCGACGGGACCGCCGATGCCGACGCGAAGCGGGCCGTTGGGCGAGCTCATGAGCGGAAAATCCTGGAATACTGGGTTTCGTGGCGCATGGCGGAGATTTCCGACATCATGCAGGCGGAGCCAAGCTCGTCCAATGTGGACTCCGCGGCTCTCGAAGCGGTTTTGAGAATCGCTGTTTCGAGTCCAGCCAGGACGCGCAGCCCCGCGCTTTGGCCGATCGGCGCTAGGCGTAGCGCGGCTTGGATCAGGTTCGACGCGAAGGCCTGGAGGAAAGCGGCAAGGGCAGGCCGTAGCGGAACGTCCTGGCGACGGGCGAAAGCGCCGACGGCTACGGCGTAAGGCGCTTCGGCACCGGCAGAGGGGCCTTGGCTGTCCCAAACCTGCGAGGCGGCGGCGAAGGCTCCGCCTTGAAGCGTCGTCTCGGCGAGGCGCTCGCGCGAACCGGCCAGCGCGCTGCCCAGTTCCGCAACCACGCCAAGTTCCTCCGCTTCCCCGCTGTTCCACGCCGCCGCGAAAAGCACCGCATCGTTCCAGGCGCTGCCTTTCTCGATAAGGTCGCGCAGCCACGCTTGAAGGCTCCGCGGGTCGGACACCAACCCATCATGCACGGCGCGCTCCAGCCCGTGGCTGAAGGAAAAGCTCCCGACCGGAAACGCCGGCGACAATGCCGCCATCAGCCGGAGCAGCGGCGGGCCGGTCGTGAGACCTTCATCCATGATGATGGGAACCGCCGGCCGCGTGACTGTGACCGTGCGAGTGGCCTTGTCCGCCATAAGCCCCGCGCAGAGGATGGAACGGCGCGACGATTTCCGTCACCATTGCCCCCAGTCCTTCCAGCATCGCTCTGATGACATGGTCCCGCCCGATCAAGATGCGATCGACCCGGATCTCCGCTGCCAGGTGCCGGTTGCCGATGTGCCAGGCGAGTTCGGCCAGATGCAGAGCGTGTCGGGCGCGGATATCGTAGACCTCCTCGGGAGCAGCCTGAACTTCGATCTCCCGTCCATCATCGAGAACCAGACGGTCGCCGTCGGCAAGCTGCACTGTTTCGGGAAGATCGACCAACACCTTGGTGCCGTCCGACAACTCGATGACGCGCCGACGAAAATGCCGTTCGTCATGCGGAAGCGCCGCGCTGGCATCCGCACTCCCCTTCTCGTTCTCGTTCTCGTTCTTGAGCTTTACGGACACGGCGCGCGGCAGCTTTGTGAAATCGGTGCTGGTCGTGAATTTCATGCAATTTCCCGCGTGTTTCCTTTCAGAACAAAGGTTCGGTCGCGCGCTTCCCTTACGGCCGGCGCAAACACCCGCTCCGTCCCGAGGCGTTGGTAAGCCTCCGCAAGTTGGGGGCACCCGTTCTGCCGCGCTAACTCGATGCAGTCCGCCACACGTCCGGCGTCACCCAGATCGATGTGCAGCTTCTTGCGTGTTGAGACGGGCGACCGCTCATCCTCCATGTCATCCAGCAGGTCCGCAAGCTTGATGTGCTGCACCGCAATGGCCTCCTTCGAGGCGGCAGCCGGAGGCGTCATCAACGTCTTCCAGTCGGCATGAGCATAGGCTCGCACAAGCCTAAGGATTTCGTCGCCCAGGTGGTTGCGCAAAAAAGCAGTCCGTCGGTCGAAGGGCCAGCGGGAAAAGAGGGGAAAGCGACCGAACTCCAACGTAGAGTGCGCCATGGCTGCCCCGATGTGAATGGGGTCATGGCTGTCCCAGGCGACGATGGAAGCGACTCCGACGAGATGGGCGCTGAACGGCTTCCAGTTGGGCCGGAACGTGTCGGAGGAAAGCAGTGCGACCGTCTTGTAGACTTGCTGCGTCCTCTCCAAGGCGTCGGCGGGCCAGCCCGCCTCATCGAGTTGACGCAACAACTCAATATTGTTGGAGGCGATCGCCAAGCTTTCTGGCATTGCGCTGGAACTCCCATCTCCGCAGATCGCGCCGGACTCTCGGCTTTTCAAGCTGTTCTAGGATTGGACGTGCGAAGCGGTTGAACAAGGTCAGGCCGGCCGATTGCCCGAGATAGCGCACGAACTTTCGCCGCAACCGGATGAAGCGATGGTCGCGGTGAGACCTCAGAAACCGGCGGAGACCCTCAAACGAGGCCTCATCCGGGCAAAGATCATATTTTCTGCACATATGCGCGATGCTGCGCTCGTTCCATTCATGCGACCAGCGTGTCGCGAACCAGCGCAGATCGTCGGCCGTTGGATTTCGCGGCGGCATGTAGTTCACACGCGACTTAGGCTCCAGGTAGATTTCGCGTCCCGACCGGGCCGCAGCGATACACATGTCCCAATGTTCACTCAAAGAAAACAACTCGGGATCGAGCCCGCCGACTAGCTTGAGCCAAGCCACCTCCACGAGTACCGCGTGGAACTCCACCAGCTCGGTGCATCGCCTCTCCTGGCCAGCGTTTGAGGCGTGAACCTTGGCATGTGCCTCATAATGCACCTCGTGATAGATGTTCCCGCCGCCTGGCTTCGCGACGACGCGAGCCTCTCCGCCGGCCATGTGGATCTGAGTAAACTTCGGTTCCAGTTCGAAAATAAGCGGTGCAACAATCGCCGCGCCGGTCTCCTTTGCGCAAGCCAGCAGAGATGGAAGCCAGTTCCGATCGACGTGAACATCCTGATCGAGGAAGACGATATAATCCGTCTTCGTGGCATTCAGCGCCGCATTGCGCGCCTCGTTCGGTGTGACATAGGCAGCAAACTCGATCAGCCGGCCACCGACGGCCTCGACACGCTCCCGCAACGCGTTCACAAGACCGCCGGGATAGCCGGCGGCAACCACGATCAGAACGAAAGGCTGCTCGGTGTGCGCGAGGAGCGTGTCCAACATCTCTAAGGTCTGAGACATCGTCTCTCGCGGGACGAATGCGACCGTGACGGAAGGACCCATTGCTGACCTCGGCAATCGGAAGCAGGCGTGACACTGCCCATGTCCTACAAACTCCCGCGGGCGGCGGGAAGCGGCAAGATCGTCAGAAATCCAAGCACTCAGAACAGGAAATACCGTTGCGCCATCGGCAGCACCTCTGCCGGTTCGCAAGTCAACAGTTCGCCGTCGGCGCGGACCTCGTAGGTTTCCGGATCGACCTCGACATGGGGCGTTGCATCGTTGAGCAGCATGGAGGCTTTCGAGATGCCGCCGCGCGTGTTCTCCACCGCCACCATCTCCTTGTCCACGCCGAGCTTCTTCCGCAGGCCGGCGTCGAGCGCGGCTTGGCTTACGAAGGTGACGGAACCGGCTCCCAACGCCTTGCCGTAGCCGCCGAACATCGGACGGTAGTGCACGGGCTGCGGCGTCGGGATGGAGGCGTTCGGGTCGCCCATCGGCGCTGCCGCGATCGTGCCGCCGACCAGCACCATGTCCGGCTTCACGCCGAAGAAGGCCGGGTTCCACAGCACGAGATCGGCGCGCTTGCCCACCTCCACCGAGCCTATCTCGTGTGACAGGCCGTGCGCGACCGCCGGGTTGATGGTGTACTTCGCGACGTAGCGCCGCACCCGGAAATTGTCGTTGTCGCCGCTCTCCTGCGCGAGCCGCCCGCGTTGCACCTTCATCTTGTGTGCGGTCTGCCAGGTGCGGATCGGCACTTCGCCGACGCGCCCCATCGCCTGGCTGTCCGACGAGATGATAGAGAAGGCGCCCATGTCGTGCAGGATGTCTTCCGCCGCGATGGTTTCCTTGCGGATGCGCGACTCGGCGAAGGCGATGTCTTCCGGGATCGACGACGACAGGTGATGGCAGACCATCAGCATGTCCAAGTGCTCGGCGATCGTGTTCTTCGTGTAGGGCCGCGTCGGGTTGGTGGAGGAGGGGATGACGTTCGCCAATCCGCACACCTTGATGATGTCCGGCGCATGGCCGCCCCCCGCACCCTCCGTGTGGAAGGCGTGGATGGTGCGGCCCTTGAAGGCGGCGATCGTGTCCTCCACGAAGCCGGACTCGTTCAGCGTGTCCGTGTGGATCATCACCTGCACGTCGTAATCGTCCGCGACCGACAGGCAGCAGTCGATGGCGGCGGGCGTCGTGCCCCAGTCCTCGTGCAGCTTCAGCGCGCAGGCGCCGGCCTCGACCATCTCGACGAGAGCTTCCGGCTGCGAAGCGTTGCCCTTGCCGGACAGGCCGAGATTGATCGGGAAAGCGTCAAAACTCTGGATCATGCGCGCGATGTGCCACGGCCCCGGCGTGCAGGTGGTGGCGAGCGTGCCATGCGCCGGCCCGGTGCCGCCGCCGAGCATCGTCGTGACGCCGGACATGACAGCTTCCTCGATCTGCTGCGGGCAGATGAAGTGGATGTGGGCGTCCATGCCGCCTGCGGTGAGGATTTTCCCCTCGCCGGCGATCGCCTCCGTACCGGGGCCGACGATGATGGTGACGCCCGGCTGCGTGTCCGGATTTCCCGCCTTGCCGATGGCCGCGATGCGGCCGTCCGTCAGGCCGACGTCGGCCTTGTAGATGCCGGTGTGATCGACGATCAGCGCGTTGGTGATGACCGTATCGACGGCGCCGCCTTTGCGCGAAACCTGGCTCTGGCCCATGCCGTCACGGATCACCTTGCCGCCGCCGAACTTCACCTCCTCGCCGTAGGTCGTGAAATCCTTCTCGACCTCGATGATCAGTTCGGTGTCGGCAAGCCGCACCTTGTCGCCCACCGTCGGGCCGAACATCTGGGCATAGGAGAGGCGGCTGATTCTTTGTGGCATGGGGTCAGTTCAACCATTCCGCTTTAAGCAGTTCCCGGAGTTCGGCGGTGCGCTTGCGCGTCAGATCGGTCTGGCATCCGATGTAGATCGTGTTCTCCAGCGTGCCGCCACGCGCTTCGAAGCCGGCCAACTCGCAGCTTGCGTCGCGATAGTTGATCCAGGCGCGCTGCGCCTTCTTCAAGGCCTCGACGGCGCCGACGTCGTTGCTGTCGGTGGCGGCAAAGTCCTTGTCCGCTTTCTGCAAGCGGGCGACGGCCTGCCCATAGACCTTGTTCAATTCGGCGTCGGCCTTGTCGTAGTCGCCGCTGGCGCAGGCGTCGATCTGCGCTTGTGTCACGGCGTTTTCGCAGTCGGCCGGTGCGGGATCGTCCTGCGCCTGCGCCGCAGAGGCGACCAAGAGCACGGGGAGGGCGAAAAGGGCTGTGCGGAGGAGCATCTAAAGAGCACCCATGATCTGCTGACGGAAGCCGAAAACGTGCCTGCTGCCGCGATAAGGGATCAGCCGCACCTCGCGGCGCTGGCCGGGCTCGAAGCGCACGGCCGTGCCGGCTGCGATATCCAGCCGAAGCCCACGCGCTTTCTCCCGGTCGAACTCCAGCGCGGGGTTTGTCTCGAAGAAGTGGTAGTGCGACCCGACCTGCACCGGCCGGTCGCCCGTGTTCGCCACCATGAGCACGACGGGTTCGGCGCCTGCGTTCAGTTCGATGTCGCCTTCGGCCGTGATGATTTCGCCTGGGATCATGCTGATATCTCCATCGCTTCCTTTCCGCCGAGACGCGCCGCCGCTGCTTCGCGCGCCTTTGCCGCCGCCTCCCGGAAGGCGTTCTCCAAGAAGGCATTTTTCGCCGTCGCACGCCCGATCACGCTTTCGCCCCAGGCGATGTAGCCCTCCAGCCGCTTCCGGTCCCAGCCATCCGGCGGGGAGCGCGCGAGGTCGCGCAGGTTGCTGGTCTTGTCGGCGAATTTGAGCAGTTGCGCCGCCTCGCTCTTGTTCGGCATCTCGTCCACCTGAGCTTGCTTGCGGGCAGCCTTCGGCAGGCTCTTGTCGTCGGTCACCTCAGCGACGATCGCCGCCACCTCTGCGCCGAACTGTTGCTCGATCTCGGAAAGCGGATGGTCCGTATCCTCCACCACGTCGTGCAGCCAGCCAGCTGCGACCAGTTCCGGCCCGGCACCAGCCTCTGCGAGAAGATACGCCACCTCCGCCACGTGATTGACATAGGGCTCGGCATTCACGCCCTTGCGCCTTTGCCCGACATGGGCGCGCGCGGCGAAATCCGCGGCTTGGGCGACGAGCAGGAGGCCGGGAAGCGGCTTCGTCACCGGATCGGCTCATGCACGGTGACGAGCTTGGTGCCGTCGGGAAATGTCGCTTCCACCTGCACGTCGTGGATCATCTCGGCCACGCCTTCCATGACCTGCTCGCGCGACACCACATGCGCCCCGGCTTCCATCAGGTCGGCCACTGCGCGTCCGTCGCGCGCGCCTTCCACGACGAAGTCGGTGATCAGCGCGATAGCCTCCGGGTGGTTCAGCTTGACGCCGCGCTCCAGCCGCTTGCGCGCGACGACCGCTGCCATCGAGATGAGGAGCTTGTCTTTCTCGCGCGGGGTGAGATTCATGCCGATACCCTCAGAGTTGCCAGACTTTCGGCAGGGAGCGGCCCGCGGTCAAGACCATCAGCGCAGGAAGCAGTTTCTGGCGCAAGGCGAAGCCGTCCTGTGCCGCCAGCCGCACCAGCAGCTTGCCGTTCCAGGCGCTGGCGCCGGCGGCATCGCCGATCGCCGCGCGCACCGCTTCAAGCTTGTTTTCGCATTCAGGCGCGGCCAGCAGCACCGTCGCCATCGCGGCATTGCCATTGAGCACCGCGGGCCGTGCCAGAAGCTCGGCGATCGGGCCTTCGAGCCGCAGGTCGTCGGCGAACAACAGCTTGCCTCCGCGAAAAATGCGCCAGCGGTCGCGGAAACTGCCGGTGCGGACGATCTCGCCCCGCGCCGTGCGGCCGAAGATGACGGCTTCGACGGCGAGCAGCGCGGCGTCGGCGGCCATCGCCACCTCGAAGCGGCGGGTCACGCGCCCGCCGTCGAACAGGATCGTTTCCTGCGGCAGCCAGTCAAGCGCGGCGCCGGCCTCCAGCGTCGCGCGCGTGACGATTTCGGCTGGGCCGCCGAGCGAGCGATAAATGCGTTCGCATGCCTGAGTGGTCAGAACGGCACGGGACCCTGTTTCAAGAACGATCTCGTTGGCAAAGCGGTCGCCGCCGGTCAGCCCGCCCGCGGTGTTGATCAGCACCGCTTCCGGGATCGCTCCGCCGAGCCGCGGCAGCCGCACCTTGGCAGCGCCTTCCTGGAACAGCCGGTGCAGGCGGGTCGCGCCGGCTCGGTGTCGGAAGCTGATGCGGACGGTGCCGCTCGCGCGCTGGTGCCTGAGGGGAGCGGTTGGGCTCATTTCTCCAGCTTCGAGAGGAGAACCGACGCTCGCTTCTTCCAGTTGGGCCTGCCCTTCGAACGTCACGGCAGATAGTCCGTCAACTGTAGGGCACGGACATCTTCCAGCAGCCGAACGAAGCCTTGCGCCTGATGCAAGGCGGTGAGCCGGCCTTTCTCGGCGGTTGCATTCGCCGCATTGCCGACCACGCCCGCCGGGTTGAGGTCGCCTGCTTCCCAAGCGAAAGCGTGAGTGCCGGTATGGCGCAGCACGGCAAGTTCGCCTTCGGCTTTCTCCACCGCGGAGGGAAAGTCCTCAGCCTTTTCCATGTTCACGAGGTCAGGGCGAAAGTGGAGCATCAACGAGGTTTCCACGTCGCCGCCGTGGATGCCGTAGCGATCCTCCGCCTCGGAATACATGCCGTCCGGGCGGCCGAAGCGCTGCCAGCTCGTCTTCACCGCCAGCATGCGGGAGCGCACGCGAAGCTCGCGCGCGACGATGCCCATGATCTCCTCGTTGCCGCCGTGGCTGTTGACAAAGATCATCTTCCGCACGCCTGCCCGCGCGACCGAGGCGCCAAGCTCCGTCCAGGCTTCGATCAGCACGGGCGCGGGCAGCGTCAGCGTGCCGGGAAACCGGATGTGCTCGTTCGACTTGCCGACCGCCTGGATGGGGAGCACGCGGACATCCATTCCCTCGGGCAGCAGGGGAAAAACGGTTTCCAGCATGCCGGCCATGATCGCCGCATCGGTGCAGACGGGCAGATGCGGCCCGTGCTGCTCGGTTGCGGCGAGCGGCAGCACCGCGATCACCGCCTCTGGATCGGGTTTTTCGAAAGCGGCGGTGGGAAAATCCCCCCACCAGACTTTTCTTGTCTCCGGCATGGTCGGACTTCAGCCCGCGGCGATGGCTTCCACCTCGACCTTGAACTCCTCACGGGCGAAGCCCGCGACGATCATCAGGGTCGAGGCGGGCAGGGGATCGGAAAACAGCCGGTCGCGCACCGCCATGTAGGGTTTCAGATGCGCGCGGTCGGTCACATAGGTGTTGAGGCGCAGGACGTTGGCGAGGGTCAGACCCGTCTCGGCCAGGATCGCCGCGATGTTGGCGAAGCAAAGCTCGGCCTGCGCCTCTACTTCCTGCGGCACCGCATCGTCCGGCCCGATCCCAAGCTGGCCCGAGCAGAACACGAGCCGCTTGCCCGCGGCCACTTCGACGCCGTGGCTGTAGCGCGCAAAAGGCGCGCGGATGCCGCGGGGAGAAAGCGGCCGGAAGAAGTTCGCATCCATGACGACGAAGCTAGAGCGGTGTTCACGTGCTTTGCAAGACTGCATCGGATGTCGCATCCGCATTCCGAACTTTTGTGAAGAATCTGCCCGTCGGCTCAGCAGAGTGGTGACGGTTGAGGCAGCTTCGCTGCGCACGCAGCCACTTCGATTTGCAGCAAAACGGTGTTGTTATGCCGATTCGAATGGCATGGCTCTTGCGTAAATCAGGCAAATGTTTTCAGCCTGTTCGTGGGCAAACGGGGGTGTTTCGCAATGAGAACGATCTGGAAGCTTTCGGTGGCTTTGGCCGCGCTATGCGGCGGCCTGCCGGCGCAAGCCGCGGAGAAGGTGACGTTCGGCACCAACTGGCTGGCGGAGCCGGAGCACGGCGGCTACTACCAGGCGGTGGCGGACGGCACATACGCTGCCTGCGGCCTGGACGTCACCATCATGCAGGGCGGGCCGCAGGTATCGGGCCGGCCGCTGCTGCTGGCAGGCAAGATCGACTTCTACATGGGCGGCAACATGCTCCAGGCCTTTTCGGCGGTGGAGCAGGGCATCCCGCTGCGCGTCGTCGCCGCAGACTTCCAGAAGGAGCCGCAGGTTCTGATGGCGCATCCCGGCCAGGGGCTCGACAAGTTCGAGGACCTGAAGAATGCCGAGCAGTACATCATCGGCGACGAGGGCGCGCAGACCTTCCTGCTATGGCTGGCGGGCGAGCACGGCTTCGACCTTTCCAAGCGCGTGCCCTACACCTTCAACCCGGCGCCCTTCATCGCCAATCCCAAGTCGATCCAGCAGGGCTACGTCACCTCGGAGCCTTTCGCGGTGGAGCGGGAAGGCAAGTTCAAGCCCAACACGTTCCTGCTCGCCGACTACGGTTTCAGCACATATTCCACCACGATCGAGACGATGCAGGACACCATCGACAAGCGGCCGGCGGTCGTGCAGTGCTTCGTCGATGGTTCCGCGAAGGGCTGGTACAACTACCTCTACGGCGACAACGCAGCCGCCAACGCGATGATCAGACGAGACAATCCGGACATGACGGATGAGCAGATCGCCTTCTCGATCGCACAATTGAAGGAGTTCGGCATCGTGGATTCCGGCGACACGGCAAAGCTCGGCATCGGCGCCATGACCGATGCGCGGGTCCAGGACTTTTATGACAAGATGGTCAAGGCAAAGGTCGTGACGGCCGGCATCGACATCAAAAAGGCCTACACGCTCCAGTTCGTGAACAAGGGCGTGGGCCTCGATCTCAAGAAGTAGCGGATCGCGGGTTTCGTGCTGCAAAGGGCAACGCAGAACACGGCAGCGGGGCAGGGCGCGCCGCTGCTCTCGCTGCGCGGCATCGACAAGGTTTTCTCCAGCGGCACGGCCGCCCTGCGCGGCTTCGATCTCGACGTGGCAGAAGGCGAGTTCCTGAGCCTGCTGGGGCCTTCCGGATGCGGCAAGTCAACCGCGCTGCGGATCATCGCGGGATTGACCAGTCCCAGCCGCGGAACCGTCTCGCGGTCGCGGGCGGCCGGCCGCGACATCGGCTTCGTCTTTCAGGAATCCACCCTGCTGCCCTGGGCGACTGTCCTAGACAATGTCTGGCTGCCGCTGCGGCTGCGCGGGACTTCGCGCAAGGACGCAGCCCGCGACGTCGAGGCGATGCTGGAGCGGGTCGGCCTTGCCTCATTCGCGGGAGCCGTGCCGCGCGAGCTTTCCGGCGGCATGAAGATGCGTGTCTCCATCGCGCGCGCCTTGGTGACGCGGCCCCGCGTGCTGCTGATGGACGAGCCCTTTGCCGCGCTGGACGAGATCACCCGCTTCGCTCTCAACGACCAGCTTCTTGAGCTCTGGCAGGCCGAGCGCTTCACGGCGCTGTTCGTCACCCACAGCGTCTTCGAGAGCGTTTTTCTCTCCACCCGCATCGTGGCGATGGCGGCGCATCCCGGCCGCGCCTTCGGTGAGATGGAAGTTGATGCGCCATTCCCCCGCACGGAAGCGTTCCGAACTTCGGCAGGCTATGCCGCGCTCTGCCGCGACGCCTCAGCGCTGCTTGCTCTGGCCATCCGCGCTCCGGTGACCGCGTAACCGGCATGGCGCTTCTGGAAGACAAGCTGCCGCTGGTGATCGATGCCGAGGAGGCGCGGCGCGCCCGCGCGGGCCGGCGCGACCGCGTCGCGCGCTGGCTGCTGCCGCTGCTGCTGTTCCTGCTTGCGGTTCTGGCTTGGGACCGCATCTGCGTCTGGAATGCCATCCCGCAATACATCCTGCCCCGCCCCGGCGTGGTGCTTGCCACCCTCTGGAACGATGCGCCGCTGCTGTTCTCCTCGCTGCTGGTGACGCTGAAGATCGCCTTCCTGGGATTGGCACTTGCAGTGCTGGGCGGCGTAGGGCTCGCCGTGCTGTTCGCGCAGTCGAAATGGGTGGAGCTGTCGTTCTTTCCCTTTGCCGTGGTGCTCCAGGTGACGCCGATCGTCGCGATCTTCCCGCTGATCAACATCTACGTGGACAACCAGACCGCAAAGCTCCTGCTCTGCGCCTGGATCGTTGCTTTCTTCCCGATCCTTTCCAACACCACGCTCGGTCTCAATTCCGTGGACCGCAACCTGCGCGACCTGTTCCGGCTGAACGGCGCTTCGCAATGGCAGGAACTACGCCTGCTGCGGCTGCCCGCGGCACTGCCCTTCTTCCTCGGCGGCTTGAAGATCGCCGGCGGCTTGTCGCTGATCGGCGCGGTGGTGGCCGAGTTCGTGGCGGGCTCCACGGGGCAGGCCTCCGGCTTGGCTTCGCGCATCATCGAGGCGGGCTACCGGCTGAACGCGCCGCGCCTGTTTGCGGCGCTGTTCCTCATTTCCGCGACCGGCGTGCTGATCTTCCTCGTGCTGTCGCTCCTCTCGCACCTCGCCTTGCGCCGCTGGCATGAGTCCGCGCTATCACGAGACGTTTGAGAATGCCCAGGCCGATCACACTGCCCGCCTCCGGCGCCTACAGGCTGGCTAACGCGAAGCTGCATGCAAGCCTGACGCCGGGCGCAGCGGGAACCCCCGACGCAGACGGCTTCCTGCTCTGTGACCTTTCAGTGGACAACGGCGTCATTCTAGCAATCGAGTCTCGCGAAGGGCCGCTTCCTTCCGACACGATCGATTTGGCGGGCCGGATCGTCCTGCCCTCCTTCGTGGACTGCCACACTCATATCGACAAAGGCCACATCACGCCGCGAAAGCCCAATCCGGACGGCACCTTCAGCGGCGCGCTTCAAGCTGCGGAAGAGGATCGCCGGGCGCGGTGGAACGCAGCCGATCTGCGCCGCCGCATGGATTTTTCGCTGCGCTGCGCCTTTACGCACGGCACCGCTTACCTGCGCACCCATCTTGACTCCAGCGCGCCGCAGGAGGCGATCTCCTGGCCGGTCTTCGAAGAGATGCGCGAGACATGGCAGGGCCGCATCGCGCTCCAGGCTGTCAGCCTAGTTCCAATCGATGCCGCGCGCGATGAGCGCTGGTTCGCCTCGCTGGTCCGGCGCGTCGTGGATGCGAAGGGCGTGCTTGGCGGCGTCACCTTCATGGTGCCGGACCTCGACGCGTTGCTTGACCGGGTGTTCCGCGCGGCGAGCGACAACGGGCTCGACCTCGACTTCCACGCCGACGAGACGGACGACACATCGGCCGTCTCGCTGGACCGCATCGCGGAAGCCGCCCTGCGCCATCGCTTCCAGGGAAAAATCCTCGTCGGCCACTGTTGCTCGCTCGCCCGCCAACCGGACGACACGGCTAAAGCGACGCTCGACAAGGTCGCGCGCGCCGGCATGGCAGTCGTGTCTCTGCCTCTCTGCAACCTGTACCTTCAGGACCGCCGCGGCGACGGAACCACGCCGCGCTGGCGCGGTGTGACGCTGCTCCACGAGATGAAGGCACGCGGCATCCCGGTCGCGATAGCCTCCGACAACACGCGCGACCCGTTCTATGCCTATGGCGATCTCGACGCGGCGGAGGTTTTCCGGGCCGGCACCCGGATCCTCCACCTCGACCATCCGTTCGGCGATTGGATCAAAACGGTGACGGCGACGCCAGCCGAAATATTGCGGCTCGAACCAGCCGGCATGATGCGCGTCGGCGGCCCGGCGGATTTCACGATTTTTCAGGGCCGAAGCTGGAGCGAATTTCTGTCTCGCCCCGAATCGAACCGGATCGTCGTGCGCGCCGGCCGCGCGATCGGCGCCGAACTGCCGGACTATGCCGAGATCGACGACCTCATGGGGTGACGCATGGACATCGAAGCGCTGAAGCGGGACCTCGAAGGCATCAAGCTGGAAACCAACCCGGCGCTGGTTCAGCAGAAGAGCCGGGATTTTTTCTGGTACAGCCCGATCCTCAAACGGCAGCTTGACGGCGTGACCGCCGACCTCGTCGCCTCGCCGCGAAGCGAGGCGGAAGTGGCACAGGTGCTCGCCGCCTGCTTCCGGCATGGCGTGCCCGTCACGCCGCGCGGGTCGGGCACCGGAAACTACGGCCAAGGCATGCCGCTTTCCGGGGGCCTCGTGCTCAACCTCGCAGAGATGAACGCGGTCCGCTCGGTCGTGCCCGGCCGCGTGGCGTGCGAACCCGGCGCGATCCTGGCCGACATCGACAAGGCGGCGAAAGCCCATTCGGCCCAGGAACTTCGCCTGTTTCCCTCGACCTACCACACCGCTTCTATCGGCGGATTCGTAGCCGGCGGCTCCGGCGGCGTCGGCTCGATCAACTGGGGTGGCCTGCGAGACTTCGGCAACATCATCCGGTTACGTGTGCTGACTATGGAGGAGACGCCCCGCAAGCTGGAGCTTGCGGGAGAGGAACTGCACAAGGTCACGCATGCCTACGGAACGAACGGGATCATCACGGAAGTCGAGATGCCGCTGACGGCGTCCTACGACTGGGTCGATGTGATCGCCGGCTTCGATGCGTTCATGGACGCCGCGCGCTTCGGCGATGCGCTGGGGCGGCAGGACGGCATCCTCACCAAGCTGATCACGCCGGTCGCAGCGCCCGCGCCCTTCGACTACTTCAAGCGGCACCAGAAGTACCTCCGGCCGGGCACCAGCGTCTGCCTCGTCATGGTCGCGGCCCACGCGCTGGATGCTTTCCACGCCTTCGCCCGCAAGCAGAAGGCTGAGATCGTCTTCGACGGTTCGAAGGTGGAGGACAAGAAGGGCCTGCCGCCCGTCTTCGAACTGGCCTGGAACCACACGACGCTGCGCGCGCTGCGGGTCGATCCCGCCATGACCTATCTCCAGACGCTTTACCGTTTCCCCAATCATCTCGAAGCCGTGGAGACAATCGATCGGATGTTCCCAGGCGAACTCATCTCGCATCTGGAATTCGTCCGCTTCGACGGCAACGTCACCTGCTTCGGCCTGCCGCTGATCCGCTTCACCACGGAAGCGCGGCTCAATGAGATCATCCGCATGCACGAAGACGCCGGCGTGCCCGTCTTCGACCCGCATCGCTACACGCTGGAAGAAGGCGGCATGAAGCGCACGGACGAGGTGCAGCTTGCCTTCAAGCGTGAGGCCGACCCGCGCGGGCTGCTCAATCCCGGCAAGATGATCGCCTGGGAGAACCCCGGCTTCGACTTCCGTTCGGGCAAGACCTTCCTGTTCGGGGGCCTGGCCGAGAGCGCATGAGGGTTCTGGTCGTCTATTGCCATCCGGTCCCGGAAAGCTTTTGCGCCGCCCTGCGCGATACCTCCGTGCAGACGCTGACCGAGAGCGGGCACGACGTTCACCTGCTCGACCTTTACGCCGAGAACTTCGATCCCGTCATGTCGGCCGCCGAACGGCGCGTCTACAACGAGGTCGCGCCCGACGATCCCGTTCTGAAGAAGCATGGCGAACTGATCCATTGGGCCAATGCCATCCTCTTCGTCTATCCGACCTGGTGGTACGGGCTGCCGGCGATGCTGAAGGGCTGGCTGGAGCGGGTCTGGGCAAAGGACGTTGCGTTCTCGCTGACGCCGGACGGCGTCTTGAAGCCGCTGATGGCGCACATCGAGAAGGTGGGCATCATCACGACCTGCGGCGCGTCGCGCTGGCTGTCCTTCCTTGTCGGGCAGCCCGGCCGCAAGACCATCCTGAGGGGCTTGCGCACGCTCTGCGCCATGACCTGCCGGACGATGTACATGGCGCATTACGACATGGACTCGTCCACGCCAGCATCCCGCGGGCGCTACCTGCGCGATGTCCGGCGCAAGCTGGAGCGGTTTTGAGCGGCTACAGCCGAACCCGCTCCGCCTTCGGATCGTACATCGGCTTGAGCGAGACATCGGCAGGAAACCGCTCGCCGGCAATCTCGATCTCATAGGCGGACGACAGCACGTCGCCTTCCGCCTCGCCGGGGCAGGGGACATAGCCCAGGCCGACCGCGCCGCTCAAGGTGTGGCCGTAATTGCCCGATGTGATGGTGCCGACGATCCGCCGGTCGCGGACGATCGCCTCGTTATGGAAAAGCAGCGGTTCGGGATCGCGCAGGCGGAATTGCACAAGGCGGCGTTCCAGCCCGGCATCGCGTTTGGCGCATACGGCATCGCGGCCGATGAACGCTCCCTTGGCCGTCTTCACCGCAAAGCCGAGGCCCGCCTCCAGGACGTGGTCCTCGTCGGTGATGTCGTGGCCGAAATGGCGGAACGCCTTTTCGATACGGCAGGAATCCAGGGTATGCAGACCGCAGAGCTTCAGGCCGAGGTCGCCGCCTGCCTCCTCGATCGCCTCGAAGATGTGAGCAGCCTGGTCGGTGGAGACATAAAGCTCCCAGCCGAGCTCGCCGACGTAAGTGACGCGATGGGCACGCGCGAGCCCCATGCCGATCTCGATCTCGCGCGCCGTCCCGAAGGGAAACGCCTCGTTGGAAAAGTCGTCGGGCGAGACGCAGGTGATCAACTCGCGCGCTTTGGGACCCATCAGGACGAGCACGGCTTCCGCCGCCGAAACGTCGGTGATCACCACGAACTCGTCGGGCTGCAAGTGTCTGCGCATCCAGGCGAGGTCGCGGCTCAGAGTGGCGCCGGGAACGACGGCGAGGAAGACGGTCTCTGACAGCCGGGTGACGGTCAGGTCCGACTCGATGCCCCCGCGCCTGTTGAGCATCTGCGTATAGACGATGCGGCCTGCCGCCACGTCCATCTCGTTGGCGCATAGCCGCTGGAGAAACGCAAGCGCGTCGCGCCCTTCCACGCGGATCTTGCCGAACGAAGTCATGTCGAACAGGCCGACACTGTTCCGCACTGCCAGATGCTCTTCGCGTTGGTTCTCGAACCAGTTCTGCCGCCCCCAGGCGTAGCGGTACTCCCGCTCCTGACCGTCCCTGGCGAACCAGTTTGTGCGCTCCCAGCCCGCTACCTCGCCGAACACCGCGCCGCGGCGTTTAAGGTGCTCGTGCAAGGGCGAGCGCCGCACGCCGCGGGCGGTGGCCATCTGGCGAAAGGGGAAGTGGTCGGCGTAGAGCAGGCCGAGCGTTTCCGACACGCGCTCGCGCAGGTAGCGGCGGTTCTTCTGAAAACCTTGCGCGCGCCGGATGTCCACTTCCCAGAGGTCGAAGGGCGGCTCGCCGTCGTTCATCCACTGCGCCAGCGCCATGCCGGCGCCGCCCGACGACACGATGCCGATCGAGTTGTAGCCGGCCGCGACCCAGTAGCCGCCAAGCTCCGGCGCCTCGCCGAGATAATAGCGGTCGTCCGGCGTGAAGCTCTCAGGTCCGTTGAAGAAGGTGTGGATGCCGGCTTCTCCCAGCATCGGCATGCGGTTGACCGCCTGTTCGAGGATCGGCTCGAAGTGGTCGAAATCCTCCGGAAGCTGGTCGAAGCAGAAGTTTTCGCGGATTTTCTCGCCGAGCGGCGGCCAGGGTTTCGCCACCGGCTCGAAGGCGCCCAGCATCATCTTGCCGGCATCCTCCTTGTAGTAGGCGCACTCGTCGGGCACGCGCAGCACGGGCAGGCGCGTGAGGCCGGGGATGGGTTCCGTCACGATGTAGAAGTGCTCGCAGGCGTGGAGCGGCAGCGTGACGCTGTTCTGCGCGGCGAGGTCGCGCGCCCACATGCCGGCGCAGTTCACCACGACATCCGTCTCGATCGTGCCCTGCCCGTCCTCCCGCTCCCAGGCGACGCCGGAGACCCGCCCATTCCTGGTAAGGACCTGCCGAACCTTGACGTTCTCGACCACCGTTGCGCCGCGCTGCCGTGCGCCCTTGGCCAGAGCCATCGCGATGTTGGCGGGGTCGCACTGGCCGTCGAGCGGCAGATGGACGGCACCCGCCACGCCCTCGATGTTGAGATGCGGATACATCCCCTTTGCCTCTTCCGGTGCAATCTCGCGCACGTCCACGTCGAAGGCGCGCGCCAGCGAGGCCTGACGGTAAATCTCGTGCTTGCGCGCGTGCGTCAGCGCAACGGTGATGGAGCCGACCTGCCGCATGCCGGTGGCGACGCCCGTTTCGGCTTCGAGCTTTGCATAGAGATCGGCCGAGTATTTTGCGAGCCGCGTCATGTTGCGCGAGGCGCGAAGCTGGCCGACGAGGCCTGCCGCATGCCAGGTCGTGCCGGAGGTCAGCTGCTTGCGCTCCAAGAGCACGATGTCGCGCCAGCCGAGCTTCGCCAAGTGATAGGCGACCGAGCAACCCGACACCCCGCCGCCGATGATCACGGCCCGCGCTTTTTCGGGAAGCGTAGTCATGCCGCGGCTTGTGCGTAAGCGCCGACGAAGCGGCGCAGCCGGCCGGCGGCTTCGCGCAACACGTCCTCCGGCTGGCACATGCTGATGCGGATATGGCCTGCCGCAGCCTCGCCGAAGGAGGAGCCCGGCATCACCGCGACCTGCTCGGCGTTCAGAAGGCGCCAGGCAAAGGCCTCGTCGTCCGGCTCCACGGCGCGCAGGTCGAGCATGACATACATGCCGCCTTCGGAGCCGCGCACGATGACGTTGTTCATGCCGCGGATGGCCTCCAGGAAGAGCTTGCGCCGCGCCGCATAGCGGACTGCGATCTCTTCGACGCCGAAGCCGTTCTCCATGGCCTCGACTGCCGCACGCGACACGAAGTCGGTCAGGCCGTAGGTGGTGACGAGGTTGAGCCCGGTCAGCAGCGTGACGACAGGCTTCGGGGCCGTCAGCCAGCCGAGCCGCCAGCCGGTCATGCCATGGCTCTTGGACAGCGAGTTCACGACCAGCGTGCGCTCCTTCATGTCGGACAGGCCGCGCGGGGACACGTGCTCGCCTTCGCCGAGCGTCCAATAGACCTCGTCGGAGATCAGCCAGAGGTCGTGCCGCCGGCACAACTCCGCTACGCCCTCCAGCGTCTTGCGGGAATAGACTGCGCCGGTCGGATTGTTCGGCGTGTTGATCAGCATCGCGCTTGTGTTCGGCCGGATCGCCTGCTCGATCGCCTCGACGCGCGGCTGGAAGCCGTCTTCCGGTTGCGCTTCCACGATCGTATAGTCGATGCCGGATGCGCGGAACGTGTAGGGATAGGTGGCGTAATAGGGCGCGACCACGATCGCGTGCTGGCCGGGATCGAGCGCGGCCTGGATCGCGGCGTAGAGCGCCGCCTGCCCGCCGGGCGTCGCGATCACCTCTTCGAGCACGGTCTCCACGCCCGTCGCGCGTGTCGAAGCCTCCGCCATCGCTTGGCGCAGGCGCGGCAGGCCGGGAAGCTGGATGTAGTGATGGTGGCCGGCGCGCACGGCCGTCACGCAGGCTTCCACGGTTTGCTCAGGCGTGTCGAAGTCGTGGTCGCCGATGGAAAGCATGATGATCGGCTCGCCCGCCTGCTTGCGCGCCATGGCGGCGAAATGCACCTCCCAGCCGTCCTTGCCGGAGGGCAAGATGCCGGAAATGCGGGAAGACGGCTTGGGCATGGGCTTCCTCGATTGTTGCGCTCGAAAAGCGGTCAGGCGCGCAGACGGGTGTTTTCCGGGTCCCAGAGCGGGCGGTCCGGCTGCACAGTGGCGGGTAGCCTTTCCCCGAAAATCTCCACTTCCACGCTCCGGCCGGCTTCGGCAAGGTCCGCGCGCAACATGCCCAGCATGATGGCCTTTTCCGTGCGGAACCCCCAGCCGGCAGACGTCACCTCGCCCACGATCGCTTCCTCATGCCAGAGGTTGGACATGGAAGGCGCGTCGAAGCCGTTCGGGCTGTCCAGGGTCAGCGTGACGAACCTTTTCCCGACACCCTGCTGCTTCTCATTCTGAAGCGCGCGCTTGCCGATGAAATCGGGCTTGTCCCAGCGCACGAAGCGTTCCAGCCCGCTTTGCAGCACGGAATAGTCGGTGGAAAGGTCCTGCTTCCAGGCGCGATAGCCTTTTTCCAGGCGGAGCGAGTCCAGCGCCCACATCCCGAACGGTTTCAAGCCGCGCTTCTGTCCCGCGTCCCACACCGCATCGAAGATCGCGGCCGTGTCCTCGACCTTCGAGTGGATCTCCCAGCCCAACTCGCCCGCGAAGGAAACACGCACCAGCGGGCAGGGGCGGCCGGCAATCTCGGCGATCTGGAGGCTGAGCCAGGGCAGCGTCAGGTCGGCCTCCGCCACCTCCCCCAGAATCTTCCGCGCATTCGGCCCGGAAAGGATTTGGCAGGTATGCCCGTCCGAAATGTTCTCGATGCGGATGCTCGAACCGGCCGGCAGGTGGGTCAGCAGCCAGTCGCGATCGTGCCACTCGGCAACGGCCGCCGTGATCAAGGCGAACACATCCTCCTCGAAGGCCATGATCGACATCTCGGTGACGACCCGCCCGTCTTCGTCGGCGAAGTAGCCCAAGCCGATGCGGCCGGGCTTCGGCACCGTCCCGGTGATCAACCCCGCCAGCCACTCGCGCGCACCCGCGCCGATGACGAAGAAGCGGGAAAAGCCCGGCAGGTCGAGGATGCCCGCGGCATCGCGCACCGCCAGGCACTCCTCGCGCACCCGCGGCAACCACGGCCCTTCGCGGCGGAAGGTCAGCGTGCTTGTCGCCGACGTGTCGTCGCCGGCTTGCGCATACCAGAGCGCACGCTCCCAGCCGTTGTAGGCGCCAAACTGTGCCCCCATTGCCTTCAGGCGATCGTGCAGCGGCGAAAGCTTGCGATCCCGCCCTGCCGGCCAAGCGTGGCGCGGGAACTGCACGGCATACTCGTCGCCATAAACCTCCATCGCCTTAGCCTGTGCGTAGTCAGGCGCCGAGGCAAAGCTGGTGAAGCGGCGCGGATCGCAGGACCACATATCCCATTCCGTCCGCCCTCGTGTCACCCACTCCGCCAGCACCTTGCCGGCACCCCCAGCTTGCGCGATGCCGAAGGTGAACACGCAGGCCTCGAAGGCGTTCGGCACGCCGGGCATCGGGCCGATCAGCGGGTTGCCGTCCGGCGCGTAGGGGATCGGACCGTTGATGACTTTGGAGAGGCCGGCAGTGCCGAGGATCGGCACACGCGCCACGGCATCGTTCAGGTACCACTCCAGCCGCTCAAGATCGTCGGGGAAAAGCTGAAAGGAAAAATCGGCCGGCATCAGGTCGTCCGGCGAAGTCCAATGGGCGCGGCAGTTCTTCTCGTAAGGACCGAGGTTCATGCCGTGCTTCTCCTGGCGGAGATAGTAGGACGTGTCCACGTCGCGCAGCAGCGGCAGCTTGTGGCCGGCTTCGCGTGTCCAGGCGGCAAGTTCGGGTATCTCGTCGAACAGGATGTACTGGTGGCTCATGACGGCCATCGGCACGTCGCGGCCGAACATTCTTCCCACTTCCGCCGCGCGGTAACCGGCGGCGTTCACGACTATCTCACAGCGGATCTCGCCCTGCGGCGTCGAGACGATCCACTCCTCGCTTTCGCGCCGGACCGCAGTGACAGGACAGAAGCGCAGGATCGTCGCACCCAGGTCCCGCGCGCCCTTGGCCAGCGCCTGCGTCAGCTGGGCCGGATCGATGTCGCCGTCATTCGGATCATAAAGCGCCCCCTTCAGGTCGTGCGTCTCGATGAACGGATAGCGGCGCTTGATTTCATCAGGTCCGATCACCTCCAGCGCCATGCCCTGATACCGCCCCATGCCGACGGCTCGCGCAAACTCCTGCATCCGCTCCGGCGTGTGCGCCAGCCTGATCGAGCCGGTGACGTGGTAGTTCATGGGATAATCGACGCTTGCCGCCAGCCTACGGTAAAGCTCCGTGGAATAGCGCTGCATGTTCATCAGCGACCAAGACGACGAAAAGGTCGGGCAATTTCCGGCGGCGTGCCAGGTCGAGCCGGAGGTCAGCTCGTTCTTCTCCAACAGCACGCAGTCCGTCCAGCCGGCTTTCGCCAGATGGTAGAGCGACGAAGCGCCGACCGCGCCGCCGCCGATGATCACCACACGCGCATGGGAGGGCATCGCTACCACCCGTCCGCTCCTCTTAGCTGATGGGGCCGATCAGGGGAACGGCCTGACGCCTTCTAGCCTAGGGGAGCGCCCGCAGCATAGGCCACGCCGCTGCTTCGCAGCAGCCAAGCGTCGGTAGAAAAGCTTCTCAGCATTCGTTCGGGTCAGCCGACGAAAGCGAGAAGGTCCGCGTTCAGCCTGTCCGCGGCCGTATGGAACAGCCCATGCGGCTCACCCTTATAGACCTTGAAGTCGTTGTTCGGTACCAGCTTTGCCGCGAGTTCAGACGAACTGCCGATCGGCACGGTCTGGTCGGCGTCGCCGTGGATGATCAGCGTCGGCACGTCGATCTTCGGCAGGTCCGCGCGGAAGTCTGTTTCGGAGAAGGCGCGCACGCAGTCGATCGTCGATTTCGGCGAGGCCAGCATCGCCACCTCGCGCGACCATTGCAGGATCTCGGCGCTGACGGAAAAGTTCAGCAGCCCGGCGCCGAAGAACATCTTGTTGAAGTTAGACAGGAAATCCGGCCGGTCCTTGCGCAAGCCGTCCACCATCCCGTCGAAGACCTTCTTGTCCACGCCGTCCGGGTTGTCTGCCGTCTTCAGCAGGTAAGGCGTGACGGCGGACACCAGCACCGCCCTGGAAACGCGCTCCGAGCCGTAAAGCCCGAAATAGCGGGCCACCTCGCCGCCGCCCATGGAGAAGCCGACGATCGTCGCGTTCTGCACGTCGAGCCCGTCGAGGATCGCCTTCAGGTCGGCGGCGAAGTTGTCGTAGGTGTAGCCCGACCAGGGCTGCGAAGAGCGGCCGAAGCCGCGGCGGTCATAGGTGATCACGCGACAGCCATGTTCGGCCAGGAACATCGCCTGGTGCTCCCACATGTCGCCGTCGAGCGGCCAGCCGTGGATCAGCACCACGGGCTTGCCGGTGCCCCAGTCCTGGTAGAACAGATCGACGTTTCCGGCAGACTGGATGAAGGGCATGGACGTGGTCTCCGCAAGCAGGAGACGCTGAAACAAGCCCGGCCGGTCCGCGGTTCCCTTTCGGCAGCGAAGACCCGGCGCTCAGGCTATCTCGTAGCCATATTCCTCCGCGGCGTGGCAGAGCGTCGTCCAAAAGGAACGTGCGAAGGAGCGAAAGACGATCAGGTCGAAGCGCCGCTCGCCCGTGCGTTGGATCAGCGCCTGGATCTGGTGATGGATCGTCGCGCGGCCCGCCCCAAGCGGAAACGCCGCCGCACGAAAGTCGAGCGCAAACAGCTTGGAGAGAACCTGCTCGGCAGCAAAACCCTCGACGCGCAGCACCGTGCGGCCGTGCGAAAGGTCCAGCACCGTTCCCGCTGCGGCAGGCAGCGCCTCCGCCAGCCGGGCCGGCACGCTTTCCTCGTCCGCCGCCACAAGGAAGCGGCCCGGCGCAAAGCCGAACGCCGAGGCGCCTTCGCTGAACGCGCCGGCTCCCGGCTTCGCCTCCAAGCTCAAGCCGGAAACGGTGCGGATCGCTTCCAAGGCCGCCGCATCCTCGCCCGGCCAAGCCGCGACCTGCACGATCGAGCCCGGCTGTACCTCGCTCAGGATCACATCCGCCCGCCCGCGGCCCGCGCCGAAGCGGCCGGGGGTCCACGCCGAGCCCAGGGGGGAAAGCTGCTCAACCATGCATGCGGCTCCCATCCGGATCGAAGAAGTGATGGCTGACGATCTCCACCGGCCCGAAGCGTTTCCGCAAGGGATCGGAGATGAAGGCGCGCGTGTCGTGCCGCCGCTTGCCGCCTTTCACCAGCGCCAGCGCGATATACTTGCCCAGCGCCGGCGAGTAGCAGTTTCCCGTGACATGGCCGATCGAGCCGTGCGGGTTCGCCTCGTCCAGTTCTTCCACGATGTGCGCGCCGCCGGGCAGGGGGCGTCCGTCCAGCGAAACGAGGCCGACAAGCTGCACCCGGTCCGGATCGGTCAATCCTTCGCGGTTCATCGTCCCGGAGCCGATGAAGGGCTTCTTCTTGGAAAGCATCCAGTCGAGATGCAGGTCGCGCGCCGTGGTGCGGCCGTCGATCTCCGCACCCGTGACGTGCCCCTTCTCGATGCGCAGCGTGCCCAGCGCTTCCAGCCCATAAGGCACCATGCCGAACGGCTTGCCCGCCTCGATCAAGGCCTCCCAGACGTGCCGGCCATGGCCTGCGCCGCAATAGACCTCATAGGCCAGCTCGCCGGAAAAGGAGAGGCGGCAGATCATGACGGGCGCGCCTGCTATCTCGCCCTTGACGATGCCCATGAAGGGCAGCGCCGCATTGTCCACCTCTGTGCCCGAAACGCAGCTGGCCAGGATTTCGCGCGAGCGCGGCCCCGCGACCGCGGCGCCCGCCCACTGGTCGGTGACGGAGGTCAGCGTCACCTTCAGGTCCGGCCAGATCGCGTCCAAAAAGTATTCGAGGTTCTGCATCACCTTGGCCGCATTGGCCGTGGTGGTCGTCATCAGGAATTCCTGCTCGCCTAGCCGCCATGTGGTGCCGTCGTCATAGGCGATGCCGTCCTCGCGCAGCATCAGGCCATAGCGCGCCTTCATCACCGGCAGCGTCGAGAACAGGTTGGTATAGACGCGGTCGAGGAACTCGGCCGCGTCCGGCCCCTGCACGGCGATCTTGCCCAGCGTGGAAACGTCCACGATGCCCGCGGCCTCGCGCACCGTGCGGGCTTCGCGCACATAAGCCTGCTCGACCGACTCGCCCGGCTGGCCGTAGATCTGCGGGCGGAACCACAGGCCGGCGGCGTACATCCGCGCGCCTTGCTCCACATGACAATCGTGCACCGGCGTCAGGCGCTCAGGCGCGAGGTCGCCGACGCGCTCCGCGGCCAGGCTGCCCAGCGATACCGGCGCGAAAGGGGGTCGGAACTTTGTCGCGCCCGTCTGCGGGATCGTCTTGCCCGCCGCTTCCGCCATGATGGTCATGCCGGCGATGTTGGATGTCTTGCCCTGGTCGGTCGCCATGCCGAGCGTCGTGTAGCGCTTCAGGTGTTCGATCGCCCGAAAACCTTCCTGCGCGGCCAGCCGCACGTCATCGGCCGTCACGTCATGCTGAAAGTCCACGAAGGCCTTGCCGGGACTTTTTATCTCCAGCAGCGGCGAAGGGTTCGGGTCAAGCTCCGGCGCCTTGACCTCAGGCGCTTTCGTTTCGGAACCGGCCGCTGCCTCTGCAACGATGCCGGCGAGTGCGAAAGTGCCGTTGCATGCGCCGACAGCCTTCCAGTTGTCGTGCGGCGCGCCCGGCAGGAAGGCGTGAAGACCCTCGTTCCATTCCGGCCTGCCGCCGGCCTGGCTTGCCAGGTTGATGTTGGGCGTCCAGCCGCCGGACATCAGAAGGCAGTCCACGGCGAGCGGCCGGCTGCTGCCGCTCACATTGCCCGCCGCATCGACCGCAGCGACGCGGATCGCCTTCACACGGCCCCCGCCTTCTACTGCTATCACGGCGTGGCCGAGGATCAGTTCGCCGCCGGCCTTGCCCGCAAGCTTGCGCGCCGCGGCGCCGATGCTCGCGCGGACATCCACGATCGCGGCGACCTCCGCCCCGGCATCTTTCAAAGCGCGCGCGGCGCGATAAGCGCTGTCGTTGTTGGTGAAGAGCGCGATCCGGCGGCCCGGCAGCACGCCCCATTCGCGCGCGAAACGGACCGCGGCATCGGCCAGCATCACGCCGGGCCTGTCGTTGCCGGAAAACACCAGCGGCCGCTCAAAGGCGCCGGTGGCGAGCACCACGTGCCCGGCCCGGATCACCCAGTGCCGATGCTTCGGCTCGCCGGGAGAGCGTTTGGCCTTATGGTCGGACACGCGCTCCAGCGCGGCCATCGTGTTGCCGTCGTAGTGCCCCCAGACGGAGGTGCGGGGCAGCAGCCGAACGTTCTCCGACGCCGCCAACTCGGCGATCGTTTCCGCCGCCCAGCTAGGCGCCGGAGCGCCGTCGATGAACTCGCCCGACCACTTTGCGGAGCCTCCCAGCACGGCGTCGAGGTCGGCCAGGATCACGTCCTTGCCGGCCTTCGCAGCGGCTTTCGCGGCCATCAGCCCGGCCGGACCGCTGCCCACCACCAGCACGTCGCAAAAAGCGTTCATGCGGCCGTAGCGCGCGGGATCGGCGGCAAAGCCGGCCCGTCCCAAGCCTGCCGCGCGACGGATGAACTTTTCGCAGAACATCCAGAAGCGCGTGCCCTTCAGCGGCCCGACGACCGGCCCCATGAAGGTCTTGTAGTAGAAACCCGCGCCGATCAGCTTGCCCGCGAGTCCGTTTGCGGCGCTCACGTCGAAGCGCAGCGAGGGCGAGCGGTTCTGGCTGACCGCGCGCAGCCCGTCAAAAACTTCGAGCAGCGTCGCCGGGAGGTTCGGCTCGCGCACATCGCCATCGAGCACCGTCACCAGCGCGTTCGGCTCGTCGATGCCGGCGCTCAAGAGTCCGCGCGGCCGGTGGTACTTGAACGAGCGTCCGAACAGCGAAACGCCGTTGGCCAGCAGGGCCGAGGCGAGGGTGTCGCCCTTGAAGCCGCCGTACTCCACGTCGTCGAAGGAGAAGCGCACCGCATCGCTGCGGTCGAGGCGGGAGCCGCCCGCAATCCGATGGGGCTTCATGCCGGCTCTCCCGCATCGGCCGGCGCGCCTTCAGACGGACCGATGCCGGGCCGCAGCGCGCGCGTTTCGAGAATTTCATGCGTCATCGTGTTGCGCAGGAGCGCGAGGTGGACACGGCAGCCGCCGGAGTGCTGCCAGATCTCCCGGTGCGGGCCGACCGGGTTTTTTCGCGCATAGACGTATTCGTTCCAGGCGTCCTGGTCGGTCGAAACCGGATCGGGGCGCACGCGGCTGCCGTCGCCCTGATAGGCGAACTCCACGAGGTCGCGCGGGCCGCAATAGGGGCAGGAAATGATCATTGGATGAGCCTCTCCGCCGTGCCTTCCCCGCCTCGCGGTTTGCCCCCCTCTGGCCTGCCGGCCATCTCCCCCACAAGGAGGGAGATTGGCTGTGTCGATGTCGCGCGTGATCTCCCTCCGTGTGGGGGAGATGGCCGGCAGGCCAGAGGGGGGCGTGAAACGCGCAAGGGTCGGACCAGCTTTCGCAAATTCAGTGCATCCGGGGCGTGGCGCCCTGGCCTTTTTCGTCGATCAGGATGCCGCGGTTGAAGCGGTCGAGCGTGAACGGCGCGTTGAGCGCGTGCGGTTCGTCTTTGGCGATGGTATGCGCAAAACACCAGCCGGAGGCGGGTGTGGCCTTGAAGCCGCCGTAGCACCAGCCGGTGTTGAGGTAGAGGCCGGGCAGCGGCCCCGTGGTGATTATCGGCGAGCCGTCCATGCTCATGTCCATGATGCCGCCCCAGGAGCGCAGCAGCCGCACGCGCGACAGGCTGGGGAACATCGCCACCATCTCGGCCATCACCTCTTCCACGATCGGCAGGTTGCCGCGCTGCGAATAGGTGTTGTAGCCGTCGATGTCGCCGCCGAAGACCAGCCCGCCCTTGTCCGACTGCGACATGTAGAGGTGGCCCGCGCCGAACGTCACGACCGTGTCCACGAAAGGTTTCAGCGACTCCGACACGAAGGCTTGGAGCACATGGCTTTCGATCGGCAGGTTTTCGATGCCCGCCAGCTTCATCACGTGGCTGGTCATGCCCGCTACGACGATCGCTACCTTGCCCGCCCTGATCTCGCCCCGTGTCGTCTGGACGCCCGTGATGCGGTCGCCGTCGCGCAGGAAGCCTGTGACTTCGCAGTGCTCCACGATGTCCACGCCGCGCCGGTCGGCGCCGCGGGCATAGCCCCAGGCCACCGCGTCGTGCCGCGCCGTGGCGGCGCGGGGCGGGAGGGGCCCCCCGGCCCCGGGGAAGCGGGCCGCGCCCCCCACGTCGGGGCCCCCCCCCCCCGGGGGGGGCCCCCCCCCCCCCCGGGGGGGGGGCCCGGGGGCGCCCGCGGGGCTGAAGGAGCCCGCCGGCCACGGGAAAGCGGGCGGAGCCCGACACGTCGAGGCCCGGCACGAACTTCGCCACCTGCTCCCGATTCAGCAGTTCGGCATCCACGCCCTCGTGTCGCATGGCGTTGCCGCGCCGCGCCATCTCGTCCACCTGTCCCGGCGTGTGCGCAAGGTTCAGGATGCCGCGCTGCGAGAACATCACGTTGTAGTTCAGTTCGTGCGAGAGGTTCTCCCAGAGCTTCATGGAGTGCTCGTAGAAGCGCAGGTTTGCCGGCAGCATGTAGTTGGATCGCACGATCGTCGTGTTGCGCCCGATATTGCCCTGGCCGACCCAGCCCCGCTCCAGCACCGCGACATTGGTGATGCCGTGCTCGGCGGCGAGATAGTAGGCCGTCGAAAGCCCGTGCCCGCCGCCGCCGATGACGATCACGTCATAGGAAGGCTTGGGCTCAGGCTTGCGCCAGACCGGCTTCCAGTCGCGGTTGCCGGAAAGCGCGTTGCGCAGCAGCGAGAAGGCCGAATATTCCGCCATGAGCACCAGACCGGAGGGGAGGGGGCGATGCCACACTAGGGCACGCGTGGAAAATCGTATCGAAGGATTGCGGCACGGCTTTTCGTGTCTTCGACCCGTCCCGTCAAGCCGGCCGCTTGCCGCGCAAAAATCACAAATTGATCAGATGGTTTCTCCACTCACCCGGAGTCTTCAGACTTTGCCGAACCTTTGCGCCCGGTTCGCCGCGCTCTTCCTTCTAGCCATGGCCGTCCTCCTGCCGCTCGCGGCGGCAGCGCAGGACGGCACCGCGCCCGCGCTGCTCACCGAGCAGAAGGCGGCGCTCGATTCGCTCAGGAAGAGAGTGGATCAGCTTCAGGACGCGATCGCGTCGAGTGCAGGCAGCGATGACAGGCTGGTGGACATCCGCCTAGCACTGGACGAGACAAGCCGGGATATCATCGGCAGCGGTGTCGCCTTCCGGCCGCGGCTCACCGCCATCAACGACCGCCTGAGCCAACTCGGCAGCCCCCCGGGCGACGGGCAGCCGCCGGAGCCGGACGCGATCTCCGCCGAGCGCAAGGCGCTCGTGGCCGAAAAGGCAGGCATCAACGCGCTTCTCGGCACGGCCGAGCAGCTTTCGATCCGTACCGAAAACCTGACGACGCGCGTTGCCAGCCTGCGCCGGGCGCTGTTTTCCGGCCTGCTGACCCGCCGCACCCCGATCAACGCCGCCCTGCTGGAGGAAGTGCGGGAAAGCACGGCCGACGAGGCCGCGGGGCTGGGCCGCTCGATCGCCGCCTGGGCGCATTTCGCCCTGCGCTTCAAGCTCCAGCCGGTGCTGGCGGCGTGCTTCTTCGCCGCGCTTGCCGCCGCCGCGCTTCTGTTCGGCGGCCGCAGGCTGTTCCGCCCCGTGCTCCGGCGCGACGCTGCCGCCGACCCATCCCCGCTCGATCGGCTGGCCACCGCTTTCTGGTCCACCGTGCTGCCGACCGGGGCGTTCTGCGTCTTCCTTGGCGCGACCTGGTTCCTGTTCGACTATTTCGGCATCTTGCGCGGCGACATCGGCGTCCTGCTGCGTGCGCTGTTCCTCGTGCTTGCCGCGGTGGCATTCGTGTTCCGCTTAGGGGACAGGGTTCTGGCGCCAAAATTGCCGAACTGGCGCCTGATCGGCGTGGAGTCCCGGCCTGCTTCGCTGCTCCTGGCGCTGGTCGTCACGATGGCCCTGTTCAACGGGGCGGACTTCCTGCTTGCCGCCATCTTCGAGCTTCGCGGCTCTCCCTTGGCTTTGACGGTCGCGGTAAGCTTCTTGGCGGCGGTCGCAATCGGCCTGCTGCTCCTGCTGATCGGCCTCGTCAAACCCTTCGCGCATCCCGACGGCTCGCCGAAACCATGGCCGGCATCCGTGCGGGCGCTCATCTTCGGCTTGAGCGGCCTGACGATCCTGCCGGCGCTCACCGGCTATATCGGCCTTGCCCGCTTCGCCTCGCGCCAGGCGGTGATGACGGGCGCCATCCTCGGCCTGATGTATATCGGCGTCCTGCTTGCCCGTGCGCTTTCGGAAGACGGGGCGCTCGCCCGCAGCCGCTTCGGCGCCCGCCTTCAAAACCGTTTGCAGCTCGACGAAGGCGGCCTCGACGGCATCGCCGTCGCGCTCGGCCTCACCGTCAATCTGTTGGTCCTCGCGGCCGGCATACCGCTCATCCTCCTGCAATGGGGTTTCCAGCCGGGCGACCTGCGCGCTTGGGCGATCCAGGCTGCATCCGGCTTCAGCGTCGGCACGCTCCATGTCTCTCCGGTGGGCGTGCTGACCGGGCTTGCCCTGTTCGTCGCCGGCTATCTCCTCACGCGCTGGTTCCAGAACTGGCTGGACGGCTCCGTTCTGGCGCGGGGCCGGGTGGACTCCGGCGTGCGCAATTCGATCCGGCTCGTTGTGGGTTATGCCGGCCTCGCTTTGGCTGGCCTGATCGCGATCTCGGCTGCCGGCATCAGCCTGTCCAGCCTCGCGCTGGTGGCCGGCGCGCTTTCGCTCGGCATCGGCTTCGGCCTTCAGAACATCGTCAGCAACTTCGTGTCCGGCCTGATCCTGCTGGCCGAGCGGCCGTTCAAGGTCGGCGACTGGATCGTGGCCGGCGCAGTGACGGGCACCGTCAAGAAGATCAGCGTGCGGGCGACCGAGGTGGAAACATTTCAGCGCCAGACGGTGATCCTGCCGAATTCCAGCCTCATCAACGATGCCGTCGGCAACTGGACGCACCGCAACAAGCTCGGCCGCGTCGATATCAAGGTCAGCGTTGCCTACGGCGCCGACATGCGGCGCGCCCATGCGGCTCTTCTGGAGGCGGCCAAGGCCCATCCGCTCGTGCTGAAAAACCCGGAGCCCATCGCGGTCCTCCTGAACTTCGCCCCCACGGCGGTCGAGATGGAACTGCGCGTGTTCCTGGCCGACATCCTCAACCAGAATTCGGTCGGCAACGATCTCCGCTTCGCAATCCTGGAAGCTTTCCGGCGCGACGGGATCGAAATGCCCGGCATGCTGAAGCCGGAGGAAGCGCCGGCACCGGCGGCGGCTCCCCACCCGCAGCCTGCCCCGGAAGAGGATAAGCCGCCGGTCCAACGCGCGTCCCGGCGCAGTTTGCGCGGTGGATAGCGCATCGGCTCCGCTTGACGTGAACCGCTGCAAATGCGTGCATTCAGCCGATGTTCAGGCGCCGCGCCCTATACCTCTCATCGTCAGGGCAATCGGTGTCCTCCAACCGTGAGCGGCGCAAAGCGCCGGATCGAGACATGAAACGGGTTCTCCTTGGGTTTGCCTTTCTGGTCGGCCTCAGCGGCGCCGGCATGGCGGCGAGCGCGATCAACCTGGACAGCGAAACGCGCACGATCACCGTCGCGGAAGGCGGGTCCCGCTCCGAGATTTCGCTCGGCGCCGGCGAAAGTGCGGAGTTCTGCCCGGACGGCTGCTTCGTGACCATGCCCAACGGCGACCGCGAAGCGCTGACCGGCGCGGAAACGATCGAGATTTCCGGCGGCGTCGGGCACGTCAAGTAGCCGCTTTTGCGCCCGGCGCAGGAATATTCCGCATTCGCGGCTTTCCGTTGAAACGCGCTTAACCAACCGCAGCAAAACAGATTCCGCCGGGCCTTCAAGCCGTCCCTTCTTAACCCGGCGGAGGTCGCAGCCGCGCTAGAACTCCCGGAATAATCAGCCCGAAACATGGGTGCCGGGAAAGAGTGCGCGATATGGATGCCTTGGCCGACAGCCGGACAGTTCCGCTGGTCGTCGATCTCGACGGAACGCTGATCGCATCGGACCTGCTGTGGGAGGGGCTGTTCATCCTCCTGCGCAAGCAGCCGGTGGCGCTGCTTCTCCTGCCGTTCTGGCTGCTGAAAGGCCCGGCCGCGCTCAAGCGCGAAATCGCCAAGCGCATCAGCATAGACCCGGCCGCGTTGCCCTACCGGCCCGAAGTCCTCGCCTTGATCGAGGAAGCCAAGCTGCTCGGCCGCCCCGTCGTCCTGGCTACAGGATCGCCGACGAGATTCGCGGACGCGATCGGCAGCCATCTCGGTTTGTTCGACGTCGTGCTCTCCACGGGGGAGGGCGCCAACTTCACGTCCCGCAACAAATGCCGCGCTCTGACTGAAACCTATGGTGATGCCGGCTTCGACTACCTCGGCAACAGCCGCCACGACCTCTGCCTCTTCGACGCCGCGCGCCGAGCCTTCGTCGTCGCGCCGGACCGCAGCGCCGCGCGGTGGCACCGGATGAACGGCGGCCAGCTTGTCGCAACGCCGCGCCCCACCTTCAAGACCGTCTTGAAGATGCTGCGCGTGCACCAGTGGCTCAAGAATGCGCTGATCGTCGTGCCGCTGGCGCTGAACCACGAGTGGTTCAATTATCCCATGATCTTCTCGTGCCTAGTCGCTTTCGTCGCCTTCAGCGCGGCCGCGTCGGCGGTCTATATTCTCAACGACTTCTTCGACCTCGCCCTGGACCGCCGCCACCCCACGAAGCGCAAGCGGCCCTTCGCGAGCGGCGTGCTTCCGATCCCGTTCGGCCTTGCCGCGATCGGCATCCTGCTGACTGTCAGCGGCCTTTGCGCCTTGGTCCTCCCGATCGAGTTTGCCGGCGTGCTCGCGGCCTACCTCGTGGCGACAACCGCTTACTCGCTGTCGGTGAAGCGGATGCTGCTGCTCGACGTGCTGATGCTGGCAGGCCTCTACACCGTCCGCATCCTGGCCGGCGCCGCGGCCGCCCGCGTGGAAGTGTCGTTCTGGCTGCTCGCCTTCTCGATCTTCTTCTTCCTGTCGCTGGCGCTGGTGAAGCGTTTCGTCGAGCTTCGCTCCTCGGCGCTGGTCCCCGGCGAGCGCATCGCGGGGCGCGGCTACCGCGCGGAAGACCAGGAGATCGTCGCCCAGGCCGGCATGGCCTCGGCATTCTCCTCGGCGCTGGTGCTCGCTCTCTACATCGACTCCGACAAGGTGCGGGATCTCTACGCCTATCCCTGGATGGTGTGGCCCTTGGCGCCGATCGTGCTCTACCTCACCATGCGGGTCTGGATCCTGGCGCGCCGCGACGAGATGCATGACGACCCCGTGGTCTTCATCCTGCGCGACTGGCGCAGCCAGGTGGCCGCGGCAACCGGCGCGCTGCTTCTGGTGCTGGCGGGCGCCTGACGGCACGCCCGGCCGAGTGCCGGTTAACGCCGTCTTTCCGCTCTCCCGAAAATCGCGGCCGCCCGCTTCACGGAAGCTTTCTCTCCTTCGCGTAGAAGCTTGTGGAAACAGGAAAAGCCCATGAAATACCTGCCCTTCATACTTTTCACGGTGCTGACCAACGCTGCGGCCCAGCTGATGCTCAAGCAGGGCATGATGATGCTCGGTCCCCTCTCCTTCGCGGGCGTCAACCCCGCGCTGAAAATCCTCCAGATCGTGTTCAGCCCCTGGGTGTTCCTGGGCCTGTGCATGTTCGTGGTCTCGATGGCGTCGCACCTCTTCGTGCTGTCGAAGGTCGAGATCTCCTTCGCCTTCCCGTTCCTCAGCCTCGCCTACGTGGCCGTCGCGGTGTTCGCCTTTTTCGTCTTCGGCGAGAACCTCGGCGCCCTGCGCATCGCCGGCATCGGCTTCATCTGCTTCGGCACCGTGCTGATCGCCCAGAGCGGCCTTGCCCGCGCGCCGCAGGTCGAGGCGAGCGCTGCCTCCACCCCCGCAATCCAAGCAACCCAGGCGGTTTCCCGATGAGACAGGTTATTTTCGGCGGCGACGGCTTTGTCGGGCGCCACCTCGCGCCCAAGCTTCTCGCCGACGGCCACGAGGTCGTCGTGGCCGACATCGCCAAGAGCGAGCTTCCCCACTACGCCCGCGGCGTCCGCCACGTCATGACGGATGTCACCGATCCCGCCTCGATCGCGCGGTTGGAACTGAAGGCCGACGACATGGTCTATAACCTGTCGGCCAAGATGCTGTCGCCCCTCCAGGTGCGGGCGAAGCGCCACGACTTCTTCTTCCCCGTGAACTTTCACGGCACGGAGAACATCATCCACGCGATGGACAAGGCGGGCGCTCCGAACCTCGTCCACTTCACCACCGACATGATCTACGGCCACACGGTCATGCATCCGATGACCGAGGACCATCCGGTCGCGCCGCTCGGCGAGTACGGCCTGTCCAAGTGGAAGACCGAGGAACTGGCGGCAGGCTGGCGCGAGAAGGGCATGCGGATTTCCCTGTTCCGCCCGCGCCTGATCATCGGCCCCGGCCGGCTCGGCATCCTGGAGAAGCTGTTCAAGCTTATCGACGCGAACCTGCCGGTTCCCATGATCGGCTCCGGCCACAACCCGTATCAGTTCATCTCGGTGTTCGACTGCGCCTCCGCCGCGCGCGCCGCCTTCCACGCCGGCGTGCCGAACGAGGCCTACAACCTCGGCTCGCTGAACCCGCCGCCGGTCCGCAAGCTGCTCGGCGACCTCATCGGATATGCCGGCTCGAAGTCGTTTCTGCTGCCGACGCCGGCCTGGGCCGTCAAGCGCACGCTCGACCTGCTCGACCTCATGAACATGCCGATCATGGACCCGGAGCAGTACCTGATCGCCGACGAGTTCTGCGTGCTCGACGTGTCCAAGGGCGAGCGCGACCTCGGTTGGGTGCCGCAATACCGCGACGAGGACATGCTGATCGCGGCCTATTCCGAATATCACGCGAAGAAGAGCGGCACGTCGCCGGCTTCCGCGACCATCGTTCCCGCCGAGTAAGGAGTTTTTGCCGTGACCGTCATGACCAAGCCCGACACCGCCAGCGCCCGCCTCCTCGTCGGCTCGCCCCCGCTGGTCCCTGCATTGGCGACGCAGAAGCCCGCGCTGCTCTCAGTGGAAGACGCCAAGGCGCTCGACCTCGCCGCGATCACCGACATCTTCAAGGCGCACGTCAATCCCGGCCAGCTTCACTTCCTGAAGCTGCTCGGCTTCAACAAGGTCAAGGTCGAGCGCGCCGAGGGCATGTTCTATCATGACCAGAACGGCAGAAAAATCCTCGACTTCTTCGGCGGCTTCGGCTCGCTCGCCTTCGGCCACAACCATCCGCGCATCCTCGCGGCGCGCCAGAAATTCGCGGAGGAAAAGCGCCACGAGATCGCCATCGCCTTCCTGTCGCAGTATGCGGCGGCGCTCGCCAAGAACATCGCTGCCTGCTCGCCCGGCGAGTTGGACATGGTGTTCCTCGGCTCTTCCGGCTCGGAGGCGATGGAAGCCGCGCTGAAGGTTGCCGAGCGCGCGGCGGGGCCAAAGCGGCCCAAGATCGTCTATGCCGAGAACTCCTTCCATGGAAAGACCAAGGGCGTGCTCGCGGTGACCGACGGTTCGCTCTACCGCGGCGAGTTCAAGCTCAACGACACACACGTCCGCGTGCCCTTCGGCGACATCGACGCCGTGGAGCGCCTGTTCCGCACGGATCCGGCGATCGGCGCGATCGTTCTGGAAACGGTGCAGGGCGGCGGCGGCATCATCCAGGCGCCGGCCGCTTACTGGCAGAAGCTGCGCGCGCTCTGCGACAGGTACGGCGTGCTCTGGATCGCCGACGAGGTGCAGTGCGGCTTCGGACGCACCGGCAAGTTCTACGCCTTCGAGCACTACGGCGTGGTTCCGGACGTGACCGCGCTCGCCAAGTCGCTCGGCGGCGGCAAGGCGGCAGTCGGCGCGATGATCGCCAGGCGCGACGTCTACATGAAGGCCTACGGCACGCCGAAGACGGCGATGATCCACGCCATGGCGACGTTCGGCGGCATCGGCGAGGCGTCGATCACCTCGATCGAGGCGATCAACGTCCTCTACGACGAGGGCCTGATCGACAATTCCGCAACCGTCGGCGCTTATCTGCTTGAACGCCTCCAGGCGCTCAAAGCAAAATACCCGACGATCATCAAGGATGTCCGCGGCAAAGGGCTGATGGTCGGCCTGGAATTCCAGGATTTCAGCCAAACGCTGCCCTTCGTCCTGCGCCCGATCGTGTCGATGCTGGACGACAAGCTGAAGGGTTCGCTGTCGGGCTTCGTCGGCTCGCTGCTGCTGCGCGACTACGACGTGCTGGTGGCCTTCACCGAGTACAACCGCAACGTGATCCGCCTGGAGCCACCGCTGATCGCGACCGCTGAGCACGTCGATCAGTTCGTCGATGCGATGGACGACCTGCTGGGGCGCGGGATCGTGGCCATCGTCAAAGACTTCGTCAAAGGCCAGATGGCCGCCTGAGCCAAGCCGAGCCGGGGCAAGAGGGGAAACGCCGATGAGCTTGGCGGAAAGAAACGCGATGGATTGGGCGCTTGGCACCGGCTTCGCCGGCCGGGCCATCGCGAATGTGTCGCGGCGCACGTTGCTGGAAAGGCTGGGCGCGGCGTTCCTTGCCGCCTTCATCCTGCTGGTCGCAGCCTATTCCTGGGTGCGGCCGGACTACAACTGGGACATGGTCGCTTACGTCGCGACCGCGCTGGAGGACCGGGTGTCCGATCCGGTCGCCCTGCACGCGGAAACCTGGCGCGAGATCGAGGCGGCGCAGCCGCGGCCGGCGCAACTCTATGAGATCCAGAAGGGGAACGACTACAATCTGCACCAGTGGCAGAACCCGGTCGATTTTGAGTCGCAGCTTTCGATGTACCGGGTGAAAGTGCTCTACATCGCCGCCTTGCGCGCTCTGGAGCCGTTTGTCGGGATGGTGAACGCCACGGTGCTGCTCAGCGTGCTGCCGCTCTTAGGCATCGGCGCGCTGAGCTTGGTCTGGCTCGGCCGCGCCGGCGCCATGCAGGGCGCGTTCCTGCTGCCCTCCGTGCTGGTCATCGCCGACCTCGCGCATATGAGCACGGCCGTGACGCCGGACATGCTCGTCTGCGCCGTTTCGCTGTTTGCCATCTACTGGCTTGCGAAAGGCAAGGATGCGCTCGCCTGCGCAGCGCTGCTCCTGTCCGTGTTCATCCGGCCCGACAACCTGATCCTGGTCTTCGCGCTGGCCATTACCGCCTTCGCCTTCGGCTGGCGCAAGCTGCCGCTGCTGCTGACCTTCGTCGCATCGTTCCTTGCCTGCGCCTGGATGGCGAAACTCGGCCATCATCCCGGCTGGTGGACGCACTTCTACTTTTCCTGCGTGGAGATCCAGAACTCGATGGTCGGCTTCCACCCCGACTTCTCGCTCGCGGCTTTCGCAAAAGGCTACCTGCGCGGCCTGTCCGTGTCGCTGCTCAACAACGACTGGCCGGCGCTCTATGTGGTGCTGCTGGGAGCCTGGGCGCTGCTTTATCGCGCAGGCAAGATGGCCGGCGGCCGCGAGAACGCGCTGATGTTCGGCCTCGCCATCGGCACGCTCGGCAAGTTTGCAAGCTTCCCTCTGCCGGACGACCGCTTCTACTTCGTCTTCATCGCCGGCATGGCGCTGATCCTGCTGGCCCGCTGGAAGCCGCGCTTCGACCTGTCCTGGACACACCTGCAAGCAATTGCGGCGCGGGCCTGAACTTCGGGTAAGCAATAGCAAGGGGGCGGTCCCAAAGGGGATCGCCCCCCTTTGTTTGCGGCGATCAAAAAACGGCCATCGCCCCTGCCGCCACGACGCAATAGCGGCCTCCCTTCGCCAAAGTGACAAGCAGGAGGAAGCTTGGCAGCGGCTCGCGCAAGATCCCCGCGGCAACCGTCAATGCGTCTCCGACGAGCGGCATCCAGCTGAGCAGCAGCGACCACTGGCCCCAGCGCCGGTACCAGCTTGTCGCGCGCTCAAGTTTTTCTTCCGAGACGGGGAACCAGCTGCGGCTTCGAAACCGCTCCATGCCGCGCCCGATCAGCCAGTTGAGCACGGCGCCAGCCACGTTTCCCAGCGTCGCGGCCGCTAAAAGCAGCCCGACGGGCATATCGGACTTGGCAATGAGCCCGACCAGCACGATTTCCGAAGAGCCGGGCAGCACGGTCGCCGACAGGAAGGCGGACGCAAACAGCCCGAACAGTGCCGTTGCGGATGTCAACATGGGGATTGCAGAGGCTCGAAAACCGGACGGGAACCGCGCGTTGCTGTTCGCGCCACCGCAGAGTCGCGGCGCAAGGGCGCGCTGTCGCAAACAGGCTTGGCCTGGGCTTTTCCGCTCGGCATAGTGCGCGGCAACAATCGGGGCTTTTCGGCCCGGCGGACGGAGTTGCGACATCCATGAAGACCGAAACGCGCGCGGTGGTGATCGGCGGCGGCGTGGTGGGCGTTTCGACGCTCTACCATCTGGCCAAGAAGGGCTGGACCGACGCCGTGCTGATCGAGCGCAAGGAGTTGACCTCCGGCTCGACCTGGCACGCCGCCGGGCTGCTGCCGCTCTTCAACATGAGCTACTCCGTCGGCCAGATCCACAAATACTCCGTTCGGCTCTACCGCGAACTGGAAGCTGAAACGGGCATGAACCCCGGCTTCTCCAACGTCACCAACATCCGGCTTGCGCGCACCAAGGACCGCTGGGACGAGTATATGTACTATGCCGGAGTGGCCGAGACGATCGGCGTGCCGGTGAACGTGCTGACGCCGGAACAGGTGAAGGAAGTCTGGCCGCTCTGCGAGACCGACGACATCCTGGGCGCCATCCAGCACCCGGAAGACGGCTACATCCAGCCCGCCGACCTGACCCAGGCGCTCGCCAAAGGTGCGCGCGACCGCGGCGCCACGATTGTCCGCCATACGGTTGTCACCGCGATCGAGAAGCAGCCCGACGGCAAGTGGCTGGTCAAGACGGACAAGGGCGACATCCTGGCCGAGCACGTGATCTCCTGCACCGGCAACTTCGCGCGAAAGACCGGCGCTATGGTCGGTCTCAACGTTCCAGTGATCCCCGTCGAGCATCAGTACATCGTCACCGAGCCGCACCCGGCGATCCAGGAGCGCAAGCGGCAGGGGCTGCCGGAGATGGGGGTGCTGCGCGAGTCCGATTCCTCCTGGTACATGCGCGAGGAAAACGGCGGCCTGCTGCTTGGGCCGTATGAACGCGGCGCGCCGGTCTGCTACATCGACGGGCCATCCGACGGGTCGGAATACGAGCTTTTCCAAGAAGACCTCGAACGCCTGATGCCGCATGTGGAAACGGCGATCGCGCGCGTGCCCGCTTTCGGCGAGGTCGGCATCAAGAAGATCTACAACGGCGCGATCGCCTATACGCCGGACGGCTCGCCGATCATCGGCCCGGCGCCGGGCCTGAAGAATTTTTGGCTCAACGAGGGCCATTCCTTCGGCGTCACCGCGGCCGGCGGTGCTGGCTGGCAGTTGGCCGAATGGATCGTGGACGGCGAGCCGACGATCGACATGATGGGCGTCGATCCCCGCCGCTTCGGCGCTTATGCCACCGAAGGCTACCTCGTCGCCAAGAACGAAGAGGCCTATGCCAACGTCTTCACCATGCACTACCCCGACGAGGAGCGCGGCGGGGCGCGTCCGTTGCGCCAAACCCCCTGCTACGACCGCATGAAGAAGCTCGGCGCCGTGTTCGGCTCGGTCTATGGCTGGGAGCGGCCGAACTGGTTTGCGCCGGAAGGCTACGACGTGCCGAAGGAGGACCTCGGCGTCGGCGCGGATGTGCTGACGGCGGAGAACCACGCCGCCGAACTGGACGACGGGCGCATCGTCGAAAAGTGGTCGTTCCACCGCTCCAACTATTTCAGCCACGTCGGCGCCGAGGTGAAGAACGTCACCGAGAATGTCGGCATCCAGGACATGTCGGCCTTCGCCAAGTGCTGGATTTCCGGCCCCGGTGCGGACGCTTGGTTAGACTCCATCCTCGCCAATCGCATCCCGAAAAAAGTCGGTCGCATCGCGCTCACCCACCTGCTGACGGAAGCCGGCGGCGTGAAATCGGAGTTCACCGTCTATAAGCAGCACGGCGGCTTCTACCTCGTCTCGGCCGGCGCCTACGAGGCGCACGACCACGACGTGTTGCGCAAGCTGCTGCCGAGCGACGGTTCGGTGTCGATGACGCCGATGACGACGCAGTGGGGCGTCCTGGTTCTCGCCGGCCCGAATAGCCGCAAGGTGCTGTCGAAGCTGACGCGCACAAGCCTGGAAAACGCCGACTTCCCCTGGCTGTCGGGCAAGCAGATCTCGGTCGGCGCGGCGACCGCGCATGCCTTGCGCGTCAACTTCGTCGGCGAGCTCGGCTGGGAACTGCACCACCCCATCGAGATGCAGAACTACATCTTTGACCAGATCATGCGCGCAGGCGAGGAGTTCGGGATAAAGCCGTTCGGCATCCGCGCCATGACGGCGATGGCCATCGAAAAAAGCTACCGCCTGATCCCGCGCGAGCTTTCCATCGAATATTCCGCCTGGGAGTCCGGCCTCGACCGCTTCGTGCACCCGAACAAAGGCCGGTTCCTCGGCCGCGACGCGCTGGTGCGCCAGCGCGAGCAGGGCCTGCGCTGGAACTTCGTCACCATGGAAGTGCATGGCGTGACGGATGCCGACGCGCGCGGCTCCGAGCCGATCCACCTGGACGGCAAGCTGGTCGGCCGCGCCACGCATGGCGGCTACGGCTGGCGCACCGGCAAGAGCCTGGCGCTCGCCATGGTCAGACCGGAGCACAAGGCGGAAGGCACCGAACTCGCCATCCGCATCCTCGGCAAGGAACACAAAGCGACGATCGTTCCCGAAAGCCCGTTCGACCCCGATAATGCTGCTCTGCGGGCATAAACTCACCCGGACGAGACGCGATGATCGCTGTCGCATCTGTTCAGGTGCAAAAGCCTTGATTCATTCTCGCGGTTAGGATGTATATTCCCTAGGGGAAGTTCGGTTTGACGAATTCTGTCGTGAGGCTGACTCATGCAATGGCTTACCGCTGTTTTGGCCTTTGCCACGGCCATGCTGTTTTACGCGATCGTCACTTCCACCCTGGTTGAGATGATCCACCGCTTTCTGGGCCTGCGCGAGAGAGGCCTGCGGCTGATGCTGGAAAGCCTTTACACGCGCGCCATAGCGCCGCGTTTGAAGGGCGCCGCGCATCCGGAAATCACCGCGGCGCAGTTCGCCGACGTGATCATGGCCAACCGGGCGCTGGCCGGCGACAAAGCGGCCCCCAGCAAGAAACTGGCTCCCAAAGAAGCCGCCGAGGAAAAGCCGAAAACCGTCTCGCGCTTCTTCCGCTACCTGTTCTCGGCGGGCGAAATGACCAGCATCCCGGTCGAACTGTTCACCCAGAAGCTTGCGGACAGCCGCATCATCGATCTGGCCGATGCCTCGGTGGCAAGCTTTGTTCAAGAGTTCAGCCAGAAGTATGTTGCCTTCGGCACGGAAGCTTCGGAGTATTTCAGGCGCCGCGCTCGCTTCCTGTCCGTTGTGGTTGCGTTCTTCGTGGCGATGTTTTTCTACGTTCACCCTTATGAACTGGCGCAGGCGTTCATCCGCGATCCGGCGCTGGCCAAGGAGGTTGCCGCGTATCAGGTCAAGCTGGCGATCGAGGGAGAAAAGCCAGGCAGCGGCAATGGTGGAGCATCGCGGCCGGAGGGGGCTGCAACTGGACAAACCCCAGCGGCGCCCGCCGCGGATACTCCGGCGGCAGAGGAAAAGTCGGACAAGCAGGAATTGGCGGAACTCAAAGCCAAGTATGGGGAACTTCAGCGCAGCATCAAAGAGTGGAACGCTCTGAACATCCCTGTAGGCTGGCCGGATTCCAAATCTCTAAAAGCCTGCCCCGCAGTCGAGAGCGTTCCGACACTGTTTGCTGGAGGTTGCACGAGGACATGGTGGATCGGAGGCGGTTCCTTCACGGTGCCGACTGCCAGCCAGATTTTCTGGCTCTTGGTTGGAGGATTGCTGGTCGGGCTTGGGGCGCCTTTCTGGGCGCAGGCCGTGGGAGCCCTGTCCGCTTCGCGCAACGCTTCGAACAAGATCGCCGACATCGTGGGCTTCGATGACGTCATCGGGCCTGCGCCCCTCAAGGTCGGACCTGCCGGCTTGGCGGTGGATGCCTTCCCGGTCGTCGTGAAGCCGGCAGCCCTTCGCACCTTCGAAGTGGCGCAGAAGGCCGGTTGAACCGGGGTAGTTCGCCAAGAACTGTTTGTCGGTCGGTACCGCTCTCGTGGAGATTGACGCAAAGGTGATTGGAACGCGGTTTCCAAGTTCGCTCCGTCGCGGCACTCTTTAACAATGCGCCGCTTCTTTGCCTTCGCCTGCATCGCCGCATCCTGCCTCGCTGCCGGGATGAATTCGGCGGACGCGGCCGACGAGCCCGTCGATGTTGAGCTCGTTCTGGCCGTCGATGTGTCTTTGTCGATGTCGCCGGCCGAACTGGAAATCCAGCGCCGCGGCTATGCCGCCGCGCTGACCGACGCCAGCGTTCTTCAAGCGATTGCCGACGGCGCCTACGGAAAGGTCGCCGTCACCTATTTCGAATGGGCGGGAACCTCGTCGCACCATGTGGTCGTGCCGTGGACGACGATCGCGGGTCCGGCCGATGCCGCGCGCGTCGCGGAACAGCTGACGGCCGCCGTTCCGAACAGCGCGCGCCGCACTTCCATTTCGGCCGCGCTGGAGTTCGCCGGCGATCTCCTGGCAGAGAGCAGCTTTCACGGCACGAAGCGCGTGGTGGACATCTCCGGCGACGGGCCGAACAACCAGGGCGCACCCGTGGAGACCGCGCGCGACGCCTTGATCAGCCAAGGCATCACGATCAACGGCCTGCCGCTGATGACCACGGGCGGGACGATCTCGCCCTACGACGTCGCCGATCTCGACAAATACTATTCGGATTGCGTGATCGGCGGCCCCGGCGCCTTCATGGTGCCGGTGAACGACTGGACGCAGTTTCCCGAAGCGATCCGCCGCAAGCTCGTGCTGGAACTCGCCGACGCGCCTCCTGGAAAAGAGCTTCCCATCATCGTCAGGGCTGCCGCAGAGCCGCGCAGCGACTGCATGATCGGAGAAAAGACCTGGCGCAGCCGCTACGGCGGCTGGGACACGCGCTGAAATCCGGCACTGCCGAAGGCTGACCTGCTGGCACGAGGTGTGTCGTCCCGCTATCCTTGCCGTGACTCACTGCACGGAGGAAAGCATGGCGGGACGGCTCGACGGCAAGGTGGCGTTGATTTCGGGCGGTGCCACCGGCATGGGCGGCGCTGCGTCCCGCCTGTTTGCCGCCGAGGGCGCGCGGGTAGCGGTAGTGGACCGCAACGCGGAGGCTTCCGCGGGGATCGTGGAGGACATCCGCGCCGGTGGCGGCGATGCCGAATGCTTCATTGCGGACGTCTCCTCTGAGACAGAAGTCATCCGCGCGGTTGCGGGTGCAGCAGAACGTTTCGGCCCTGCAACCGTGCTCTTCAACCACGCCGGCACGATCGTCATCAAGCCGTTCCTCGAAACGACACTTGAGGAGTGGGAGTGGCTGCACGCCGTCAACGTCCGCTCCATGTTCCTGATGACGCGCGCCGTGCTCCCCGGGATGATCGCGGCCGGCGGCGGTTCGATCGTCTGCACCTCGTCCATCTCTGCGGTCGCTGCGACACCGATGGAGGTGCTCTACGACACCACCAAAGGCGCCTGCCATATGTTCGCGCGGGCGATCGCGGTCGAGTTCCGCGACCGCAACATCCGCTGCAACGCCGTGTGCCCCGGCTTCATCCGCACCCCGCACGGCTTGACGGAAGTGGCAAAGCTCCAGGCGCTCGGCGTCGATGTTTCGGATGCGGCAATCGCGGCAAGCCAGGGCCGCATCGGCGAACCGGAGGAGGTTGCCCGCGCAGCCCTGTTTCTCGCCAGCGACGAGGCGAGCTTCGTCAACGGCGCGCATCTGTTCGTGGACAACGGCTTCACCGCGATCTGAGGCGGGCTCACGCCGCCAGCAGCTGCTTCCTGTCTATCCGCTCCTGCTGCGGCGAGCAGTTGTAGAGCTCGCGGTAGCATTTGGAGAAGTGCGACGCCGACACGAAGCCGCAGGCGACCGCCACTTCCACCACCGGCAGCGAAGACTGCACCAGCAGATGGCGGGCCCGGTCGAGCCGGATCTCCAGATAGTAGCGGGCGGGCGACCGGCCCATCTCCTGCCGGAACAGCCGCTCGATCTGGCGGCGCGACAAGTCCACTTGGCTCGCGATCTCGATCAGCGAAAGCGGCTCGGAAAGGTTGGCTTCCATCAGCTCGATGATGGAAAGCACCTTGGCGTTCTGCACGCCGAGGCGCGCGCGCAGCGGCAGGCGCTGCCGGTCGCTCGGCGACCGCACACGGTCCGTCAGCACCTGCTCGCAGATGCGGTTGACGAGGTTGTCGTCGAAATCGTCCCCGATAAGCTTCAGCATCATGTCCAGCGCGGCGGTGCCGCCGGCGCAGGTGTAGATGTTGCCGTCCACCTCGAACAGGTCGGCAAAGACGTTCGCCTTCGGGAAGGCTTCGGAGAAGCCTGGCAAGTTTTCCCAGTGGATGGCACAACGCTTGCCCGACAGCAGCCCCGCGGCAGCCAGGACATAGGCTCCCGTGCAAAGGCCGCCGATCGCCACGCCGCGATTGTATTCCTCGCGCAGCCAGGCGAAGGCCGATTTGCTGCCATAGGTTTCCACATCCACGCCGGAGCAGACGATCACCATCGACGGCCTATCAGGTCCGCCCATCTTGCGGCGCTCATCTTCAAGCGACGTATCGACGGCGCACTCGACGCCGTTCGAGGCGCAGACCGGCCGTCCGTCCTGGCTGGCCAGCCGCCACTTGTAGGCTTCGAAGCCGAGCATCCGGTTGGCGATGCGCAGCGGATCAAGCGCCGTGGCGAAGGCCACCATCGTGAAATTCGGCACGAGGTAGAAGACGATGGACCGCTTGACCGCTTGCCTGCCGACGCTCAACCAGAACACTCCGCCTATCCGGCCGCAAAAGGCCTCAAAGGAAGCCCGTCGCAATCAGCAAAGCGACATCAGGAAAACGACATTCTGTCAACTGGAGGCGGGCCGGAAGGCCTCGCGCAATGCGGAGATGGTTTAGGCGGCACCAGCACGAAGACGGCGGATGGCTTGATGTTGCAGGCAATCCTCAGCCATTTCCATCAATTCGATGCGGTTTCCATCGGGGTCTTCCAGCCAAGCCTGACGGTTGCCGTCGAGCCCATCGACGATTTTCGGCTCGTCCGCTGGCGTGAGGGTGCCATCCGCCCAAGCGAAATGCTGCCCGCCCTTAGCAGTTACCATCTTCAGCACCGGCTCAAGCCTGTCCACCGTCAGGCAGAAGTGGTGGGCGCCGTTCTGGTCGGGGCCGGGCGCCCGCTCCGTCCGCGCGTTGGGGAAGAGTTCGAGGTAGGCCGTGTCGGTGATGCGGAGATAGATCAGGAACAGGCTGCCGTCGTCGTGATGCAGGCGCAGCATTTCCGGGAAGCCGAGAACGCCCTGGTAAAACGCCAGCGATGCTTCGATGTCTTTGACCTTGAGAGCGACGTGCCCCAACCCCGTGATGCCGCTCATCGTGCGTCCTCTCCCTGCTCAGAACAGGCTGCTTTCCGCATGCCTAACCGTAAAGTTAGAGCATGGCATCCAATCGGCAGCGCATGCGGAAAATAGAAGACGCCGCCCGGCTTTCGCGCGGACGGCGTTGTGGAGGTCAGAAGCCTGCGTGGCTGATTACATCACCAGGCAGCCGAGGCGCGCAGCCGCGATGGCAGCCGTCTGGCCGGGCATGCTCTGGTTGAAGCGCTGACGCTCAAGCCGCGTGCTCAGGTTCTCGGAACGAGAGGAGGAGAAAAGGCGGGAGAAAAGTTTCATGACACGACTCCATGCAAATCAAGGACGGGTGCCTTCGCGCGGTGGAGTGGGGCATCTCGTTCGGACGCTGCTTATATAAGCGGCAAGTGCCCGATTTTCAGCCTCTAAAGCGAAGCTGCAAGACGAAAAAACGACAGGCTGGCGTTTCGTATGTCCTGCGACCTGCTTGCTCGATCACCGTTGCGAAGAGCGGATTGACACATTCATACCGGGAAGCCGTTTCAGCTTTGTTTCGCCAGTGGAAATGCGCGGTTTCAGTGAGGTTTCCGGGGACAAGTCGGCTCAACGGACCGTGGTCCAGGCCTGCGTGGCGGACTGATCGCCGGGCCAGCCGATGTCCTTGCGAAGCTCCGCGGGCAGGTCGCTGACCAAGCGTGCGGTGTGCGCTGCGCGGCGGGCGCGGACCCAGTCGGAAGCAACACGGTGAATGGACGAATAGAAGGACATGGGATCGGCTCCTTGTGGTTCTCGATGACGCCGCGAAGGTGCGGTGACTTGACAGATAAGGCCTCTTTGTTGTTCAATCCAACAAAATGAAATGATGGTTTGGTTCAGAGAAATTGATCGAAGACCATGAACGCGCCGCTTAATCACCCGCTCCCGCTGCTTGAACTCGACGTGTTGCGCACCTTCGTCGCCATCGCTGAAACCGGCAGCTTCACGCTGGCGGCGAACGCCGTGTTCCGCACGCCTTCGGCCGTTTCGATGCAGATCAAGAAACTGGAGGACACGCTCGGCCGGGCGGTCTTCGTGCGCGACGCGCGGTCGGTGCGCGTCACCAACGACGGCGAGATGCTGCTGGGTTATGCCCGGCGGATGCTCGCCATAAACCGTGAAGCCGTTTCCAAATTCATCATGCCGGACATCACCGGCGTGGTGCGTTTAGGCTCCCCTGACGACTTCGGCGAGCGCGTGCTGCCGCATGTCCTGAAACGCTTCGCGCAGACGCACCCGTCCATCGCCGTGGACGTGATCATCGATCAGAGTTCGTATCTGCGCCGCCGCATGAGCGAGCAGGCGCTCGACATCACGCTCCTGACGAACTCGTCCCAGGCCGCCTTGGAAGGCGCGGAGGTGCTTTTGACCGAGCCGATCGTATGGGTCGGCGCGAAAGGCGGCGGCGCCCACCTGCGCGAGCCCCTGCCGGTTTCGCTTTGGGAGGAAGGCTGCGCCTGGCGGGCAGGGGCGCTGGACTCGCTTGGGCGGGAAGGGCGAAGCTACCGCGTCGCCTATATGAGCGCGCACATGGCCGGGCAGCGCGCGGCGATCCTCGCCGACCTCGCCGTCGCGCCGCTGCCGAAATCCTTCATCGGCGACGATCTCATGGAACTCGGCGTGAAGGACGGGCTGCCGGAAATGGGGCAATACAGCCTCGCCATGATCGCCGCCCCGAACGCCAGCGCGCCGGTGCGCGCAGTGGCAGACCACATCCGCTCGGCTTTTGCCGCCTTCACGGAAACAGGCCGGTTCTGATCTGCCGCCGGGACGTCAGCGCCGCGGGAAACGCGATTTACCGTCCAGAAACAGCTCGACCGCGGGAAAGCCGATGTCGCGGCGCAGTTCGGCCGGCAGGCCTGCCAGGGCCAGTTCGGTCCGGCGGCGCATGCTCTGGATCTTCCACTGCGCGGCGAGCCAGGAGAACGCCCCTATCATTGTATTTCCCCAGTCGCCTCGGCGGCTCGCGCGTTTTCCGGCGAAGCGTGTCCGCCTTGCCGCTGCTCGAAGACGCCGTTCTTGTTCGGGGATCGGGTAGCGGAGCGGCGTTACAGCCGCGCGCCGGCGCGCTGAAGCGCTTGAAACAGGTTGAAACCGTGGCGGGCAGCTCTGCTAGACGGCAATCGGTTCCGCGGCAAAAATCCGGCTTGGCGTCACGAACTCGTCCTGCGCGGCGACGGTGACGATCTCGCGCGAGCCCGCTTCCGCCGTAAGTTTCAGCAGGCCGTAGGTCGCCGAGGCCGCGTGAACCAGCGCGGCTCCCGCCGAGCGCTCCTTCAGGAATTTGCCGAGAAACAGCGCCGCAATCGCGTCGCCCGCGCCGTTGACGCTGATCGGAAGCAGGGGCGTGCGGACGACCAGAAGCGACGTGCCGTCCGACATCGCGATGTCGATCTCGCCGGAAGGCGTTTCGTCCAGCAGCACGCTGGTGACCAGCACGATCTTCGGCCCCATCGCGTGGACAGCCGACACTGCCTGGGCGAGATCGGCTGCACGGCGCACGGCGATACCCGACAGGAACTCCAGTTCGAACTGATTGGGCGTCACGATGTCGGCAGCCGGAACCGCGCGTTCGCGTATGAACTCAGGGATGCCCGGCCGCACGAACACGCCACGGCCGACATCGCCGATCACCGGGTCGCAGCAGTAGATCGCATAGGAGTTGGCGGCGCGCACGCGCCCCACGGCGTCGAGAACCGCCTCGCCGATCGCCGCGTCCCCCATGTAGCCGGAAAGCACGCCGCTGCACGCCGGCAGCACGCGCCGCTCGTCGATGCCGCTGACGAGGTCGCGGATGTCCTGGCCTGAATAAACCTGGCCGCGCCAAGTGCCGTAGCCCGTATGATTGGAGAACTGCACGGTGTTGACCGCCCAGACCTCGATACCCATCCGCTGCAGGGGGAACACGGCGGATGCATTGCCGACATGGCCATAGGCCACCCAGGACTGGATCGACAAAACGTTCATCGCGCTCCCCAAGCTTCTCCGCGCCCGGCCCATAGGCTAAATCGCCGGCCGGCGCGATGTCTATGTCGGGATGCGCGCCCCAGCGCTCCCCTGCTGCTTCCTACCTAAGGCGAACACAAACGCGGTGGTCGGCACATTGCCGAAATCGACCGTCGCATAGCGGGCAAGTTCGGTAAGCAGAGCGCGGGGCAGTTGTTTCCGGGCGGGGTCGCCAATGAGCACCGCGATGCCCGCTGCGTTGCAGGATCGCAGAAAGGAAAGGGCGCGGCGCGAGACGGCACGCGAGTAGAACAAATCGCCGGCCGCGATGAGATCGACTCCGGCAGGCGGGCCTTCCAGGTTCGCGGGAAGCACCTCGATCGCAATGCCGTTCGCCTCCGCGTTGAGCCTCGCGGCGACACGCGCGATCGGATCGGTGTCCGCAGCAAACACCGCGGCGGCGCCGGCCTGCGCAGCGGCGATGCCCGCCAATCCGCCGCCGCAGCCGAAGTCGAGAACGCGCTTTCCTGCCACCGCGCTTCTGTTCTCCCCGAAGTAACGCGCGAGCGCAATGCCGCCCGGCCAGGGGTAGGCCCAGTAGGGGGCCGAAGCGCCGGTCAGCCGGCGCAGGCCGCTCCCGGGATGGGCCGTGTAGAGCCGGATCGAGGCAAGTTCGGGCGGCGGGCTAAGCTTGAGCTCGTCGCGGATGAAGCGCTCGGCGGCCGCCAGCGTCACTCGCCGCGGCCGCGACGCCCTTCCCGACCGCGCCGCCGCCCCCCGCCGTCAGCGCTCGCTTCCGCCGTCACCCTGCGCGGCGGCAGCTTCACAGCCTCCGACAGTTTCGGGAAAGGGTCCGCCTTGTTCGGCAAGGCCATCGCATTGACGAACAACTGCTGGAAATTCGGCTCCAGCGCCGTCTCGATCTTTTCGATGCGGCGCACTTCCGTTTCGATCTCGCGGCGGTAGGTGCGGTTCAACAGCGCCATCAGCGCGCCGGTGCCCGCCGCATTGCCGACGGCTTTTACTTCGGCCAAGTCGCAGTCGGGGATGAGGCCGAGCACCATCGCATATTTCGGGTCGATGAAGGAGCCGAACGCGCCGGCGAAGCGGATCGTATCGACGGTCTCCACGCCCTGCTTCTCCATCAGCAGCTTCACGCCTGCATAGAGTGCGGCCTTGGCAAGCTGGATCGCGCGCACGTCGTTCTGGGTGACGGTGATGCGGGGGCTGCCGTCGTGCAGGAGATAAGAGAAGGTGCGGCCATTTGGGATGATGCGGGGGCTCCTCGAAGCCATGCCGCCGTCCACCACGCCGTCTTCCGAGATGATGCCGGCGAGGTACATCTCGGCGACCACCTCGATGATGGCCGAGCCGCAGATTCCGTTGATGCCTGTCGCGGCGGCAAGTTCGAAAAAGCCTTCCTCGTCCGACCACTTGTCCACACCGATGACGCGGAAGCGCGGCTCCAGTGTTTCCGCGTCGATGCGCACGCGCTCGATGGCGCCGGGGGCGGCACGCTGGCCCGACGAGATTTCCGCGCCTTCGAAAGCCGGGCCGGTGGGGGAGGAGGCCGCGACCACGCGCGAAGAATTGCCGAGCACGATTTCGGCATTGGTGCCGACATCGACCATCAGCATCATGCGATCCTGCCGGTATGGGCCCTCCGAGAGCGTCGCGCCGGCCGCATCCGCGCCGACATGGCCGGCGATGCAGGGCAGCGTGTAGAGCCGCGCGCCGCGCGAGACGTCGATGCCGATCTCCTGCGCCCAGAACTGCATCGCGCCGGAGACGGCCAGCGCAAACGGCGCCTGGCCGAGTTCCGTCGGGTCGATGCCGAGAAACAGGTGGTGCATGATCGGGTTGCCGACGAACACGCAGTCGAAGATGTCGTGGCGGTCCACGTTGCCTTCCGCGCAGACCTTGCCGATCAGCCCGTTGACGGCCTCGCGCACGGCCTTCGTCATGGCCTCGCGCCCGTCCGGGTTCATCATGACGTAGGAAACGCGGCTCATCAGGTCTTCGCCGAAGCGGATCTGCGGATTCGAGATGCCCGACGAGGCCACGATGCGTCCCGAAAGCAGCGAAACGAGGTGCATGGCGATCGTGGTCGAGCCGATGTCGCAGGCTATGCCGTAGGCTTCGTTCTTAAGGCCGGGATAGAGCCCGATGATGAACGGCCTTGACGAGTCCATGTCGCGATGGACGACCGCTGTCACGCCCCACTTGTCCGGCGCCACTTCCGGCTGGTCGGGCAGCACGGTGCGCATGATCTTCTGCACCTGCGGCACGAGGTGAGACGAAACCAGCAGCTCCTTCCAGCCCCACTCCTTTTCCAGCGCCGCCTTCAGCCGGTCGAGGTCGCCCAGCGGCTTGTGCATGTCGGGCTGCTCCACCTCGACATAGCAAAGCTGCACCGCGGCATTGCGCTCTATGACGCGGTCGGTCGCCGCCTTGCGCACCACCTGCGCATTGACCACCGTGTCCTGCGGCACGTCCACCACGAGGTCGCCCTGGATCGTCGCCGAACAGGAAAGCCGCCGGCCTTCCGGCAATCCGCGCACGCGCTCGTAGCGCTGCTCCTTCGGGCCCTTTGGCGAGATATGGTCGTTGGAGGAAACGATCTTATGCTTGGCGAAATTGCCTTCCTGCACCTCGATCTGGCAGCGCCCGCACGTCGCCCGCCCTCCGCACACGCTCTCGACATAAACGCCAAGCTGCCGCGCGGCATCCAGCACCGGCGTTCCCAGGGGGAAACGCCCGCGCTTGCCGGACGGCATGAACAGGACGAGGGGATCGGACATGGGTCAGATACAGCGCAGGGCTATTGTTCCGGAGCGGGCGCAAGGCCCTCGAAGAGGTCGGCAAGCTTCAGCGTGATTTTAAGATCGGGGATGTCGATCGTGTCTTCTGCGTTGGAGAACACACGCACTGTCGGTGCTTCGCCACCATGCCGCGCATGCAGCTGAACGCGAAGCTTGGCGGGATCAACGATCAGAATGTGAGCAATCGTGGCGATCCGCCAATATTCCGTGATCTTCTCCGCGAGATCGAAGCTCCTAGTCGAAGGTGACAGGATCTCCGCGACCAGTCTGGGATTCTCAAAGATGAACCCATCATCAAGCGGTGTTCCGCAATCGACAACCAAGTCCGGAAATCGGATCTGATTGAGACTCGTCTTCACTGCCGCGTCGTTCACGAACGCATTGCACGGGCCGCCCCGGAGTTGATCCGCGATGAGTTGGAAGAGGTTGCCGCTGGCCTTGTTGTGACGCCGACCGGCGCCGGTCATCATGATGGGAGCAGACGCTCCAGGCAGCATCACCGGCACGGGCATGCGCTTCAGCACAGGGACGCCATCGACAAGTTCGAACTTCTCCTCCTGGAACTCGTTCCAGGCGAAGAATTCATCGACCGTCCATTTCCGCTGCTTCCGAGCGACAGTCATCCGCACAAAATTCCCGGCTCCGGCAAGCCGATACTATGCATCTCCGCCCCGCGCGTCACCCCTGCGCCCGCCTTGCCTCGCGCCCGCCGCGGCGGCGGCCGCCTGCTGCCGCGCCTTCTTCACCCGGAGGCGTCAGCGCCACCGGCGGCGGCGCGGCGTGCTCGCCGGGCTTGAAATCCTTGTAGGTCTTGATCCAGGTCATGCAGTCCTTATCG
>CAXTCF010000002.1:54952-72392 GCA_964242945.1 uncultured Rhizobiaceae bacterium | reverse complement strand
GCCGCCGCTCCAAGAACAACCCGCTCTATGTCGGCGATCCCGGCGTCGGCAAGACGGCGATCGCGGAAGGCTTGGCCAAGCGCATCGTCGAAGGCGACGTGCCCGGCGTGCTCAAGGACGCCACGATCTTCGCGCTCGACATGGGCACGCTGCTCGCCGGCACGCGCTATCGCGGCGACTTCGAGGAGCGGCTGAAGCAGGTCGTGAAGGAACTCGAAGAGTATCCCGGCGCGGTGCTGTTCATCGATGAGATCCACACCGTGATCGGTGCGGGTGCGACGTCGGGCGGCGCGATGGACGCTTCGAACCTGCTCAAGCCTGCCCTGTCTTCAGGCGCGATCCGCTGCATCGGCTCCACCACCTACAAGGAGTTCCGGCAGTTCTTCGAGAAGGACCGCGCGCTGGTGCGGCGCTTCCAGAAGATCGACGTGGCCGAGCCGACGCTGGAAGACGCCATCGAGATCATGAAGGGCCTGCGCCCCTATTTCGAGGACTTCCACAAGGTCAAGTACACGGCCGACGCCATCAAGGCTTCGGTGGAGCTTTCCGCGCGCTACATCAACGACCGCAAGCTGCCGGACAAGGCGATCGACGTGATCGACGAGACCGGCGCCTCGCAGATGCTCCTGCCGGAGAACAAGCGGAAGAAGACGATCGGCGTCAAGGAGATCGAGGCGACGATCGCCACGATGGCCCGCATCCCGCCGAAGTCGGTCTCGGCCGACGACGAGAAGGTGCTCGCCACGCTGGAAGAGGAACTGAAGCGCGTCGTCTATGGCCAGGACACCGCGATCACCGCTTTGTCCTCGGCCATCAAGCTGGCGCGTGCGGGCCTGCGCGAACCGGAAAAGCCGATCGGCTGCTACCTGTTCTCCGGACCGACGGGCGTCGGCAAGACCGAGGTGGCGAAGCAGCTGGCCGAGTCGCTCGGCGTGCAGCTCCTGCGCTTCGACATGTCGGAATACATGGAGCGGCATACGGTTTCCCGCCTGATCGGTGCGCCTCCCGGCTATGTCGGCTTCGACCAGGGCGGCCTGCTGACCGATGGCGTGGACCAGCACCCGCACTGCGTGCTGCTCTTGGACGAGGTGGAAAAGGCCCATCCGGACCTGTTCAACATCCTCCTTCAGGTGATGGACCACGGCAAGCTGACCGACCACAACGGCAAGCAGATCGACTTCCGCAACGTGATCCTGATCATGACCACGAATGCGGGCGCCTCCGAGGCGCAGAAGGCTGCGATCGGCTTCGGCTCGTCCAAGCGCGAGGGCGACGACGTGGAGGCGATCAACCGCCTGTTCACGCCGGAGTTCCGCAACCGCCTGGACGCGATCATCCCGTTCGGGGCGCTGCCGGTTCCGGTGATCCATCAGGTCGTCCAGAAGTTCGTCATGCAACTGGAGGCCCAGCTTTCCGAGCGCGGCGTCACCTTCGACCTCGCGCCGGAGGCGATCGCCTGGCTGGCCGACAAGGGCTACGACGAGCGCATGGGCGCGCGTCCGCTCGGCCGCGTGATCCAGGAGTACATCAAGAAGCCGCTGGCCGACGAGGTTCTGTTCGGCAAGCTGAAGCACGGCGGCGTCGTGAAAGTCACGGTCGAAACGAAGGAGAACGGCGAGAAGGGCCTGGCACTTGAGTCGATCGCCGAGGAAACGCCGGTCAAGCCGAAGAAGGAAGACCCGGAAGGCGAGGTCAAGCCGCGCAAGGCAAGCAGCCGCAAGGCTGCCCGCGACGAGGACGACGACGAGCCGGAGGCCCAAGGCGAGGACAGCGGCCCGAAGGAAGGCGGCGGCAAGCGCAGCCTTGTGCCGCAACTGCCGCGCAAGAACTGACTGACGCAGCATCAAGCGAGGCCGGCGGACCGGCCTCGCTTTTTCTTTTTTCCGGTTAGACGACCCCATCCGCCAGCCGGTTCGCGACTCTCCAAAAGAAGTTCTCAGCCGCGCATGTCCGACACTTCCGGAGAAGTGCCGCAGGCGTCCCATTTCTGGACGCTGCAAGGCGCCAAGGCTGCCTTCACGCTTCCCGGCCTGATCCTGTGCAGCGCCTTTGTCGGGTTCGGCGGGTTGGCGCGCGAAGCGGGCTTCTCCCTGCTCGAATCGCTCACGATGGTGCTGACGATCTGGGCGCTGCCTTCGATGGTGGTGCTGGTGGGCGCGGTGCAGGCCGGCGCCGCGCTTCCGGCCGCCGCGCTTGCGGTGGCGCTTTCGGCCGTGCGGCTGATGCCGATGGTCATGGCGCTGGTGCCCGAAATGCGCGCGAAGGGCACGCGCACCTGGGTGCTCTATGGGCTGTCGCACTTCATCGCGGTGACCTCCTGGGTCATGTCGTTCGAGCGTTTTCCCGCGATCCCGCGCGATGCGCGAACCAGCTTCTATGCCGGCTTGGCCGGCATGCTGATGATCAACCAGCTGATCGTGGTGACGATCACTTATCTGGTGCTCCGGCAACTCCCGCCGCCACTCGCTGCCGGTCTGCTGCTGCTGACGCCGATGTATTTCCTGTGCTCGATGTGGGGCGCCGCGCGTGAGCGGGCAGGGCAGCTCGCCCTGCTTCTCGGCCTTGTTCTGGGCCCCTTGTTCCATCGGCTGCTGCCGGGAGTGGACCTTCTTGCCGCCGGCCTCGTCGGCGGCGGCGCAGCTTTCGTGTTTCATCTTGCGACACGCCGGAAAATCGCGGCATGACGTTTCACGCCATCCATGCTGCCTGGTGGCCGTATCTTTTCATCCTGGTGGCTGGCGCTGCCGCTACGGACGTCTGGCGCTTTCTCGGCGTCGCGTTCAGTGCCCGCTTCTCCGACGACTCGGATTGGCTTGTGCTGATCCGCGTACTCGCCACCGCGCTGGTTGCCGGCGTGATCGGCAACCTCGTCGTGTTTCCCAGCGGTGCGCTTGCCGCGACGCCGCTGCCGCTTCGGCTGCTCAGCGCGGGATCGGGCTTTGCCGCCTACCTTCTCCTCGGCAAGCGCATGGCGCTGGGCATCATCGTGGCGGAGGCGGTTCTTCTGATGGGTCTCGTGGCGGGCGGCGCATGAAGAGAGCCGCCGCCCAGCCCTCAACCCTGCATCAGGCGGCCACCGGCAACGGACCGAGCGCCGCTGCGGCTTCCCTCTGGCGCGGCGCACCAAGCCCTGCGGTGGGTGCGCGGCGCACGCTGCCGACATAGGCGGCGACCTCACCCATGCGCTTGCATGTGCGCCAGTAGATATCCTCCATCAGGATGTGGGCGAACTCGCCGTTGCGCCCGATGCTGTACAGCCCATCGATGCCGCTCGACTGCGCGAAGCGCCGGCGCTGAAGCTCGTAGTCCTTGTGGTAAACGGGATAGGACACCGGCGTCTTGACGATGCCGCCGGCGCTGATGAATTTTTCCCGTGCCTCAGGGAAGAGCCGGCAGAAGCCGTCAAGGCAGAGCTTTGCCAGCTGCTCGTCCGCCATGGTCCAATAACGGTCGCCGCGTTCGCAGCCGATGTCGAAGGTGATGATGGTCTTCCCCTCCGGCGCCAGCCAGGGCATCGAGATCGGCGTTTCCGTGATGCGGAAGAACGGCTGTGAACGGTCGGGAACCCAGAGCATCGTGTCGGGAAGCAGGTTGCGCCCCTCGAAGCACAGGTTGACGAAGATCATCGGCCGGTAGCGGAAGGCTCCGAGATGGTTCAGCGCGTCCGTGCCGTCGATCAGCTTCGGCAGCACGTTGACGGGCGCGGTGCTGACCACTGCCGACACGCCGATCTCCTGCCCGTTGACGCGAACCGCTTCCACGCGGCCGCCGTTCACCAGAACCTTCTCCACCGGCGACTCCAGCCGAAGGCCGTGCCTGACCTTGTTCAAGGTCGGTTCGAGCAGCTTGGACAGCCCGCCTTCGGGATAGACGATCTGCACGCCGGCGCCCTCCGGCATCTCATGGGAGTAGCCGATGCAGACGGCGCGCCCGAGAACGCGAGACGCCGCCTTCAGGTAAAGCGTCTTCAGCGGCCCGGACTGCATCTTCGCACCGACCGCAGGCGACAGGTTGTCCGCCGACACGCCGGACCATGCCTCGGCGAGCGGGATCGCCACCTCGTCCGCCAGTGCGCTGCCGTATTCGCTCTGGAAGTGGTCCGCCGCCGAGTTGATTTCCGGGCGCCGCAGGCGCGCCGCGAGCGCGCTCCCGGCGAAGCGGGGCGAGGCCAGCAGTCCGAAGGGGTAGCTGTAGGTCTTGTCTTTCACGGCGACCGCCTCGCCATAGTGCTTCACGGGCCGGCAGATCTTCTCCGCACCGAGCGCCCGCGCCAGCCGGTTGCTGACGAAATGCGCGCCCAAGTCATAGGAGAAGCCGTTCTTGTCCTTGAAGGAGGACGCCATGCCTCCCACCGACTTGCCCGCTTCGAAGACGACCGTCGGCACGCCGCGCTTCTGCAATTCCAACGCCGCCGTCAGCCCGGCTATTCCCGCTCCAAGAACAGCAACTGGTTTCATGATCCGCTTCCTCGCTCTGTATCGCAATGAACCGCCGGGTCTGGTCTGGGAGGCGGTCGAACGGAGAGGAGCAAGCGGCGTGCCGGGCACCGTCAGGAACGGAGCAGTGCGGTCGGAGGATTGCGGTTAGGGCAAATGAACTGTTAACGCGCTCGCGGGAAGCGCTGGACGGAAAGGGGAATCACGCTGAGGGTGATCCTCTTGCCCTTCCAAACCGGCTGCGCAGCAATGAAGCAGCCAGACGACTTTTGTTTACCCCTCCAGCGCAGCACGGATCCGCTCGGCATTGGCGGACAACACCTCCGGCTTTTCCATCTTAGCTGTCGGGGGTCCCAGCGGTTCGTCCTCGAAGCGCGGGATGATGTGAAAGTGCAGGTGGAAGACGACTTGCCCGCCCGCTTGTTCGTTGAACTGCTGAATGGTGACGCCATCGGCCGCAAACGCTGAGATGACAGCTTTCGCCAGCTTCTGAACCGTCGCGATCGTTGCGGCCAAACTTTCTCCATCGACGTCCAGGATGTTGCGCGCCGGCTGTTTCGGGATGACAAGACAATGCCCCCGCCCGCGCGGCATGACGTCCATGAAGGCGAGGGTGGCATCGTCTTCATAGAGCTTGTGGCAGGGAAGCTCGCCACGCAGGATTTTCGCGAAGACGTTCCCATCGTCATAGGCCGGCGCGTTCATTCGTCCTCCATCTCTTCCGGTCTCGGCGTCCGCTCCAAATCCTTGCGGAAGGGGCCGTGCGCGTCGAGGTACTCCGCGGCGGCCGCGACCTCGTGGCGCTCGGCGCAGAGATAGTCGGCCACCGCGCGGCGCAGGCCGGGGTGGTTGATGAAATGCGCGGACTGCATCACCACCGGCCGGTAGCCGCGCGCCAGCTTATGCTCGCCCTGGGCACCGGCTTCTACGACCTTGAGCTTGCGGGCGATCGCGAAGTCGATTGCCTGGTGGTAGCAGACTTCGAAGTGCAGAAACGGATGATCCTCGACGCAGCCCCAGTTCCGGCCGTAGAGCGCGTCGGACCCGATGAAGTTGATCGCGCCGGCGATGTAGCGTCCGCCGCGCTTTGCCATGACCAGCAGGATATCCTCCGGCATGCGCTCACTGATGAGCGAAAAGAACTTCCGGTTGAGGTAGGGCCGGCCCCACTTGCGGCTGCCTGTATCCATGTAGAAGGCAAAGAAGGCGTCCCACGCGGCTTCGGTGAGGTCCTTGCCCGTCAGCCACTCCACGGTGATGCCCGGCGCCAAGGCCTCGCGCCGCTCCTTCTTCAGCGCCTTGCGCTTGCGCGAAGCCAGCGTGGCCAGGAAGTCGTCGTAGGACCCGAAACCCTCGTTGAAGAAGTGGAACTGCTGGTCAGTGCGGCGCAGGTAGCCTGCCTCCTCCAAAATTTCCACGTCGTCGCTTTGGGCGAAGGTCACATGGGCGGAAGACACGCCGAGGCGCTCCGTGACGGTCTTCAGCCCCTCTGCAAGGGTGCGCTTGTCGGCGGCATCGCCGGTCGTGAGCAGCCGTGGCCCTGTGACCGGGGTGAACGGGATCGAAGCCTGGAGCTTGGGATAGTAGCTGCCGCCGGCGCGCTCGAAGGCGTTGGCCCAGCCGTAGTCGAAGACGTATTCGCCCTGGCTGTGCGTCTTGAGATAGCAGGGCAGGGCGCCGCGCAAGCTCCCGTCTTCCGCCTCCAGCCGGAGATGGTGCCCCTGCCATCCCGTGCGCGCCACGGCGCAGCCGGAATCTTCCAGGCTGGTCAGGAAGGCATAGGAGAGGAGCGGATTGTAGCCGGCAGGGTCGCCCCGCACCGTGCCGGACAGGCTGCTCCACTCTTTTTCCGTGAACGTGCCGACCGTGGCGACGACGCGGATCGTCTGCGCGGCTCCGGCCCTCGTTTCAGGCCCAGTGTTCTTTTCAAGCAATGCGCTCGAACTCCGGCTCGAACCCTTCGAAGGTGATCTGGTCGCCGTGGAGGCGGGTGATTTCCGAGCCCGCACTGTCCCGGATGGTCCAAGTGATGACGGGCATCTTCAGCTTGCTGCGAACAAAGGTCACGAAGCGATTCGGCAGCGAGGCGACGTCGTAGGAAACGAAGGCGATGTTGCTCGCCAGCATGGAGAAGTGCGCCTCGATGAGCGCGTCCGAAGTGCCATAGGCCGTCAACCCGCCGGGGACACCCGGCGCATCGCGCGGGAAGCGGCGCACCAGCCAGTGATCGCAGGACACGACCGCGGCCCTCCCTTGATAGGCGCCACCGAGCCGCCCGACCGCCCCCACCCGCCCCTCGTCGCGGCCGGGCGTGCCCTTCAGCTCCATCCGCAGCGGCACGCGCCCGGCAACGAAGCGGAGCATTTGGGAAAGCGCTGGCGCGCCCTCGGCCAAGCCGCCGATCCGCAGCGCCGCCATCTCCGCCGCTGTCCGCTGCCACACAAACCCGTCCTCGCCGGCCAGGCGCATCAGGGCGTCGTCGTGGAACACCACGGGCACCCCGTCCGACGTCAGATGCACGTCGCACTCGATGGCATAGCCGCGCTCGACCGCCCGCGCGAAGGCCGGCATCGTGTTTTCCCAGACGGTCCGGTTGCCGTCATGCAGGCCGCGGTGCGCGATCGGGCGCCGCGTCAGCCAGGAAATGTCGTTGTCGTCAGGCATCCGCGACCTCGAAGATCGCCTCCACTTCGACGGGCGCGTTGAAGGGCAGCGCCGCCATGCCGACGGCCGAGCGCGCATGCTTGCCGATGTCGCCGAACACGGCAACGAACAGGTCCGAGGCGCCGTTGGCGACTGCCGGCTGGTCGCCGAACTCATGCGTGGAAGCGACGAACACGGTCAGCTTCACCACTCTCTTGATGCGGGCGAGATCGCCGAGCGCCGCCTTGGCCTGCGCCATCAGGTTCACCGCACACCACTTGGCGGCCTCCTTCCCGTCCGAAACTTCCAGGTGGCGGCCGAGCACGCCGATCTTCTCCATCTTCCCATCGCGATAGGGGAGTTGGCCCGCGAGAAAGAGGAGGTTGCCGGTCTGCACAGCCGGAACATAGTTCGCCGCGGGGAGGACGGGTTGCGGCAAAGTGATGCCCTGTGCCTGGAGCCTGTTCTCGATCGTGTCGCTCATGCGTTTCCCTGGAGTTGCGCCATGCCGAAAGCGGCGATTCCTTGCGCTTTTTGTCCTGCTTTCGCCATGACTTTTTCTACGCTACGGAACAAGATGGAACAGCGCGGGAACGCCGCGACAGGAGTTTGCCCCATGAGGCGTACCATGACGCGCATCCGCTTCTCATCCGCGCTGCTGGCCGGCGCGGTTTTCGTCTCCCCGGCTTTCGCCGCGGCCTCCCTGATGCCGCACCGCGCGGTGTACGACCTCGTGCTGGACAAGGCCACCGACAAGTCCGGCATCACCGGCATCACCGGCCGCATGGTCTATGAGTTCAACGGCTCGGCCTGCGAGGGCTACACCACGAAATTCCGCTTCGTGACGCAGATCGCGACCAGCGAGAACTCGCGTCTCACCGACCAGCAGACCACCACCTTCGAGGACGCGGAAGGCAAGAGCTTCAGCTTCGTGACGAAGAGCTTCGTCGATCAGAACCTCGACAAGGAAGTGAAGGGCACGGCGACGAAGAAGCCGGACAAGCTGGACGTGGAGATCGAGAAACCGCAGAAGGAAAGCCTCGATCTCACCAAGACGCAGTTCCCGACGCAGCATTTGGAGGAACTGATCGGCAAGGCGAAGAGCGGCCAGACTTTCTACGAGACGACGCTGTTCGACGGTTCGGACGACGCCGACAAGGTGATGACCACGACGGTGATCGTCGGCAAGCAGGCGGACACAAACCCGCAGGACCCTGAGCTCTCCGCGTTGAAAGCGCTCGGCGTGCAAAAGTTCTGGCCGGTCGATATCGCCTATTTCGACCCCCCCGCCAAAGGCGAAGACGTGAGCGGCGAGGAATTGCCGGAATACCACATCAGCTTCAAGCTGCACGAAAACGGGCTCACCCGCGACCTGACGATGGACTACGGCGACTTCTCCATGAAGGGCAAGCTCGTGGACCTGAAGGTGTTCAACCCTGCGAGGGACACCTGCAAGCACTGAGGCTTGCTTGCCGCCGGGCCGTAATCGCTTGCATGTTGCGGCGCGCCCAACTATATCCGCCCTCATTCCACACACGGAGCTTGGGCTGCCGTCCGGGAGAAATCCGGCGGTGTCCTCCGGTGACGCGAAGCTTAGTGCCATCGCGTCGGCGCTCCGTGGAGGCCAACCGGAAAGGCAACGATACAATGGCATTGCCAGACTTCAGCATGCGCCAGCTTCTCGAAGCCGGCGCGCATTTCGGCCACCAGACCCACCGCTGGAACCCGAAGATGGCGCCCTTCATCTACGGCGCCCGCAACAACATCCACGTCATCGACCTCAGCCAGACGGTGCCGTTGCTGCACCAGGCGCTCAAGGTTGTTTCCGACACCGTCGCGCGCGGCGGCCGCGTGCTCTTCGTCGGCACCAAGCGTCAGGCGTCAGACATCATCGCCGACGCGGCGGGGCGTTCCGCGCAGTACTATGTCAACTCCCGCTGGCTTGGCGGCATGCTGACGAACTGGAAGACCATCTCCAATTCGATCCAGCGCCTGCGCAAGCTCGACGAGATGCTGGCCGGCGAGGCTCAGGGTTTCACCAAGAAGGAGCGGCTGAACCTCGATCGCGAACGCGAGAAGCTGGAAAAGGCGCTCGGCGGCATCCGCAACATGGGCTCCACGCCCGACCTGATGTTCGTAATCGACACCAACAAGGAAGCGATCGCGATCCAGGAAGCCAAGCGCCTCAACATCCCGGTCGTGGCGATCATCGACTCCAACTGCGACCCGGACAAGATCGACTATCCCATCCCAGGCAACGACGACGCGGCCCGCGCCATCCAGCTCTACTGCGACCTGATCGCCAAGGCTGCGATCGACGGCATCGCGCGGCAGCAGGGCTCGTCCGGTATCGATGTCGGCGCCTCCGAAGAGGCGCCGGTTGAGCCGGCCCTTGAGGAAGTGCAGCAGTCCGCCACCTGACCGTCGCGACTTTCCCGTAAGAGGCGCTCACGCCTCCGCATTCGTGGCGTATCGCTTGACCGGCGGTGCGCCACTCGTTTTAGCCGCCTGGGCCTCTCAGGGATCAGAGCGGCATCGACTTAAAGAGGTAGAAGAGATGGCTATTTCAGCCGCACAGGTGAAGGAACTCCGCGAGCTGACCGGCGCGGGCATGATGGACTGCAAGGCGGCGTTGAACGAGACCAGCGGCGACCTGGAAGCCGCGGTGGACTGGCTGCGCAAGAAGGGCATCGCCAAGGCCGACAAGAAGGCCGGCCGCACGGCGGCGGAAGGGCTGATCGGCGTGGCAACCGAAGGCAATGGCGCCGCGGTGGTCGAAGTCAACTCCGAGACCGACTTCGTCGCGCGCAACGACGCTTTCCAGCAGATCGTGCGCAATGTTGCGCAGGTTGCCGTGGAAGTCGGCGGCGAAACGGAAGCGGTTGCCGAGGCGCGCTACCCCGGCTCGACGAAATCTGCCGCCGACACGATCAAGGATGCGGCGGGCACCATCGGCGAGAACCTGAGCTTCCGCCGCTCCAAGATGCTGCAAGTCGATACCGGCGCGGTGGCGACCTACGTCCACAATTCGGTCTCGGAGAACCTCGGCAAGCTGGGCGTCCTGGTTTCCATCGAGACCGCTGGCGATCCGGAAGCCGCCCGCACTTTTGCGCGCCAGGTTGCGATGCACGTCGCCGCTGCCAACCCGCTGTCGCTGAACACTTCGGACCTCGATCCGGCCGCTGTTGAGCGCGAAAAGGCTATCTTCTCCGATCAGGCGCGCCAGTCCGGCAAGCCGGAGAACATCATCGAGAAGATGGTGGATGGCCGTTTGCGCAAGTTCTACGAGGAAGTCGTGCTGCTCAAGCAGGCTTTCGTCCTGAACCCGGACCTGACCGTCGAAAAGGCGCTTAAAGAAGCCGAGAAGGACATCGGCGCTCCCGCGGCGATCACCGGCTTCGTCCGCTTCGCGCTCGGCGAGGGCATCGAGCGTGAGGAAACGGACTGCGCGGCGGACGGCGCCGCGGCCGTCAATAAGTCGGATACTTTCCGCATTTGTTTCCACCCGGGCGCCGGATGACACCCCGGCGCCCTTCGTGTATCCGACGCGCCGCATGCCGGTCCCGATTTTCTGGGCGGCATGTCCATCCGAACGTTGTTGCTCTGGAGCCTGGATGTCCGAACGGCCGCTTTTCCGTCGCGTGCTCCTGAAAGCCTCCGGCGAGGCCTTGATGGGCAGCCAGGGCTTCGGCATCGACGTTTCCGTGGCCGACGGCATCGCCGGCGATATCGCCGAAGCGCGGGCGATGGGCGTCGATGTCGCGGTGGTCGTGGGCGGCGGCAACATCTTCCGCGGCGTGGCGGTTGCATCCAAGGGCGGCGACCGCGTGACGGGCGACCACATGGGCATGCTGGCCACGGTGATCAACTCGCTGGCGTTGCGCACGTCGCTGGTGAAGATCGGCGTGGATGCCGTGGTTCTATCCGCCATCGCCATGCCTGAACTCTGCGAAAGCTTTTCGCAGCGTCAGGCTACCGCTTACATGAACGCCGGCAAGGTGGTGCTGTTCGCCGGCGGCACGGGCAATCCCTTCTTCACGACCGACACGGCGGCCGCCTTGCGCGCCGCCGAGATCGGCGCCGACGCCCTGTTCAAGGCGACGCAGGTGGACGGCGTCTATTCGGCCGACCCGAAGAAGGACCCGAACGCGGTGCGCTTCGATCGCATCAGCCACGACGAGGTCCTGGGGCAGGGATTGGCGATCATGGATACTGCCGCGATCGCTCTTGCCCGTGAAAACCATATTCCGATAATCGTCTATTCGATCCAGGAGAAAGGCGGGCTCGGCGCGGTCCTGCGCGGCGGCGGGCGCCGCACCATCGTGGCCGACAGCTGACCGCCGCAACTGTTAGGGAGAAGCGTACCGTGAGCAAAGACGTTGATTTCGGGGATGTGCAGCGCCGGATGGACGGTGCGGTCAGCGCCTTCAAGACCGATCTCGCTTCGCTTCGCACCGGGCGCGCTTCGAGCAATCTGCTCGATCCCGTGCAGGTGCAGGCCTACGGCACTGCCATGCCTTTGAACCAGGTGGCGAACGTCACGGTGCCGGAGCCGCGCATGATTGCCGTTTCGGTCTGGGATCGTTCCATGGTCGGCGCCGTCGATCGGGCCATCCGCGAGTCCAATCTCGGCTTCAACCCGATCGTCGATGGGTCCACCTTGCGCATCCCTCTGCCGGAATTAAACGAGCAGCGGCGCAAGGAACTGGTAAAAATTGCCCATCAATATGCCGAAAGTGCCAAGGTCGCCGCGCGGCACGTGCGTCGCGACGCGATGGAGCAACTGAAAAAAGCCGAAAAGGATGGCTCTCTGGGCCAGGACGATTCGCGCGCGCAGGGTGATCGCGTGCAGAAGATGACGGATGGGACGATTTCCGTGATCGAGACCATGCTTGACGAGAAGCAGGCCGAGATCATGCAGGTCTGAAGCCTGCCCGACGGCTTGGCAGTGGGGCGGTGAGGGGGTTGACGTGGCTGTACCTGCGCATGTGGCAGTCATCATGGACGGCAACGGACGCTGGGCGAAAGCCCGCGGCCTGCCGCGCTTTGCCGGCCACCGGGCGGGCGTCGAAGCGCTGCGCCGCACGGTGCGCGCCGCGGGCGACATCGGCGTGGAGTGGCTGACTGTCTATGCCTTCTCCTCGGAGAACTGGTCGCGGCCGCAAGCGGAAGTCAGCGACCTCATGGGCTTGCTCAAGCTGTTCATCCGCCGCGACCTTGCAGAGCTGCACGCCAGCAACGTTCGCGTGCGCGTGATCGGCGACCGCGCCGGCCTTGCGAAGGATATCGTGCGCTTGCTTGAGGAGGCCGAGGCGCTCACCCGCGGCAACACGAAGCTCAACCTCGTGATCGCCTTCAACTACGGCGGTCGCGACGAGATCCTGCGCGCCGCGCGCCGTCTGGCTCACGCCGTCGCCACGGGCGACATTCATCCCGACGACATTTCTGCTCAGTTTTTCTCCGACCAGCTCGACACGGCCTACATGCCCGATCCGGATCTGGTGATCCGCACCAGCGGCGAGATGCGGCTGTCCAATTTCCTGGTCTGGCAAGCCGCCTATGCCGAGCTTGTTTTCCTGCCCTGCCCGTGGCCCGATTTTGGGGAGCGGGAACTCACGGAAGCCGTGAAAACCTTTGGGCAGCGCGAACGGCGGTTCGGCGGCTTGGCGGCGCGCGACGTCGCATCATGAGCGTGCCCACGGGTAGTTCGATCCCGCCCGGCAGACGTTTGAGCAATCTCCAGCTTCGCACTCTTTCCGGTCTCGTCCTTGGCGGTGCGGCGATAGGCGCCACGTGGACCGGCGGCTGGGCGTTCAAGCTGCTCTGTGCCGTTTTCGCCTGCGCCATCTTCTTCGAATGGTGCGCGATGACGAAACCCTGGGCCGACCGCAACCATCAGCTGATTTCAGCCGGCCTGCTTGTGCTCGCTCTGGCCCTTGCACTCGGCGGCTGGCTTGCCCCGCTGCCGGTTGCAGGGGGCGCGATCCTCCTCTGCCTGCTGGCGGGACTGATCTATGGTTCGTGGCGTTGGACGCTGGCCGGCTTTGTTTACGCGCTGCTGCCCTGCCTTGCCATGACGTTCCTGCGGAACGGCGACAGAAACGGGTTTTGGGCGATCCTCCTGCTTTTTGCCGTGGTGTGGGCGACGGACATTTTCGCTTACTTCGTGGGACGGGCAGTCGGCGGGCCGAAACTCGCCCCGGCGATTTCGCCGGGAAAGACGTGGAGCGGCGCGGTCGGCGGTGCGGTTGCCGGCATCGCGGCAGCCATCGGGGTGGCTTATACGGCCGGTGCGGCGTACTTGGGCGAACTGGCGGGCCTCGCCCTTCTGCTTTCAGCCGTGTCTCAGGCCGGCGACCTCTTCGAGTCGTGGGTCAAGCGGCGGGCAGGCGTGAAGGATTCCGGCAAGCTCATATCGGGACACGGTGGCGTGATGGACCGGGTCGATGGGCTTGTCGCGGCAGCGGTTGCTCTATACGGGGCGGGTCTCCTCCTGAGCGGAGGAGGGGATCCGGCCGCTTGGTTGTTCAGGGGTTGACGCTTCGCCGGGCTGTGGCGATCCCTGGCCATCTTGTTTCCCAGATAACAAGTTAAGCGGTCCGCTTTCGCCGGGACTTTGGGTTGAGTTCTTTGCTTTCATCACTTTTCGGAACGCACGGCCTGATCCTGGGAACGCTGGTTCCCTTTCTCTTCGTGCTGACTGTCGTCGTCTTCGTTCATGAGATGGGCCACTATCTCGTCGGACGCTGGTGCGGCATCGGCGTGCGCGCTTTCTCGATCGGGTTCGGACCGGAACTGATCGGCTTCAACGACCGCCGCGGCACGCGCTGGAAGCTGTCGGCCATTCCGTTGGGCGGCTATGTCAAGTTCGTCGGCGACATGAGCGCCACGAGCACGCCGAGCGCCGAGGAGATGAGCGCGCTGACCGACGCGGAGCGCACCGTCGCCTTTCACGCGCAACCCGTCTGGAAGCGCGCGCTTACCGTGTTCGCCGGCCCCCTGTTCAACTTCCTGCTGACCATCGCCGTTTTTGCGGTGGTGTTCTCGCTTTACGGCCGGGTGGTTGTCGATCCCGTCGTTTCCCAGGTGCAGCCGGACAGCGCGGCAGCAGTGGCGGGCTTCCAGCCCGGCGACCGCTTTGTGAGCATCGACGGCGAGTCCGTCGCATCATTCGGCGATGTTCAGCGCATCGTATCGGGCCGCGCCGGCGACCCGCTCTCCTTCGTGATGCGTCGTGGGAACACCGACGTGAAACTCGTGGCGACACCAAAGCTGTCGCCCCAAACGGACGCTCTCGGCAACTCGGTGCGGATCGGAACGCTGGGCGTGGTCAACACGCCCGAATCGGGCAATCCGCGCGTCGTGGAGTTCACTCCCGGCCAAGCGTTGATGGAGGCCGTGAAGGAAACGGCAAGCGTCGTGGCGCGCACCGGCCAGTTCCTGACCCGCCTTGCCGCCGGGCGCGAGGACAAGTGCCAGCTGGGCGGACCCGTGCGAATCGCCGGCATGGCAGGCAAAGCCGCCGCACTGGGTTTCGGGTGGCTGGTTCAGCTTGTCGCGCTGCTTTCCGTCGGCATCGGCATCCTGAACCTTCTGCCGATTTTTTTTTTTGATTGCGGGAACATGTTGTTCTACTCAGCGGAAGCCGTGAAGGGCCGTCCGGTGTCGGAACGCGCCATGGAGGCGGTCTATCGCGCCGGCTTTTTTCTGGTTCTCGCCTTCATGGGCTTCGTGTTCTGGAATGACCTCTTTGGCTGCTGAGGCAAGCTGGGGGAAAGGCGGTCGTGCTGTTTACCCCCGGTTCACCATGCGGTGGATCAGCGTGACGCAAAAGCCACGCCCGGCGCTCTTAGTAAATGCAAATTAACCAGAAACCTTGCGTGTAGGGAGAATACGGATAAGACGGGTGCTCGGGTTGGGGCCGTAATGTCCGGATTTCTCGCTTCGGGGATTTCGAGAAAAGGTTGAATCGCCCTATGAAGGCAGCTTCGGGTTTGTTGAGCGCCGCCTCTGCGGTTGCTTTGTCTGCGGGTCTGGTTTTGTCCGGTGCCGCATTTGTGGGTTTTGTCAGTGTTGAGTCCGCCGTAGCTGCCAGCTTCCGCAACATCGATGTGCGCGGAAATCAACGTGTCGATGCCGCGACGATCCGTGACTATGTCGGCATCACGCCCGGCGCCTCTTATTCCGGCGGCGATCTCGATGCCGCGACCAAGCGCCTCTTCGCTACCGGGCTGTTCTCCGATGTGAGCATCGACCAGGCCGGCTCGACGCTGGTCGTCACGGTTCAGGAATACCAGGTCGTCAATCAGGTGCTCTTCCAGGGCAACAAGAAGATCAAGGACGCGCAGCTTTCCCAAGCGGTGCAGCTGAAGCCGCGCGGCACCTTCTCGCAGTCCACGCTCGACGCGGACACCGAGACCGTCCGGCAGGCCTATCGCAGCATCGGCCGCGACGATGCCACCGTAACCGCCCGCACCGTTGACTTGGGCGAGAACCGCGTGAACGTTGTTTTCGAAGTCAACGAAGGCGACCGTACCAAGATCACGTCGATCAACTTCATCGGCAACAATGCCTACAGCGATCGGCGCCTTGGAGAGCTCATCTCGACCAAGCGGTCCAACTTCCTGTCCTTCCTGTTCCGCGACGACGTTTACGACGAGCAGCGGCTGCGCGCCGACGAGGAAGCCCTGAGGCGGTTCTATTTCAACCACGGCTACGCCGACTTCCAGGTCGTATCGTCGTCGGCCGACCTCGACGCCACGACGAATCAGTACACCATCAACATCACCGTGGACGAAGGCGAGCGCTATACGTTTGGCGACATCTCAGTCGAGAGCACGATCGCGGACGTCGATACGAACACGCTCGGTTCGCTTATAAAGACGCGATCGGGCGAGACCTACAGCGCGGAGGACGTCGAAGACACGATCATTGCTCTGACCGAGCGCATGGCCGGTTTGGGCTATGCCTTCGCCCAGGTAACGCCCCGCGGCGACCGCAGCTTGGAAAACCGCAAAGTCTCCATCGTGTATTCGATCGACCAGGGGCCGCGCACCTATGTCGAGCGCATCGAAATTCGCGGCAACACGCGGACGCGCGACTACGTGATCCGCCGCGAGTTCGACGTCAGTGAAGGCGATGCGTTCAACCAGGTTCTGATCCAGCGCGCCAAGAAGCGGCTGGAGGCTCTCGGCTTCTTCGACAAAGTGGATGTCTCGACCGCGCCCGGCAGCGAGCCGGATCAGGTCGTGCTCGTCGTGGATGTCGCCGAGAAATCGACCGGCGCGTTCAACATCGGTGCGGGCTACACGACGGGCGGCGATTCAGCCGGGCCCTCCGTGGAAGGCGGCATTTCCGAGAAGAACTTCCTCGGCCGTGGTCAGTACATCGCGTTCACGGCCGGAGGCGGCAAGAATTCGCGCGACTACAAGCTGTCCTTCACCGAACCCTATTTCCTGGGACGCCGTATCGCGGCGGGCTTCGACATCTATCACTCGACGCGCGACTACGACAACTACGACTCCGAGCTGACCGGCGGCACCATCCGCTTCGGCCTGCCGATCACCGACGATCTCTCCTCGCAGATCGCCTACAACTATACCGTGGAAGACTATGATCTCGACGACAGCGCTGGCGACGTGGCCACGGCTATCGTGAACGCGGTCGAAGACAGCCCCTGGGTAAAGTCGTCGGTTTCGGGATTGTTGGCCTTCAACACGATCGACGACGTGAAAAACCCCCACTCCGGTCTTTTCCTTACGGGCTCTGTGGAAGCTGCCGGCCTGGGCGGGGACGCGGAGTGGGTGAAGTTCACGACACGCAACACACTGTACCAGACCTTGTCGGAAGAGTATGACGTCGTCGGCATCCTGACGGCAGGCGCAGGCTATGTTACGAGCTACGGCGATAACGGCCTGCGCGTGTTCGATCAGTTCCGCAGCAGCGATCGCATCATCCGCGGTTTCCAGGCCGGCAAGCTTGGTCCTGCCGCAGTCGCACCTGACGGCGACTTCGACTATCTCGGCGGTACCACCTACTTCAACGCTTCTGCCGAGGCACAGTTTCCGCTCCCCTTCACGCCGGAAAGCTTCGGCCTGAAAGGCGCGCTCTTTGCCGACGCGGCGACCTTATACGGCAATGAAGCGGACTCTGACCCGGATCCGATCGTCTCAGTCGATTCGTCGCTCCGCGCCTCGGTAGGTGCCGGCATCATCTGGGCGTCGCCGTTCGGACCGCTGCGCGTAGACTACGTCGTGCCGGTCAAGAAAGAGGACAGCGACGAAGAACAGAATTTCAACTTCGGCATCTCCAGCCGCTTTTGACGCTGCCGATGCAGTAGTGATCCCAGCAGAGTGGGGGGG
>CAXTCF010000002.1:0-54942 GCA_964242945.1 uncultured Rhizobiaceae bacterium | reverse complement strand
AGTCACCCCCCCCCCGGCCGGCCTGCTGGCCGCCCGGCCGCTTCTTTTTCATGAATGGATTTTCCTTCTTCTCCCCCGTCAGGTCGATCTCCGCTGCCGAAGCAGCGGAACTGGTCGGCGCGCGCCTGTTGCGTTCCGACCAGGCCGGGGTGACGATCCGAGGCGTGGCAGCCCTGGACGGTGCGGCTGCGGGCGACCTTGTTTTCGCCGAGGGGAAACAATCCCTGCAAAGCTTGACGGGGCTCAAGGCTGCGGCCGTGCTCTGCGACGCCGAGCTTGCGCCTCGCATACCGGACAGCGTCGCCGTTCTCATCTCGGATGCACCGCAACGCGCCTTCGCTGCGATTGCGCGATTGATCTACCCCGCAGGCGCCTCGCCAGAGCCGATCACAGGCAAGCGCGGCATCGCGCCGACCGCTTTCGTCGATACCTCCGCGATGCTGGAGGAAGGCGTCGTGGTGGAAGCCGGTGCCGTCGTCGGTCCCGGCGCGCAGATCGGCGGCAACACCGTGATCGCCCCCAATGCCGCGATCGGGCGGGATTGCCGCATCGGCCGGGATTGCTTCATCGGGCCGAACGCCAGCGTCCAGAACGCGCTTCTCGGCAATCGAGTCATAATCCACAGCGGCAGCCAACTAGGCCAGGACGGCTTCGGCTATGTGCCGGGTCCTGATGGTGCGGAAAAGATGCCGCAACTCGGCCGGGTGGTGATCCAGGACGGAGTGGAGATCGGCGCCTGCACGACGATAGACCGCGGCGCGCTGGCGGACACGGTGATCGGCGAAAACACCAAGATCGACAACCTCGTGCAGATCGCGCACAATGTCCGCATAGGCCGCAATTGCCTGATCGCCAGCCATACCGGAATTTCAGGCTCCGTGACGGTAGGGGACAACTGCCTCCTCGGCGGTCGCGTCGGGATCGCTGATCACATCGCCGTCGGCTCCAACGTTCAGCTTGCCGCCGCCAGCGGCGTAATCGGCGACGTGCCATCGGGCTCCAGGTGGGGCGGATTTCCTGCGCAGCCGATCCGGGATTGGCTGCGGGGCATGGCGGCATTGAAGCGGTTGGGCGGAGAAGCTTCTAAGAAGAGGAAAAATGCCGGAAACGTCTAACGAACTCGCGGCCGTCGATATCCTCAAGCTGCTGACGCTGCTGCCGCACCGCTATCCGTTCCTCCTGGTGGACCGTATCGTCGCGATTGACGCGGACAACTCCGCAACCGGCATCAAGAACGTCACGTTCAACGAGCCGCATTTTCAGGGGCATTTCCCGTCGGTGCCGGTGATGCCCGGCGTGCTGATCATCGAGGCCATGGCGCAGACCGCCGGTGCGATCTGCGCGCGCAAGATGGGCGGCGGTGCCAACTCGCTGATCGTTTATTTCATGACCATCGACAATGCCAAGTTCCGCAAGCCGGTCGTGCCGGGAGACAGGCTCGAACTGCATGTGCGCAAGCTGAAGCAGCGCGGGAACATCTGGCGTTTCGCCTGCGAAGCGAAGGTCGAGGGCGCTAGAGTTGCTGAAGCGGAAATCTCGGCCATGCTGGCGCAGGCGGAGAAGCCCGCCACGGCAGGCGCGGATGCCGGCTGAAACCTTTGTCCACCCGGCAGCCCTGGTCGAGCCCGGTGCCCAACTCGGCGGCGGCGTGCGGATCGGCCCCTTCTGCCATGTCGGCGGCGACGCCGTGCTGGGCGACGGCACGGAGCTTTTCTCCCATGTCACGATCATGGGCGCGACGAGCCTGGGCGCTGGATGCAAGGTGTATCCGCATGCCGTACTTGGGGGCCCGCCGCAGAATACGAAGCACAAAGGCGGGCGTACCAAGCTCGTAATCGGCGCGAATACCGTCATCCGAGAGTTCGTTTCCATGCACACCGGGACGGATGGATCGCGCGGTGAAACGACCGTCGGCGAGAACGGCAACTTCCTCGCCTATGTCCACATCGCGCATGATTGCATCGTCGGCCGCAACGCGGTTTTCGCCAACGGCGCGACGCTTGCGGGCCACTGCGAGATTGGCGACTTCGTCACGATCGGCGGCCTGACGGCGCTCCATCAGTTCGTCCGGATCGGCGACGGCGCCTTCATCGGCGGCTGCTCCGCCGTGAGCGGTGATGTCATCCCGTTCGGGCGCGCAGCAGGAAACCGTGCAAGGCTGCGCGGCTTGAACCTGATCGGCATGCGGCGCTCCGGGATGAAGGCATCCGACGTGGCGGTGCTGCGCACCGTTTACAAGCGCGTGTTCGACCCGGAAGCCCCGGTCAGCCGGAATCTCGAAGCGGCACTGGCGGAGTTCGGTGACAGTCCCATGGCGCGGAAGATCATCGACTTCCTGGATGCACGGTCCAAGCGTCCGTTTACCGTCCCGCCGCTGCGCCGCGGAGCGGACGATGCCGATGATGATTTCGGCTGACGCCCCAAAGCCGCTTCCGCCCGGCAGCCGGGTCGGGATCATCGCCGGGGAGGGCAGGCTTCCGCTGGATGTCGCCGAGCAAGCAAAAGAAGCGGGTTACGACCCCCTTGTGGTTTTTATCGGCCGGGAGGAGATGACCGAACCTGGGCTGCTTCGCTTCGAGCATCGGCGCCTTGCGCTGGAAGACGGCGCGTCGCTCATCCCCTTGCTGAAGCAGCACCGTGTGACGCACGCCGTGATGGCGGGTGCGGTCACGCGCCGGCCGAAGCTGACATCACTGCGGCCAAGCCTCTCGCTGCTGCGGATGAGCCTGTCCGTGCTTCCGGCGCTCGCCCGCGGCGACGACGGGCTCCTGCGAAGCTTGGTTGCCTATGTGGAAAAGCAGGGGATCAAGGTCTTGGGTGCTCACGAGATCATCCCGGCCCTTGTGGCCGAAGCCGGCCTTCTGACCAGAGCAGCCCCGGACGGCAGAGAGAAGCGCAACCTGGCAGCCGCCTGGGAGGCTGCGGGCGCCATCGGTGCGCTCGATATCGGCCAGGCCGCGGTTGCGATCGGCGGCCGCGTCATCGCGCTTGAGGGAATTGAGGGCACGGACGGCCTCTTGGAGCGCACCCGCTCCCTGCGCGGGCACGGACGCTTGGCGGGAGCCAGCGGCGGCGTGCTGGTGAAGCGCGCCAAACCGCAGCAGGAACTGCGGGCCGACCTGCCGACCATCGGGCCGCAGACGGTTGCCGATGCGGCTGCTGCGGGGTTGGCGGGCATCGGCGTGGAGGCGGGCCGATCGCTGATCATCGATCGGGGCGGGGTGGTCGCAGAAGCCGATCGCCTCGGCCTTTTCGTCATAGGGCTCTCATGAAGCGAGGGCAGGGTGGCTGATCCGGAACCCCTCACGATCGGCATCGTCGCGGGCGAGGAGTCCGGCGATCTCCTCGCCGCAGATCTCGTGCGCGCGCTGGAGCAGGCATCCGGCCGTCCCGTCAAGCTTGTGGGCGTCGGCGGTGAGCACCTTCGGGAACTCGGCCTCAAAACCCTGTTCAGCCCCGACGAGATCGGCCTGATGGGGATCTCCGCCGTGTTGCGCGACGCGCCGCGCCTTTTCTGGCGCATCGGGCAGACAACTCGTGCGCTGGCGGAGGCGAAGCCGGCCTGCCTGATCACTGTCGATGTTCCCGATTTCTCGCTGCGCGTGGCAAGAAAGGTCCGCAGCCTTTCACCGGGTCTGCCGGCCGTCCAATATGTCTGTCCGAGCATCTGGGCATGGCGGCAGGGCAGGGCGGCCGACATGGCAGCCTTCATCGACCATGTGCTTTGCATCCTGCCTTTCGAACCGCGCGAGCTTGCGCGTCTAGGCGGTCCTCCCGGCACTTATGTCGGCCACCGCCTGACGCACGACGCCGGTGTGGTAGCAACGCGAGCCGCACGCAGGGCGCGTGCACCCGTCGGCACCATCGCTGCGGAGGGCACCTTGCTGCTGCTGCCCGGTTCACGCCGCGGCGAGGTCTCGCGGCTGCTGCCGGACTTTCGGGAATCCGTTGCCGCTCTGAGTGCCCGCGGCTTTCGCGGCCGACTGCTTCTTCCGACAGTGCCAAAGGTCGCGGCCGCAGTGCGAGCCGGCGTTTCAGGATGGGACACCCAGCCGGAAATCCTGGAAGGGCAAGAGGCGAAGTGGCAGGCTTTCGCCCAGGCCGACGCTGCGCTGATCGCCTCCGGCACCGTCTCCCTGGAACTCGCGCTTTGCTGCGTGCCGCACGTCTCGACTTACAGGCTCGACCCGCTTGGGCGGGCTTTGAAAGGTCTGATTCGGAGCTGGACGGCGTCGCTGCCCAACCTCATCGCGGACCGCATGGTGATCCCCGAATTCTTTGACGCGGACATCCGGCCGCCGGCTCTCGCGCGGTACTCGGAAGCCTTGCTCGCAAACTCGGACCTGCGGCGATGGCAGATGGCCGGCTTCGACACCGTAGCCGAAGCCATGCAGACCGATAAGCCTGCCGGCGTCGCTGCTGCCGAAATCGTGCTCGATCTGATTTCCCGGCGGAACGGGACGAAAAAGGCGGGTCAGCGCTTGGCGATCGGCACGTAATCCCGCTCCGGCTCGCCGGTGTAAAGCTGGCGCGGACGCCCGATCTTCTGGTTGGGGTCCTCGATCATCTCCTTCCACTGCGCGATCCAGCCGACGGTGCGCGCGACGGCGAACAGCACGGTGAACATCTCGGTGGGGAAGCCGAGCGCCTTCAGGGTGATGCCGGAATAGAAGTCGATGTTGGGATAAAGCTTCTTGGCGATGAAATACTCGTCGGTGAGTGCGATCCGCTCCAGTTCCATGGCGACGTCGAGCATCGGATCGTCCTTGATGCCGAGTTCGCCGAGCACCTCGTGCGTGGTCTTCTGCATGATCTTGGCGCGCGGATCGTAGTTCTTATAGACGCGGTGCCCGAAGCCCATCAGGCGGAATGGATCGTTCTTGTCCTTGGCGCGATCGATGAACTCCGGGATGCGATCGACGTGCCCGATCTCGCGCAGCATGTTGAGCGCCGCCTCATTGGCCCCGCCATGCGCCGGGCCCCACAGGCAGGCGATGCCTGCCGCGATGCAAGCGAACGGGTTGGCCCCGGACGAGCCGGCGAGCCGGACGGTGGACGTCGAGGCGTTCTGCTCGTGGTCGGCATGGAGGATGAAGATCCGCTCCATCGCGCGGGCGAGCACCGGGTTCACGTTGTAGTCCTCGCAAGGCACCGCGAAGCACATATGCAGGAAGTTCTCGGCGAAGCCCATCGAATTGCGGGGGTAAACGAAGGGCTGGCCGATGTGATATTTGTAGGCCATAGCCGCGATGGTCGGCATCTTGGCGATCAGGCGGATGGAAGCGATCATGCGCTGGTGCGGATCGGCAATGTCCGTCGAGTCGTGGTAGAAGGCCGAAAGCGCGCCGACCACGCCGCACATCACCGCCATCGGATGCGCATCCCTGCGGAAGCCGGTGAAGAAGCGCGACATCTGCTCGTGCACCATCGTGTGGTGCGTTACGCGGTAGTCGAAGTCCTCCTTCTGCTGTTTGGTAGGCAGTTCGCCGTAGAGCAGGAGGTAGCAGACTTCGAGGAAGTCGCCCTGCTCAGCGAGCTGGTCGATGGGGTAGCCGCGGTGGAGCAGGATGCCCGCATCGCCGTCGATATACGTGATCTTGGATTCGCAGCTCGCCGTCGAGGTGAAGCCGGGATCATAGGTGAAGGCGCCGGTGTCTCGATAGAGAGCGCTGATGTCGATGACTTCCGGTCCGACCGACCCTGCCTTGACGTGATAGTCGAAGCTTTTGCCGCCGAACTCGATCTTTGCCGACCCGTTTTCCATCGCAGACTCCCTTCCGACCACCACCATTTATGGCGGTTATCCCGCGCTGCAACAGCCCTATTCGCCGCGCCCCGTTCAAACGCTTGGGAAGGCGCCGGAAGGCAAGGGAGATCCTGGGCAGAGCGTTATTTTGCAGCGCAGCAAAGGCCAGTGATGCGCTCAAGAAATGCGGTCGTCAATCCGCCCCAGGCTCTCGTTCCGCCCCAGCAACGCGAGCACGTCGAATACGCCGGGAGAGGTGCTGCGGCCCGTCAGGGCTGCGCGGAGCGGCTGCGCGACGGCACCGAGCTTGACCCCGCGCGAAGCGGCAAAGGCCTTGAGCGTGCCTTCCAAATCGGCCGCAGTCCATTCGCCGTTCATGGCACGCAAGGCTGCCGTGGCCTCTCCCAGCAGGGCGAGGCTGTCTGGGTTCAGGAGAGCGTCTGCCTTGGCGTCGAGCTTCAGCGGGCGCTGCGCAAACAGGAACGCCGCCCCGTCGGCAAGCTCGACCAGTGTTTTTGCGCGTTCCTTCAAGCCCGGCATCGCCGCCAGCAGCTTGGCGCGGCCGGCTTCGTCGAGGTGCGGCAGGATCCAATCGCCGTTCGGCAGGAAGGGCAGGGCGGCTACGAAGGCATCGAACAATTCGCGCTCGCCCATCTGCCGCATGTAAAGGCCGTTCAGCGCTTCCAGCTTGGCGAAATCGAAGCGTGCGGCGCCGCGGTTGACGTCCTCGATGGCGAACCACCGGATCATATCGTGGAGGCTCATCACCTCGTCGTCGCCATGGCTCCAGCCGAGCCGCACGAGGTAGTTCCGCAAGGCTGCCGGCAGGTAGCCCATCGCGCGATAGGCATCGACGCCGAGCGCTCCGTGCCGCTTCGAAAGCTTGGCGCCGTCGGCGCCATGGATCAGGGGGATGTGCGCCATGGCGGGCACCGCCCATTCCATCGCTCGGTAGATGATCGACTGGCGCGCGGCGTTGGTCAGGTGGTCGTCGCCGCGGATGACGTGGGTGACGCCCATGTCGTGATCGTCCACGACGACCGCGTGCATGTAGGTGGGCACGCCGTCCGAGCGCAGGATGATGAAGTCGTCCAGGTCCTTGTTGGGGAAGCGCACGTCGCCTTGAACGAGATCGGCGACGAGGGTTTCGCCCTCGGTCGGCGCCTTGATGCGGATGACCGGCTTGACCCCCGGCGGCGCCTCCGCGGGGTCGCGGTCGCGCCAGCGCCCGTCATAGCGCGGCGGACGGCCTTCCGCGCGCGCCTTCTCCCGCATCTCCTCCAACTCGGCCGGCGTCGCGAAGCAATAGTAGGCCTTGCCCAAACGCACGAGTTCCTCCGCCACTTCCCGATGGCGCGGCGCGCGTGCGAACTGCGAGACCGGCTCGCCGGTCCAGGTCAGCCCCATCCACGTGAGGCCATCGAGGATCGCCGCCGTTGCCGCTTCCGTCGAGCGCTCGCGGTCGGTGTCCTCAATGCGCAGCAGCATCGTCCCGCCGGTATGCGCGGAATAGAGCCAGTTGAACAAAGCGGTCCGCGCCCCGCCGATGTGCAGGAAACCCGTGGGCGACGGGGCAAAGCGGGTGACGATCGCGTCCGGCATGAAATCCACGAGGATTGCCGGCCCGCCGGAGAAGCTGGCCGGTGGCGTTTCGGAGGCGGTGATGTAGCATGAAGCCTCAAGCGTGCAAGGTGCTTGGGGCCGATGGCAGAGGGCGTTGGACGGAACTCGGCAGGGATGCTGTTGCAGCACGCCGGCGCCGCGTTCGGCGTTTCCCACAGGAGTTCGGGCCGGGCAGGGGCTTTGCGTGACACTTGGTCGGCTGGCCGGCAATTAGCTTCTGCTCTGCCCGCGCGCTCTGCGGCCGCGCTGAAGCTGGAGGCTGAGCGAGGCGCCCTGTTTCTTTTTGTTCCCGTGCTGCTGGGAGTTGGTGCCGCACTTTACTTCACGGCGCCCTTCGAGCCCGGCTTGGCGCTGCTCCTCCTTCTTCTCGGCGGCGCCTGCGCCTTGGCATTCGCTGTGCGCCGATGGCGCGGCACCTTTCTGGCACTCTCGGCCGCAGCGGTTTGTTTGAGCGGCGTCCTCGCCGCTAAAGTGGAGACGCTGCGCCTTTCCACGAAGATGCTCGGTTCGGAGGTCGTCACGCGCATGACGGGGCGCGTTGTCCGCGTCGAGCGGCTCGCCGCCGGCCGCGTGCGGCTGACGCTCGATGTGCTCAGCACGGAGCGGCCGAAGCTGCGCTATTCTCCCGACCGGGTGCGCGTGACGGCGGCCAAGCTTCCTCAACCGCTTCATTCGGGCATGACCGTGGAAGGCTTGGTCCGGCTCATGCCGCCCTCCGGGCCGGCGATGCCTGGCGGCTACGACTTCTCCTTTCAGAGCTATTTCAGCGGCATCGGCGCCAGCGGCTTCTTTCTCGGCGTGCCCGCATTGCTGTCACCATCTGACGACGCATTCGACTTGAACAACTGGATCGAGAATGTCCGGGACGCGATTGCGGAGCGAATCCGCAACCGGATCGGCGGCCCTGAAGGCGAGATCGCCGCCGCGCTGATCGTCGGCGTCCGCGGCGGCATTCCCAACGCGGTGAACGAGGCGCTGCGGCGCACCGGCCTGGCGCATGTGCTGTCGATCTCCGGGCTGCACATGGCGATGGTCGCGGCAACGGTGATGGGCGCGATGCGGGCGCTCCTGGCCTTGTTTCCCGGCTTCGGCTCGCGCCGCTCCATCAAGAAGCGCGCGGCCGCAGCGGCGTTGCTCGTCGTGTCCGCCTATGTCGCGTTCTCCGGCGCCGACGTGGCCGCCGTCCGCAGCTTCCTCATGCTCGCGGTCATGCTGATCGCCGTTCTGTTCGACCGCGCGGCGCTTTCGGTCCGGAACCTGGCGATCGCGGCGACGGTCATCCTGCTGATCTGGCCGCACGAACTGCTTGGCCCCAGCTTCCAGATGTCGTTCGCGGCGACTGGAGCGCTCGTTGCGGCCTATGCGGCTTGGGCTGACCATCGGTCGGCTCGCGGGAGCCGCACCAGCGCCAGTCCGACGCTCGCCACCCGATCATTGCGCCGCAGTGCCACGATGATCTCCGCGCTCGCCGCGACTTCGCTCATTGCGGGCGCTGCCACGGCAGCGTTCGGCATCTACCACTTTCAGCGCGTCTCGCCTTTGAGCCTGCCCGCCAACTTGGCCGTCATGCCGGTGGTGTCCGTAATGGTCATGCCGTTCGCGCTGCTCGGCATGCTGGCCATGCCGTTCGGCCTGGACGGGCCCTTCCTGGCCGTGATGGGGTTAGGCCTGCACTGGATGATCGGCATCACGCAATGGTTTTCTGAGCGCTCGCCGATCGATGCCGTCGGCGCGATCCCCCCGCTGTCACTGGCCCTCGTCGTGGTGGCGCTGACAGGATTCACGCTCGCGACCACTTGGCTGCGCTTCGTCTTGCTGCCGCTGCTCGTTCTAGCCGTCCTGCTCGCAAGCCTCGCGCCGGGACCGGACATCTTCGTTTCCGAGGACGCGAAGCTTATAAGCGTCGCAACACATGATGGGAGCCTAGCCATCAACGCGGAGCGAGGCGGCGGCTTCGCTCTGGAAAACTGGATGCACGCAAGCGCTGCTTGGAAGATCAGCAGGCCGGCATCGCAGGGCGGGACAGGCATTGGATCGCGAGCAGCGAAGCGCGCGAAAACCGAAGAGATGCCCCCTCGCTTCTCCTGCGCCGTCGGACTTTGCAGCCTCAAACTTCCGGACGGCCGGAGCGTCGCCCACGCCTCCACCGCCGAAGCGGCCGCTGCCGCTTGTGGGATTTCGACTATTCTGGTGATCGCAGAAACTTCTTTCCCGGTCTGCGCGGGAGCAGCTCGTCCGCCCGTGATGCTGACGAAGCGAGATCTCGCACTGCGAGGCAGCGCTGCGATAATCCTTCGCGACGGCGGATCAAACCCTCCGGCAATCATCCGCTATTCCGTGCCCCAGCCGCTGCGGCCCTGGCATGACCATCGCCGGTTTTCCCGCGCAGCTAGAGGGCTCGCTGAGCGGACTCCGCGAAATACCAAGGCGGAAGAACCCAGGCAAGCGCCAGCGTCTGCGGAATAAGGAAGTCAGTCCGCAGTGTTTGGCAGCTTGGCCTGCTGCCACAGCGTTTCCATCTGGTCGAGCGAAGCATCATGCAACTGAGTGCCTTGGGCCGCCAAACGCCCTTCGATGTAACTGAATCGCCTGCGAAACTTGCTGTTCGTCTGCCGCAGCGCCGCTTCAGAATCCAAAGAAAGGTGCCGCCCTAGATTGACCAACGAAAAAAGCAGATCCCCGAATTCACCCTGCGCCTCCTCACGTCCACCGGCCGCCAGCGCCTGCCGCAACTCGGCAATCTCCTCCTCGATCTTATCCAGGATCGGAGCAGCTTCGCTCCAGTCGAAGCCGACTTCCGCCGCACGCTGCTGGAGCTTCAAAGCGCCTGTGAGAGACGGCAGCCCCGCCGGCACATCAGCGAGCCATGAACGTGCTTGCTGATCGCGCGAATTGTCAGCCGTCGCAACTTCGCCAGCCGTACGAGCCGCCCGTTCCCGCGCCTTGATCTCATTCCACGACCGCTTCGCTCCGGCAGCATCTTCCGCGAACGTTTCGCCGAACACATGGGGATGCCGCCGGACCATCTTCGACGTGATCGCAAGAACCACGTCGTCGAAGGAAAAGGCCTGCTGCTCGGCCGCCATCTGCGCATGGAAGACGACCTGAAGAAGGAGGTCGCCAAGCTCATCCCGCAAATCTGCCATCGATCCACGCTCGATGGCGTCGATCACTTCGTAGGCTTCTTCGATCGTGTAGTACGCGATGGAGGAAAAATCCTGCTTCTGATCCCACGGACAGCCAGAGACCGGATCGCGCAAAGCACGCATGATTTCGAGCAATCGTGAAATATCGGAAGACGGTTTCATGAGACTGCTCCTACCAGCTTGCGCAGCGGCAGGGGAGCGCGTTCAGAACAACACGTTGGAACACCACACAGCGGGCCAAAGCTAGCGCCGACACGCGGATCCAATAGTTGCATAAGATGTATTATGGAACTAATGGGCAGGCTCATCTCGGCTTGCGCAGATCGCTGCCCCCGCGGCGAGCCGATATCCAGATCGCATCATACCTTGTCGTTCCTCTAGGTGAATCAAAGGCTGCCGCGAGTGAAACGGCTCCATGTGTGCCAAAGAGATGCTTGCGCTTGAAACCTTGGCGTTGTGCGGCACGTATCTTGAGAATTGATGTTCGGGAGAGCCCGCATGCGCCGAGTCCTTCTGGTTCCGTTTCTTATCTTTGGTTTGGCCGCGCCGGGATTCGCTGGCGAAGCGGAGGTGAAGTCCGCGCAGACGGTCGTCGAGAGTCAGCTGAAGGCATTTCAGGCTGGCGATGGCGCGCTGGCTTACAGTTTTGCCTCGCCGGGCATCCAGCAGATGTTCCCGACGCCGGACGTCTTCATGAGCATGGTGCAGAACGCCTACCAGCCGGTGTTCAAGCCCCAGAGCTTTGCGTTTGGGGAGGCACAGGAACTATCCGCGACCAGCATCATGCAGAAGGTCATGCTCGTCGGGCCGGATGGGAAGGACTATGAGGCGCTCTACCAGTTGGAGCGCCAGCCCGACGGGAAGTACCGCATCACAGGCGTCAGCCTTCGCGCTGCCAACTCGCTGAGCACCTGATTTCTTTCGGCCTTTCCGGCAGAGGAGGATCACATCGAGGCGATGTCTCCGCGTTGCCAGCCTTCCGTGATCGCTGTCGAGACTTTCTTGAAAGTTTGCCGCTCGATTGCAGTGCGCAAGGATGCCATCAGCGCTTGGTAATAAGCCAGGTTGTTCCAGGTGAGCAGCATCGCGCCGAGCGTTTCGCCCGAACGGACGAGGTGGTGGAGGTAGCCGCGGGAATAGTCTCGCGCTGCTGGACAGTCGCTGGTTTCGTCCAGCGGGCGCCGGTCGTCGGCGTGGCGCGCATTGCGCAGGTTCACGCGGCCGCCTTTCGTGAAAGCTAGCCCGTGGCGCCCTGCGCGGGTCGGCATCACGCAGTCGAACATGTCGATGCCGCGCGCGACCGACTTTACGATGTCGTCGGGCGTGCCGACGCCCATGAGGTAGCGCGGCTTTTCGGCCGGCAGCAGCGGGCAGGTCACGTCGAGCATATCCAGCATCACCGCTTGCGGCTCGCCGACCGCCAGGCCCCCCACGGCGTAGCCCTTCAAGCCGAGGTCGGCCAGCGCGCGGGCGGAGCGTTCACGCAGCACGGCATTGTCGCCGCCCTGGACGATGCCGAACATCGCCTTGCCGGACTGCTCCCCGAATGCCGCCTTGCAGCGCTCCGCCCAGCGCAGCGAAAGCTCCATCGCCCGCGCGATCGCCTCCGCGGAAGCCGGCAGCGCGGTGCACTCGTCCAGTTGCATCTGGATATCTGAGTCGAGCAGGCCTTGGATCTCGATCGAGCGTTCCGGCGTCATCTCGTAGGCTGCGCCGTCGATATGCGAGCGGAATGTCACGCCCCGCTCCGTCAACTTGCGGAGCGAAGACAGCGACATGACTTGGAAGCCGCCGGAGTCCGTCAGAATCGGGTGCGGCCAGCGGGCGAACTCGTGCAGGCCGCCGAGCCGCGCCACGCGCTCGGCGCCGGGGCGCAGCATCAGGTGGTAGGTGTTGCCGAGGATGATGTCGGAGCCGAGTGCCCGCACCTGGTCGAGATACATCGCCTTGACGGTGCCGCCCGTGCCGACCGGCATGAAGGCCGGGGTGCGTACGGTGCCGCGCGGCATCGTGATTGCACCGCACCGAGCCGCGCCGACTGTGGCAATGAGCTTGAACGTGAACTCTGCCGTCATGCCCCGTCCTGCCGGGAGAGCAGGCTCGCGTCGCCGTAGGAATAGAAGCGGTAGCCATTTTCCACCGCGTGGCGATAGGCCTCCCGCATGGTGTCGAGCCCTGAGAAGGCGGAAACCAGCATGAACAGGGTCGAGCGCGGCAGATGGAAGTTCGTCAGGAGCATGTCCGCCGCCTTGACGCGGTAGCCGGGCGTGATGAAGATGCTCGTTTCGCCAACCCACGGCTGAACGGCGCCGCTCGCATCCGCAGCACTCTCCAGCAGGCGAAGCGACGTCGTGCCGACGCAGACGATCCGGCCTCCGCTCTTCCGTGCATCGTTGAGGGTCTGGGCGGCTTGCGCGGAAACGCTTCCCCATTCCGCATGCATCCGGTGATCGTCGGTATCGTCGGCCTTGACCGGAAGAAAAGTCCCGGCGCCGACGTGCAGGGTCACGAAGCACTGCGCGATGCCCGCGGCGCTCAATCGGGACAAAAGTTCGGGCGTGAAATGCAGACCGGCGGTCGGCGCGGCGACCGCCCCTTCCGCGCGCGCATAGACCGTCTGGTAATCCACGCGGTCGCGAGCATCGTCAGGCCGCTTTGACGCGATGTAGGGCGGCAAGGGGAGATGGCCGGTGGCGGCGACCACCTCGTCCAGCGCCGGCCCGGAAAGGTCGAAGGCGAGCAGCGTCTCACCCCCCTCGCCTTTCTCCACGACGGTCGCATCGAGCACGCCCGGAAAGCGGCTGTCGCCGGTCTCACCGAAGCGGATGCGCTCACCGGCTTGAACGCGCTTCGCGGGCCGCAGGAACGCTTTCCAGCGATCCGCCGCTACGCGCATGTGCAGCAGCGCCTCTATCTGCGCACGAGCTGCGCCGCGTTCGCGGATGCCGAACAGCCGGGCAGGAATGACCTTGGTGTCGTTGAAGACGAGCACGTCGCCCGGCCGCAGGATTTCGGGAAGGTCGTGGACAAGTCGATCCTCCACCGCGCTGCCGGGGTGCACCAGCAAAAGCTTCGCAGCGTCCCGCGGCTCCGCCGGCCGCAAAGCGATACGGTCTTCCGGCAGGTCGAAGTCGAAGAGATCGACGCGCATCGCAGCGAGAAATCAGGTCAGGCGGATCAGCAGCGCGCCGGCGAGCAGCATCGCCGCGCCGACCACGCGGCCGAAGGAAAGCTCGCGCACCGCCATGCCGAGAAAGCCGACGCGATCGAGCAGTATCCCGGCCAGAAGCTGCCCGGTGACGGCGAACGCCATCACCGCTGCCGCGCCGATGCGCGGCGTCAGCAGGACGGCGACTGTCACATAAAAGGCGCCGAAGCAGCCGCCGGCCGCGAAAAGCCATGGAGCAGGCACCCGCATGTTGATTGCCATTCCCTGCCCCCACGCGGCGGCAAGGGAGATGATCCCCAGCACTATGGCGCCGGACAGGAAGGAGAATCCGGCAGCAGCCGTAGGCAAGCCTAATCCTCGTCCAAGCGCCGCGTTGATCGGCGCCTGGATGGCGATGGCCGCGCCGGCAAGGATGCCGAACAGCGACCAGACGAGACTTGCCGCGGGCATCTTCTCAGGCCGGCATGTCGGCGGCGACCTTCATCGACACGATCTGGTCCGGGTCCTTGACCGGCTCGCCGCGCTTGATCCTATCGACATTGTCCATGCCTTCGATCACCTGCCCCCACACCGTATATTGCTTGTTCAGGAACGAGGCGTCGTCGAAGCAGATGAAGAACTGCGAATTGGCCGAGTTTGGGCTTTGCGCGCGGGCCATGGAGCAGGTGCCGCGGGCGTGGTTCATGTTGCTGAATTCGGCCTTGAGGTCCGGCTTGTCCGAGCCGCCCATGCCGGCGCGCGATGCGTTGAAGCTGGAACTCCCGCTCTTGCCGAACTTCACGTCGCCGGTCTGCGCCATGAAGCCTTCGATCACGCGGTGGAAGACGACGCCATCATAAGCGCCCTCGCGGGCGAGTTCCTTGATGCGCGCGACATGGTTCGGCGCTAGCTTCGGCAGGCACTCGATCACCACCCTGCCCTTCGTGGTCTCCAGCACCAGCGTATTTTCCGGATCCTTGATCTCGGCCATGTTCGTTGTCCTCGTTTCGTGAAACTGCTTACTTCTTATCCGCCGCGATGCGGACCTTGATCATGCGGTCGGGCGCGCTCACCGCGCCGTTGTCGCTCTCAGCGCCCTTTTTGATCGCATCGACGTATTTCATGCCGCTCTCCACCGTGCCGACCACCGTGTACTGACCATTCAGGAACGAGGCGTCGCCGAAGCAGATGAAGAACTGCGAGTTGGCCGAGTTCGGGTCCTGGGACCGCGCCATGCCCATCGTGCCGCGCCCGAACGGCTCGTCCGAGAACTCTGCCGGCAGGTCGGCCTTGTCCGAGCCGCCGGTGCCGACCGCCTCGGCGCTGAAGTTTTTAGCCATGTTGCCGTATTGCACGTCGCCGGTCTGCGCCATGAAGCCGTCGATCACGCGGTGGAAGGCGACGTTGTCGTAGGCGCCCTCGCGCACGAGTTCCTTGATGCGGGCGACATGCTTCGGCGCGAGGTCGGGCCGAAGTCCGATCGTCACGTCGCCGCCCTTGAGCGTGACGATCATCGTGTTCTGCGGGTCGGCGGCGCGGGCGGGCAGAGCCGCCGCCATCAGGGCCGCACCGGCTGCTGCGGCGGCAAGCATGCTTCGGCGATTGATCATGAAATCTCCTTTGGGGAATCCGGTGCAAATCTGTCCTTGAGCGCATCCGCGACAAGGGCCGGCACAAAGGGCCGGACGTCCCCGCCCATCGCAGCGATCTGCCGCACCAGGGTTCCCGTGATCATCCGCACGGGCGGCGAAGCGGGCAGGAACACGGTGCGCAACTCCTGCGCCATGGCTGCGTTCATGCCGGCCATCTGCATCTCATAGTCGAGGTCGGTCCCGTCACGGATGCCGCGCACGATGAGCGTCGCCCCGTGCTGCCGGGCGGCATCGACGGCGAGACCGGCAAAGCTCACGACTTCCACGCGGCCGCTGTCGTCCGGCATGTGCGCGCCGACAACGGCTTTCATCAGGGCGATGCGGCTATCGGCTTCGAAGAGCGGTCTCTTGCCGGGGTGCACGCCGACGGCCACGACGACGCGCGCCGCCAGGCGCAGGGCGCCGGAGAGCACATCCACATGGCCGTTCGTGACGGGGTCAAAGGAACCGGCATAGAATGCCGCGAGCGAAGACATCGCGCGGGCTTCTAGCCGCCAATCCGGCAGATGGCAAACCTTCGGAAACCAAGATCGGAAAGGCCGGATCGGGAATTCAGCCCACATCAACTCGAATGTGATCGCCTGAACGCAACGGCGCCGCGCAACCAAACTGCGGAGATGCCGTTGTCGCGAGCCCAGGAGACAGAGCCCATGCTGATCACGATGCTTGCCGCAACCATGACGGTGACCATGCTGATTGCCACCGCCTTCGGTCTGCGTGAAGAAGCCGAGCGCGTGAAGGTCGAAGCGCGCCGTCGCCAGCTTGGCCGCTTCGGGCGCGGCCGCTGATCACGGCAAAGCCGCTACTCCGCTGCGACAGCCTCAACGGTTTCCAGCGGCGTTGATTGCTCATCCGGCTCCCGGATGCGCTCCACCGAAACCACTTTCTCCTTAGCGCCGGTATCGAAGATCTTGACCCCCTTCGTGGCGCGGCTCGCCAAGCGGATGCCGTCAACCGGAACGCGGATCACCTGACCGCCATCCGAAACAAGCATCAACTGGTCGCCTCCCTCGACGGGGAAGCAGGCGACCAGCTTGCCGATCTTGTCCGCCTGCGACATGTCGGTCGCGCGAATTCCCTTGCCGCCGCGGTTGGTGAGGCGAAAATCATAGGACGATGAGCGCTTGCCGAAACCCTTGTCGCTGACCGTGAGGACAAGCTGCTCCCGTTGACGCAGCTCTTCAAAGCGTTCGTCGGAGAGTGTGATGTCGGCGGCAGCTTCTTCGCCTGCCAGTTCGGCCTCCTCAACCGCCGCGCTCTCGGCGTCTTCGTCCCCGACTAGGGCGCGCCGTTCCGTGGCGGCGCGACGGACATAAGCGGCACGCTCCTCCGAACTTGCATCCACATGAGCGAGCACTCCCATGGAGATAACGCGCTCGCCCTTGCCGAGGCTGATGCCGCGCACGCCCATCGAGTTGCGGCTGGCGAAGACGCGCAGATCGGCGACGGCAAAGCGGATGCAGCGACCGGAATCGGCGGTCAGCAACACGTCGTCGTCTTCCGTGCAGGTCTCGACGCCGAGGATTTCGTCACCCTCCTCTTCCAGCTTCATCGCGATCTTGCCATTGCGGTTGATCTGCGAGAAGTCCGAGAGCTTGTTGCGCCGCACCGTGCCGCGCGTGGTGGCGAACATCACGTCGAGCCGTTCCCATGTGCTCTCGTCTTCCGGCAGCGGCATGATCGTCGTGATGCGTTCGCCCTCTTCCAGCGGCAGCAGGTTGCGCAGGTATTTGCCCTTGGATTGCGGCGTGCCGAGCGGCAGGCGCCAGACTTTCTCCTTGTAGGCCTTACCGTGAGAGGAAAAGAACAGCACCGGCGTGTGGGTGTTTGCGACGAACAGCCGTGTGACGAAATCTTCTTCCTTGGTGGCCATGCCGGCGCGGCCCTTGCCGCCGCGGTTCTGCGCCCGGTAAACGACAAGCGGAACGCGCTTGATATAGCCCTGGTGCGTGACGGTCACGACCATGTCCTCGCGCGGGATCAGGTCCTCGTCCTCGAAGTCCTGCCCGCCTTCCGCGATCGTGGAGCGACGCGGCGTGCCGAACTCGTCGCGCAGCGCGATCAGCTCGTTCTTGACGATGCCTTGGATAAGCGCGCGCGACGAAAGGATTTCGAGGAATTTACGGATCTCAGCTGCGATCTCATTCAGTTCGTCGGCGATCTCGTCGCGGCCGAGCGCGGTCAGGCGTTGCAGACGGAGGTCAAGGATGGCGCGCGCCTGCTCTTCCGAAAGGTTGTAGGTGCCGTCCTCGTTGATCTTGTGCCGGGGATCGTCGATCAGCCGGATCAGCCCATCCACGTCCCGCGCCGGCCAACGGCGCGTCATCAGCCGCTCGCGCGCGGTCGCCGGATCGGGCGCCTCGCGGATCGTGCGGATCACCTCGTCGATGTTGGCGACGGCAATGGCCAAGCCCACCAGCACATGGGCGCGCTCGCGCGCCTTGCGCAGGAGATATTTGGTGCGGCGGCTCACGACATCCTCGCGGAACGCCACGAAGGCGCGCAGCATGTCGTGCAGGTTCATCACTTCGGGCCGGCCGCCGTTCAGCGCCACCATGTTGGACCCGAACGATGTCTGAAGCGGCGTGTAGCGGTAGAGCTGGTTCAGGATGACATCGGCATTTGCATCCTTCTTCAGTTCGACCACGACGCGATAACCCTGCCGGTCGCTCTCGTCGCGGATGTCCGAGATGCCTTCGACCCGCTTGTCTCGCACGAGGTCGGCCATCTTCTCGATCATCGCGGCCTTGTTCACCTGATAGGGCACCTCGGTGATCACGATCATCTCGCGGTCGCCGCGCATCGGCTCGACACTGGCACGGCCCCGCATGATGATGGAGCCGCGCCCGGTGGCATAGGAACTGACGATGCCAGAGCGGCCCATGATCAGGCCGCCGGTCGGGAAATCCGGGCCGGGGATGATCTCCATCAACTCGGCAAGGTCGATGGCCGGGTTGTCGATCAGCGCCATGCAGCCGTCCACGACCTCGGTGAGGTTGTGCGGCGGGATGTTGGTCGCCATGCCGACGGCGATGCCGCCCGACCCGTTCACCAGGAGGTTGGGAAAGCGTGCCGGCAGGACGCGCGGCTCCCGCCCTGAGGCGTCATAGGTCTCTTGAAAATCGACGGTGTCCTTGTCGATGTCCTCCAGCAGCTCGTGCGCCACTTTGGCGAGGCGGGACTCCGTGTAGCGCATGGCCGCCGGCGGATCGCCGTCGATCGAGCCGAAGTTGCCCTGCCCGTCGATCAGCTCCACCCGCATCGACCACTCCTGCGCCATGCGCACGAGCGCATCGTAGATCGAGGCGTCGCCATGCGGGTGGTACTTACCCATCACATCGGCGACGGGGCGCGCCGACTTCACGTATTTGCGGTTCCAGTGATAACCGCTCTCGAAAGCGGCGTAGAGGATGCGGCGATGCACCGGCTTCAGGCCGTCCCGCACGTCAGGCAGTGCACGGCTGACGATAACGCTCATCGCGTAGTCGAGATAGGATCGGCGCATCTCGTCGATGATGGATACGGGTTCGATATCAGTGGGCCTGAGCGGCGGAGGAATCTCGTTCAAAACATTCACGCGCTGAAAAGGAATCGGATCAGTCTTATATAGGGAATGCTTCCCGAAATCCAACTTCCGCCGCTACCGCAGCAGCATAATATACTAAGTAACTTCAGTAGGATAGCTGAATGGGAAAACAAGCTGGATCAGCATGTGCAGGTTGGCTTGACCGTAACGATGGATTGGGTGGCAAGAAGCCCCGCGCCGGGCTACGCCCCCTACTCCGAAATGCGAGCACCCGCAGCGCGTAAGGTCCAGAGAAATGCCTAGTCCGGAAACGCTGTTCAATGCGTTCGTCACCATTCTGACGACGATCGACCCGCCGGGATTGGCGCCGCTCTTCCTGGCGCTTACGCGCGGCATGACGCGCGCCGAGCGCGGCCAAGTCTCCGTGAGGGCCAGCGTCATCGCCTTTACGATCCTCGCGGTGTTCGGCTTGGCCGGCGCAGCGATCCTCGGCGTCTTCGGCATCACGATGCCCGCCTTCCGGGTCGCCGGCGGGCTGCTGCTCTTTTTCATCGCGTTCGAAATGGTGTTCGAGCGCCGTCAGGACCGCAAGGAAAAGAGCGCCGATGTCGCGATCACGCGAGACATGATCCGCGACGTGGCGGCCTTTCCGCTGGCTCTGCCGCTGATCGCGGGACCCGGCGCCATCTCGGCAACCGTGCTGCTTTCCGGCTCCCTGCCGGGTGTTGAGGGGAAGCTGGCTCTGCTGCTGATCCTCATCCTGTCGATCCTCGTCACCTTCGCCGTGCTGACGCTCGCCGATCGCGTCGATCGCTTTCTGGGCCAGACAGGCCGCTCGATCCTGACGCGCCTGCTCGGCGTCATCCTGGCCGCGCTCGCCGTGCAGTTCGTGGCCGACGGCATCAAGGCTCTGGCAGGCGCGGCATGAGCGGGTTCCACCTCTCCGAAGCAGCGCTGCGCTTCGGCATATTCCTCGCCGTCTTCGTCCTTCTCGGCTTGGCAGAAGTTCTTGTGCCGCACCATGCAACAGCGGACGGCCGCAAGCTGCGCTGGAGCACCAATCTCGGCCTGCTCGCCGTCGATGTTTTGGTGCAGCGCTTCACAGTCGGAGCCGCCGTGATTTCGGCAGCGCTCTATGCCGAAGCTAAGGGATTTGGCCTCCTCCGCTTGGCCGGCACCCCGCCGATCCTGGCAGCGTTTTTCGGCTTCATTGCCTTGGACTTCGCCGTCTGGCTCCAGCATGTCGCCAGCCATCGCTGGCCGCTGCTCTGGCGGCTGCACCAAGTCCACCATGCCGATCTGGAAGTCGATGTGACCACCGGCGTGCGCTTTCATCCCGGCGAGATCGTCCTTTCCGCCTGCTTCAAGGCGGCCGTCGTGCTTCTGCTCGGCATCGGCCCATGGACTGCGCTGATGTTCGAGGCTGTCTTGAACGCCGCCAGCCTGTTTACCCACTCCAGCATCGCCCTGCCCGCCCGGCTTGACGGCGCCTTGCGGCGCGTCGTCTGCACGCCAAACATGCACCGCATCCACCATTCGGTTCGGCGCGAGGAAGCCGACAGCAATTACGGCTTCTTCCTTTCGGTCTGGGATCGCCTGTTCGGCGTCATGCGTGCTGCGTCGGCGGACAATCACCGGACGATGCGGCTGGGGCTGCCTGAACGGCGCGAAAGGCTGACCCTGCCGGCCCTGCTCCTGCTGCCGTTTCGGCGGATGCAGCCCAGAGAGGATGCGATCAGTTCCCGAAAAACACCGCGTGCATGATGCGGCCCGGCAGCAGCGTGAACAGGCCGGTGACCACCAGCGCCAGCGAATAAAGCAGGATCATCATGCGCCGGTGCTCCGCCACACGGTGGCGATGCGCCTGCCATACGGCCAGCGGCACGGACACCAGCGTCAGCAGCGACAGGAGATGAATCCAACTCCACGAGCCCCACTCCCGCAACTCGTGGATCCACAAGCTGCTGCCGGCAACAAAGAGCATGAGCCCGGCCCACAGGAACCCCAAGGCGCGGTGCGGTATCGTGCCCTTCGGCCCGATCATTTGAACCGTACCCAACGCTATCGCGCCGAACGCCGCACAAGCGTGCCATGGAATGGGCTGCTGCGCAGCGGTCAAAGGAGCAAGCGAAATCGTCATGACGCACTGTCTCCCGCTCAGTTCGGTGCGGCTCTCATGAACTCGGCCTGTTTGTGCTACGATCGCCAGAGATGCCCAAGAGAGCACGCCGGCAGGCCGCACCACTGTTGTCTCAGCCGGAAAGAGCGCTGGAAGCCGCAACAAACGCGAATGCGCCCAGGATCACCGCCGCGCCCTTGTAGGCATGCGGCCGTCCGCTGCTTGGCAGAAAGCTGCCCAGCGCAACCCACCCCATTCCGGCAACCAGGGACAGCGTGAGAAAGCAGCCAAGGGCGACAAGCTTCCGCTCTGGGAGCATGTTCGGGATGAGGATGGTTCCGACGAGCATCGCTTTGGGGTTCAGCAGCGTCGTCAGAAGCACGCGCCCGAAAGCGGAACCCAGCGCCGGCGTTGTCACCTCGACCCGCTGCTTCCAGAGCTTCCATGCGGAAATGAGCAGCCAGGCTGCCGCGACGCATTTCAGGATCGGCAGCGCCGCGTCAACTTCGGCGATGGAGCGGGTGAGCACGAGATAGAGGCTGACCGCTACCGCATACCCCGCAGCCTCCGCGAGCGGCAGCAGGGCGGCATTGCGCAGGCCCATGGCAGCGCCTGATGCGGCGAGGATCGTGTTGGTCGGGCCGGGCGTCATAAGCACGGCAGCAGCAGCAAGAATGAAAGGCGTGAGCGACATCATTTTGGATGGTCACCTTCCGCAACCGATGCCTCTCGTTCAGCTCTGCGGCCGCCCACTAGCAGGCGGCCCAAGCCTTTAAATTTTGGCCTTCAGCCTTGCGCGTCAGCAACTCCGCGCCCCCGACATCGCGTTTGCCAATCAGAACGGGATGTCGTCGTCCATGTCGCGAGACCCGCCTCCGCGCCCGCCGCCAGAACCGCCTCCGCGGCCGCCGCTGTAATCGTCCGACGGGCCGGACTGGCCGAAGTCGCCGCCGCGACGGCTGCCGCCGCCTCCGGCATATTCGCCCGCTTCTCCGCCCTGCCCGCGCGCGTCGAGCATCTGGAGCTCACCGCGGAATTTCTGGAGCACGACCTCCGTCGTGTATTTGTCCTGGCCGTCCTTGTCCTGCCACTTGCGGGTCTGCAACTGACCCTCGACATAGACCTTCATGCCCTTCTTCAGATACTGCTCGGCCACCTTGGCGAGATTGTCGTTGAAGATGACGACGTTGTGCCACTCCGTCTTTTCCTTGCGATCGCCTGAGCCCTTGTCGCGCCAGCTTTCGGAGGTGGCGACGCGGATATTGACCACCGGGTCGCCGGAGTTGAGGCGCCGGATCTCCGGGTCGGCGCCGAGATTCCCTACCAGAATGACCTTGTTTACGCTGCCTGCCATCACAAAGCTCCGTCGCTTATCCTAAGTCCAAGATCGCGCCGCACCCTAGCACATTCCCTGGCCCGCCGCACGGCTTAGCCGCCAAGGATGAACAAGCCTTTCACAACCAGGCTGTTCCTTGTTTGTTCTAGAACGGCCACCATCGTCAGGCAAGTGCACGTGCGCTTCGATGCTTCTCCTTGCTGGACTCTTACCCGCTGCAAGCCCAGCGGATCACATAGCAGCCGTCGTCGTTGCGCTGGCAGGCGCGCAGCGCGTTGTTCTGAGCAGCGTTTCTATTCGTGTTCCAGGCGACGCCGTAGCCGTAGTTCTCGCCGATGGCGAGCGCTCCGCAGGCATTGTTGAAGTAGAGCACGGTCCGGCAGTCGTAAGCATGCTTGGCGCAGCCGCTGATGGCCCGGTTCTCGGCGGCGCGGCGCGACGTGGCGCCATAGGAGTAGCCGACCGCGCCGGTATCCTGCGAAAATGCGATGGCGCCGAAATCTGCCCAGGCGAGCGACGGAAACAGAAGAAGGGCGGATGCCGCGCCCATGAAGTTCCCAAGCATTTTCTTTCTTCCCCATCGTGCATGGTGCGCTCGCGCACATATGCAGGCGGAGCGGCGATCGCGTCAACGCGGCAGGGTGCGGAAAGCTGGGGGCATCAAGGGTCTCGGCGGCCGTTCCGCAACCGATTTAAAGCGCAAAAGCCCGGCTGTCTGCCGGGCCTTGGCGTTTGACTGGAAGAACCGATCAGACCGAATAATACATGTCGAACTCGACCGGGTGCGGCGTCATCTCGAAGCGCATCACTTCGGCCATCTTAAGTTCGATGAAAGAGTCGATCTGATCGTCGTCGAACACGCCGCCGGCCTTCAGGAAGCCGCGGTCGCGGTCGAGGTTCTGGAGCGCCTCGCGCAAAGATCCGCAGACGGTCGGGATCTTCTTCAGCTCGCGCGGCGGCAGGTCGTAGAGGTCCTTGTCCATCGGCTGGCCCGGATGGATCTTGTTCTTGATGCCGTCGAGCCCTGCCATCAGCAGCGCGGAAAAGCCGAGATAGGGGTTGGCGCCCGGGTCGGGGAAGCGGACCTCGACGCGCTTCGACTTCGGCGAGGAGCCGAACGGGATGCGGCAGGAGGCCGAGCGGTTGCGCGCGGAATAGGCCAGCAGCACCGGCGCCTCGTAGCCCGGCACCAAGCGCTTGTAGGAGTTGGTCAGCGGGTTGGTGAAGGCATTGATCGCCTTGGCGTGGCGGATCACACCACCGATGAAGAACAGGCAGGTCTCTGACAGGCCGGCATATTCGTTGCCGGCGAAGGTCGGCTGGCCGTTCTTCCAGATCGACATGTGGACGTGCATGCCCGACCCGTTGTCGCCAAAAATCGGCTTCGGCATGAAGGTCGCGGTCTTGCCATAGGCGTTGGCGACCTGGTGCACGACATATTTGTAGATCTGCATCTTGTCGGCGTTGCGCACGAGGCTGTCGAACTTGAGGCCAAGCTCGTGCTGCGCGGCCGCGACCTCGTGGTGATGCTTCTCGACCGTCACGCCCATCTCAGACAGGACCGACAGCATCTCGGAGCGCATATCCTGCGCGGAGTCCACCGGCGGCACGGGAAAGTAGCCGCCCTTGACGCGCGGGCGGTGACCGAGATTGCCGGTGTCGTAGTCCGAGTCGTCGTTGGACGGCAGTTCCGTCGAGTCGAGCTTGAAGCCGGTGTTGTAGGGATCGGCCTTGTAGCGCACATCGTCGAACACAAAGAACTCGGCTTCTGGACCGACATAGATCGTGTCGCCGATACCCTCCGACTTCACATAGGCTTCCGCCTTCTTGGCGGTGCCGCGCGGGTCGCGGTTGTAGGCCTCGCCGGAGATGGGGTCGAGGATGTCGCAAAGCACCACCATCGTGCTCTGGGCGAAAAACGTGTCCATATGGACCGTTTCCGTATCGGGCATCAGCACCATGTCCGATTCGTTGATGGCCTTCCAGCCGGCGATGGAGGAGCCGTCGAACATCACGCCGTCGCCGAACATATCCTCATCGACCACGCCGGCATCCATGGTCACGTGCTGAAGCTTGCCCTTGGGATCGGTGAAGCGCAGGTCAACGAACTTCACGTCGTTGTCCTTGATCTGCTTCAGGATGTCTGCGGCTGTCGTCATATCCTCGTGCTTCCCTTCGGTTTCATGGCCGCGCGATCCCAGGCGTCAGATCGCGTCGATGCCCGTTTCTCCGGTCCGGATGCGCACCACCTCCTCTACGGTGGAAACGAAGATCTTACCGTCCCCGATGCGCCCCGTCTGGGCGGCCTTGCGGATCGCGTCCACCGCGCCGTCAACCGCCTCGTCGGAAAGCACGATCTCTATCTTAACCTTCGGCAGGAAGTCCACGACATACTCGGCGCCGCGGTAGAGTTCGGTATGGCCCTTCTGCCGGCCGAACCCCTTGGCCTCGGTGACGGTGATGCCTTGCAGGCCGACCTCCTGAAGCGCTTCCTTCACCTCATCGAGCTTGAAGGGCTTGATGATCGCTTCGATCTTCTTCATGGCGCTGGAGTATTCCCGTGGTTGTTTCTGGAGGCCCGCTTCACCCCAGGCAGGCACGAATTATGCCAGTCCATCGGGGTTAGTACGATAGCCAATTCCAGCCTTGTCTGCCTTAGCTTCGTGCAGGCGTGGAGGCAATTGCATCGCGGAGTTTGCGTCCATCGCCTAGCAAGCGGGCAATATGCCTCATAAACAAGCTGAACCCGGTGAGAGGAACAAGCCGCAGCCTGCTTCGTTCGAGGGGCATTCACAGAGAAAAAGCAGATGGCCGAACCGAAGCAGGGCGATCACGTCAAGTGGAAGACGTCCCAGGGCGAGACGAGCGGCAAGGTCGTCAAGAAGCAGACGACCGACACGAAGATCGACAACCACAAGGTCAGCGCTTCCAAGGATGATCCGCAGATCATCGTTCAAAGCGACAAATCGGGCAAGAAGGCCGCGCACAAGCCCGACAGCCTGAAAAAGGCTTGAACGCGAACCCGTCTGCCGTGCAGACGGCATCCTGGACGCAGCACGCTGTTCTCACCGTCGAGGAGATGGCGGCGGCGGACAGGCTTGCCCTCGATCGGTCAAGTGAAAGCTTCGTGCTAATGGAAGCGGCTGGCGCCGCCGCCGCAAAAATCGCGCAAGCCCGCTTCGGGCAAGATGCCGCCTATGACATCCTGTGCGGTCCAGGCAACAACGGTGGCGACGGGTATGTGGCTGCACGCCTGCTGCGTGATGCCGGCTGCTCCGTCAGCATCTGGACAGAGGCCGAGCCTAGCAAGGGCGATGCCCGTCGCGCTTTCGAAGCGGCGGCCACCGCGACCCATCCGCTCTCCAGTTTTCAACCGGAAAAAGAGCGCGTTGTCATCGACGCTTTGTTCGGCGCGGGTCTTTCCCGCCCGCTTGATGGGGACGCCGCTTCCGCTTGCCGCCGCGTGCGGGAGGCCGGCTGCCCCGTGTTTTCGGTCGATCTGCCGGCCGGCCTATCCGGCAACACAGGCGAGCCGCTCGGCGAAGCATTTCGCGCGACCGTCACCGTGACCTTCGCACGCAAGAAGCCGGCGCATCTGCTGTATCCCGGCCGCGAACGGTGCGGCGAGGTCGTGGTGGCAGACATCGGGATTCCCGATGCCGTGATCGCGCAGCTCTCTCCGGCGTTGTGGGAGAACCAGCCGGATCTCTGGCGGCACATCTTTCCCTGGCCCGCCGAGAACACCCATAAATACAACCGCGGCCATCTCGCCGTCTGCTCCGGCGGTCCCTTCTCCTCCGGCGCCGCCCGGCTTTCCGCCATGGCCGGCGCGAGGATCGGAGCCGGCGCCACGACGCTGCTTTCCCCTTCCGATACCTTGGCTGCTAATGCCGCACACCTCAACGCGATCATGCTGCACAGCGTGGATGCGCCAGACGAAGTTCAAGCCTTCCTCACGGAGCGTCGCTGCCGTGCTGCCATACTCGGTCCTGGCTTCGGCGATTTCGCAAAGGCGCACGGATTTGCTCTGGCAGTTCTCGGCTGCGAGGACCTCAAGCTGGTGCTGGACGCAGACGGCATCTCTGCCTTCCGAGACCGGCCCGAAGACCTCTTCGAAGCAGCCGGAAGGAGTGAACTCCGGCTCGTGCTCACGCCGCACGAAGGCGAATTTGCGCGCCTCTTCCCCGATCTCGCGGAAAACGAAAGCCTGTCCAAAGTCGAAAAGACGCGACAGGCCGCCGCGCGCGCCCACGCAATCGTCATCCTGAAGGGCTTCGACACGGTGATCGCAGAGCCAACCGGCCGCGCCGCCATCAACGCCAACGCGACGCCCTTCCTGGCCACAGCCGGCTCAGGCGACGTCCTCGCCGGCATCTGCGGCGGCCTGCTGGCCCAGGGCATGCCGATATGGGAAGCCGCATGCGCCGCCGTGTGGACGCATGCGGAAGCCGGCCGATGCTTCGGACCAGGCCTTACCGCGGACGATCTACCGGATGCGCTGCTGCCTGTCCTGCGCCAGCTTCGCGGTGAGACCTGACCAGCTTGCGCCGAGCGCTCAGGCAGCCTTCCGTTCTGCTTCACCTTGCACAAGAGACTGCATCAGCGCCATCGCAGCGTGCGGTGCGCGAACCTTGCCTTCGTGGATGAAATAGACAAACACATCGCGTGGCTGCGGCGCCGGCAGTACGTCCCCCCGGTCGATTACGGGAAGGCCGGGTGCGCTGCCCGCCTGCCAATCCCGTACGCAAGAGGCCCACCGCTCGATTTCTTCCACGGGATAGGCCGTTGGGATTGTGTCCTCGCCCTTCTGAAGCCTTGCATAGACGAGACGGTCATGCCTACCCCTTGTTTCTAGCTACTTGCTTAGCTAACGATGATACATGAAGACCGTTAACGTTCACAAAGCGAAGACCGAACTCTCTAAGCTCCTTGCTGCTGTAGAGGCTGGAGAAGAGGTGGTGATCGCTCGCCGCAACAAGCCGGCGGTGAGGTTGGTGCCGGCGGCACGTTTCGAGAAGAGCGACAGCAGTTCAGGCGGAAACTTCTTGCCGTTCCCGCCGTCCGCCGATGAGGTGGATCCGCTTGAGCACGCGCCTGACGATTATATCAGCAGGGCCGATATTGCGGCATACTACCGGAAGCATCCGCGCGAGTGGCATGACATGCTGAAACGGGTAGCCTCCGCGGGGCATGGCGAGCAGCCACAATCCGACACAGAAGCGTCATGGGCTGTGCTCGAGACAGGCGCAAACTTCGCAACCATGCAGGATGGAAAGGCGATTAAGACAGCATTCCCGGCAGTTGGGAACAAGCCGCGTATGCCTGGACGCTTCGCGCATATGCGGGGAAACTTGCCGCCTGATCTCTTTGATCAGTCGTTGACCGAGGACGAATTGGCGGCTTGGGAAGGAAGATAGTCGGCTTCTGGTGATGCGTGAACCTTCTCCTCGATACGAGCGTGCTTTATTGGTGGATTTTCTTTCCGGAACTGCTGTCGCAGCGAGTTCAAAAGCTGCTCTCCGAGCCGAGCACGCGAGCTTTCGTGAGCACCGTCTCGGCTTATGAGATGTCCTACAAGCATCACAGAGGAAGATGGCAGGAAGTCGCTCCGCTGGTGAATGCGTTTGCAGAGATCGTGACGTCGGAAGGGTTTGCGCTTCTGCCCCTTTCCGCCGCTCATGCGACGCTTGCCGGCGCATTTCCGGCAGGGCACCGCGACCCGTTTGACCGCATGCTTGCGGCCCAAGCTATAGTAGAAGGGCTTATGCTTTTGTCGAAGGACGCGGGGCTCAGGCTGTTGGGAATTGAGCCGGTTTGGACCGATGCCTCGTAGATGACCGATTGTGCAAGAGACGGATGGTTCGAGGCAATCGTCTTCTCGACGACCTCCGCTACTCCGCCGCTTCCCTCTCCAGCCTTGGCCGCCGATCCATCACTTCCTTCAGGAACTTGCCTGTGTAGGAGCGCGGCTCCCGCGTGATGTCGGCCGGGCGCCCTTCGGCAACCAACTCCCCGCCCCCGTCGCCGCCTTCCGGGCCGAGATCGAGGATCCAATCCGCCGTCTTGATGACTTCCAGATTGTGCTCGATCACCACGACCGTGTTGCCCTGGTCCACAAGCTCGTGCAGCACTTCAAGCAGCTTGGCGACGTCGTGGAAGTGCAGGCCGGTGGTCGGCTCGTCCAGGATGTAGAGCGTTTTGCCCGTCGCCTTGCGGGAAAGCTCCTTGGCGAGCTTGATACGCTGGGCTTCGCCGCCGGAAAGGGTGTTGGCCTGCTGGCCAACCTTGATGTAGCCCAGGCCCACATTGTTCAATGTGACAAGCTTGTCGCGCACGGCAGGTACGGCCGCGAAGAACTCGCAGCCCTCTTCCACCGTCATCTCCAGCACCTCGGCGATCGACTTGCCCTTGAACGTCACTTCCAGCGTTTCGCGGTTGTAGCGGTGGCCGTGGCATACGTCGCAGGTGACATAGACGTCGGGCAGGAAGTGCATCTCGATCTTGATGACGCCATCGCCCTGGCACGCCTCGCAGCGCCCGCCCTTGACGTTGAAGGAGAAGCGGCCGGGACCATAGCCGCGCGCCTTGGCCTCCGGCAGTCCGGAGAACCAGTCGCGGATCGGCGTGAAGGCGCCGGTGTAGGTCGCCGGATTGGAGCGCGGCGTGCGGCCGATCGGCGACTGGTCGATGTCGATCACCTTGTCCAGGAACTCAAGTCCCTCGACGCGGTCGTGCTCCGCCGGGATCTCGCGCGAGCCCATGATCTTGCGCGAGGCCGCGCGGAACAGCGTCTCGATCAGGAAGGTGGACTTGCCCCCGCCCGAAACGCCGGTGACGCAGGTGAAGGTGGAAAGCGGGATGTCGGCCGAGACGTTCTTGAGGTTGTTGCCCCGCGCGCCGATCACCTTCAGCGTTCGGTTCTTCTTGAACTCCCGCGGCCGCGGCCGCATCGGAATTTCCATGGCGCCCGAAAGGTAGCGGCCGGTGATCGAAGCAGGATTGCCCAGGATTTCGGCCGGCGTGCCCCTGGCGATGATCTGCCCGCCGTGGATGCCGGCGGCCGGGCCGATGTCCACGACATAGTCGGCCTGGAGGATCGCGTCCTCGTCGTGCTCCACCACGATCACGGTATTGCCGATGTCGCGCAGATGCTTGAGCGTGTCGAGCAAGCGCGCATTGTCGCGCTGGTGCAGGCCGATCGACGGCTCGTCCAGCACGTAAAGCACGCCCGTCAGGCCGGAGCCGATCTGGGAGGCCAAACGGATGCGCTGCGATTCGCCGCCGGAAAGCGTGCCGGAGGCGCGCGACAGCGTGAGATAGTCCAGGCCGACATCGTTGAGGAAGCGCAGCCGCTCGCGGATCTCCTTGAGGATGCGCACGGCGATCTCGTTCTGCTTGTCGTTCAGGCTTTCCGGCAGCGCGTTGAACCAGGCGTCCGCCGTGCGGATGGAAAGCGCCGTGGCCTCGCCGATGTGCTTGCCCGCGATTTTCACGGCCATCGCCTCAGGCTTCAAACGGAAGCCGCGGCAGGCTGGGCACGGCGTTTCCGACATGAAGCGCTCGATCTCCTCGCGCATCCAGGCGGATTCGGTCTCCTTCCAGCGGCGGTCGAGGTTCGGGATCACCCCCTCAAACGTCTTCGTCGTCTTGTAGGAGCGCGCGCCGTCGTCGTAGTGGAACGCCACTTCCCGCTTGCCGGTGCCGTGCAGGATCGCCTGCTTGGCTTCCGCGGACAGCTCGCGGAAGCGCTCGTTCAGCTTGAAGCCGTAGGCGGCGCCGAGCCCTTCCAGCGTCTGATTGTAGTAGGGCGAGGTCGAGCGGGCCCAAGGCGCGATCGCGCCGTTGCGCAAGGTTCGGTCCTCGTCCGGCACGATCAGCGTCGGATCGATGGCCCGCTGGCTTCCCAAACCGTCGCAGACGGGGCACGCGCCCGCCGGATTGTTGAAGGAGAACAATCGCGGTTCGATCTCCGGGATCGTGAAGCCGGAAACCGGGCAGGCGAATTTTTCGGAGAACAGCACGCGCTCATGCGTGTCGTTCTTGCTCTTGTTGGCGGACTCGCCGGATAGTTCCTCCGGCGGCAGCGGCTTGTCCGCGAACTCGGCCACCGCAAGGCCGTCCGCCAGCTTCAGGCAGGTTTCCACGGAGTCGGCCAAGCGCGCAGCGATGTCGCCCCGCACCACGATGCGGTCCACCACGACGTCGAGATCGTGCTTGTACTTCTTGTCCAGCGCCGGCGCCTCGGCGATCTCGTAGAACGCCCCGTCGATCTTGACGCGCTGAAACCCCTTCTTGAGGTACTCCGCCAGTTCCTTCCTGTACTCGCCCTTCCGCCCGCGCACGACCGGCGCCAGGATGAAGAGCCGCGTGCCTTCGGGCAGCGTCAGAATGCGGTCCACCATCTGGCTCACCGTCTGGCTCTCGATCGGCAGGCCGGTCGCCGGCGAATAGGGCACGCCGACGCGCGCCCAGAGCAGGCGCATGTAGTCGTAGATCTCCGTGACGGTGCCGACGGTGGAGCGCGGGTTGCGCGAGGTCGTCTTCTGCTCGATGGAGATGGCCGGCGAAAGCCCGTCGATCTGATCGACGTCCGGCTTCTGCATCATCTCCAGGAATTGCCGGGCGTAGGCCGACAGCGACTCGACATAGCGCCGCTGCCCTTCGGCGTAGATCGTGTCGAAGGCCAGCGACGACTTGCCGGAGCCCGAAAGGCCCGTCATGACGACGAGGCTGTCGCGCGGGATATCCAGATCGACGTTCTTGAGGTTGTGCTCGCGCGCACCGCGAATCGAGATGAATCTGTGCTCGGCCATGTCGTCTTAACTAGGAAGTTGCGGGGGCTGTCACGCAGGCGGCTGACAAAAAACGCGCTCTGTCCCGGTGCACCGCCGCGTTCATATCAGATAGGAAGATGAGAACGCAAAGGAAACAAACCGCCTTCTGCCTCAATAGTCCGCCCTGCTGACATCTGCTGCCCGGCGACCAAGTGATCAGGCTGCAAACGTGTTCTGCGCCGCGGAGGACTTGATTGCACTACCTGCGATTGGCGCTGATTTAGCTCTCTGCAAGCAGACGGATGTCGCTCGGAACCTCGCGGCCGTTCCGTGCATTGAAGAAGCGACCCCGGCTGGTGCAGAACACCTGAGGGGGTGTAGAGGCCTGCTGACTTCTTGTGTCGCGGGCCTCAACTTTTTTCGGAACCTTCGGCTCTCGCCGACATTCTTAGGTCGGACTGCTCGTCCCCACCCCCTCAAGAGCGGTCCTCAATGGGCCTGTGCTCCCCTCGCACAGGCCCTTTCTTTTTGACCAACGCTGTTCGCTTCGGCTCGCCGCACAAGCCTGCTGTTGAAGCCCTCTTACGTCGGCTTGAAGCCACCGGCTCTTCATGTGAGCTTGTCCGGCTTTGGTTTCGGGACAAACCTCCATGGTCCGGCTGTTGGCAGCCGTTCTCGCCTGCCTTCTGCTTAGCTTGCCGGCCCTTGCCGGGCAGCGGATCGCGCTCGTTCTCACGGCCGACGACTACCAGAACCTTCGCACGCTGAAGAACGCGGGCAATGACGGCAGGGCCGTGGAGGCCGCCCTCGAAAAAGTCGGCTTTGAGGTTTCTGCGGTTCGCAATGGGACGCTGAAGCGCTTGAAGCGGGCCTTGCGCGACTTCGAGGAGGATGCCGACGGAGCTGACGTAGCGCTTATCTTCTTCTCCGGGCACGGCGTCGAGCTTTCCGGCGACAACCGCCTCCTCCCCGTGGATGCCGATCCTTCGTCGCTGGACCGCTTGCAGGAAACCAGCCTCGGTTTGAACGAAGTGCGCGACGCGGTCACGGCCGGGGCCAAGATCGGCCTAGTCGTGCTCGATGCCTGCCGCAGCGATCCGTTCGGCGGAACGGGAGGCGACGGGCGCAGCGTGCAGCCGCTGAAGCAGCCAGTGGCCAAAGCGTTGAAGCCTGGGCTGGGCCGCATGGGGCGAGCAGAGAACGTGCTCTTCTCGTTCTCGGCGGCGCCTGGCGAAACCGCCTCGGATGGCACCGGCGACAACTCGCCTTTTTCCGCCGCGCTGGCGAAGTTCCTGCCGACCGAAGGCCTCGAAATCCGCTCGGTGCTGACGCTGGTGCAGCAGGAAGTCTATGACCTCACCCGCGGGCATCAACTGCCCTACATCGAGAACGGCCTGCCGAAACTCTTCTTCGCCGCGGAAGGCGGCCGGCCCCTGCCGGAGCGCGACCGTCTGCTGCTCGCCATGGCGGACATCACGCCTGCCCTACGCGGCGAAGTCGAGGCCGCTGCGGCGAGCGCAGACATGCCGCTGGCGCCGCTCTACGCAGCGTTGATCACAGCCGATGGTTCGTCCTTAAGCGACTCCGCCCGGCGCGCCAAGCTGAAGGAGGCCGCTCAAGCCTTTGTCCAAGTTCGCGCCGGCCTGCGCAAATTCGCTTCGGCCGATCCCAAGGTCGCCGAATTGCGCGGGCAAGCCGAAGCCAAGCTGGCCCTCGGCTCTTTCGAAGAGGCTCGCGCCCTGCTCGCCCAGGCCGCCGGCATCGACGACGCCTCGCGCGAAGACCTGAAAAGCCGCCTGGTCGAGCGGACGCTGTCGGAAGCCGATACGCACTACCTTTCCGGCGGCGCAGCGCGTGCCGCATTGCGCTACGACCTCGCCATCGGGGACTACGAGAAGGCGGCCGAGCTTTACGGTGAGATCGAGGGTTTCGGCCTACCCGACGAGGCCCGCTACCAGCAGGTGCTTTCCCTGGAACTGATCGGCACGATGCAGCAGACCGTCGGCAACCTCAAGGCTGCCACCGGCGCGTTCGGCCGGATGGTCGAGGCGGCCGAACGGCGGGCCGGACATGCGCCGGACAACAACCAATACCAGCGCGACCTGATTGTCGCGCGCGACAAGCTGGCAGCCGTCAGGATGGACCAGGGCGACATCGCCGGGGCGATCCGTGACTTCGAAGCGAGCCGTGCCACTTTGTCCGCGCTGATCGACCGCGACCCGCAGTTTCAATACCTGCGGGACCTCGGCTTCAGCTTCAACAAAACGGGCGATGCCAGACGCGCGCTGGGCCTGTGGCAGGAAGCCGTCGTGGATCACCGCAAGGCGCTGAAGATCGCCGGGTTCCTCGTGGCTGAACTGCCGGGAGACGACAGCCTGAGGCGCGACGTCGGCATCGCCCACAGCAAGATCGGCCAGGCCCTGCGCCTCGGCAACGACTTCGCTGGAGCGCTCGCCGAGCAGCAGGCGTCGCTTGGGCTTGCCGAGGAATTGGCGGCCAAGCGTCCCGACGATGCCGAAATGCAGCGGGACCTTTCCGTTACGCTCAACGCCATCGGCGATCTGCGCCGCCTCGGCGGAGACAACAAAGCCGCGCTCGACCCTTTCCGCCGCTCCGTGGAGATCACGCGCAAGCTCGTCGCTCGCGATCCCGGCGACACGCAAGGACGGCGCGATCTGGGAATCGGCCTCAATAAGCTCGGCGGCGCGATGCAGGAGGCCGGCGACCTCGCGGCGGCGCTTCAAAGCTACGAGTCCGCGCTGGCCATCGCACAGTATCTGGCAGAGATCGACCCGACCAACGCCGAATGGCAACGGGACCTCTCGATCGCTTTCAACCGCGTCGGCGACATCCTGCTGCTCCAGGGCAACCGGAGCGGCGCCGGCGGCAACTACCAGGCAGGGGCGAAGATCGCAGAAGCGCAGTTCGCCGCCGACCCGGAAAACGTGCAGCGCGCCGTGGACGCGGCCTTCAGCCGCTTCAAGCTAGGCCAAGCCGGCATTGACGCGGCCGGCAACTTCCATTCCGCGCTCGATCTGCTGAAGAAGCTAAAAGCCGAAAGCCGCCTGCCCGCCGCCTATGAAGGTTGGATTGCTATGGTCGAAAAGGCGCTCGGCGCACGTGCAGAGTGATCAGCCAAGGTTCAGACCATCTATAAGGGGCCGGCTTCCCATCAGATGCCCGTCTCCAAACATTCCTCGGCGAGCGACAAGGGGGTACCGCTTGTGTCGTACCCTCGATATCGCAAGCACGCTTCAGTGCTGCGGTACCAGCCGCTGACCGTTTTTACCCAACCGTCGCGAGGCGTTGCGGACGGCCCGTTCTGCTCGATCCAGGCGGCATCAGCACTTTCGCGGCCGACCGCTGTCTCCAACATGAGCCGGCTGCGATCCGTCGCCGTCGAACATGCGGACATGGATAGGACACTGACAAGAACGAGTGGGAGCAATCTCATTCCGAAACGATGTCATGGCTCATAGCAAGCGCCAAGGGGAACGGCCTCCGCGTCGTCATGGCCGCGCAAGGTCAGACGAAAAGTTGACCAGGTTCTTCGCTGCCTTCCGCATTCCAGATATTGGCGATCAGCAAGGGCGATCCAAACTTTTTAGGTGGAAATCGTGTCGCCGTAGATGCGGCGGAGCAGGTTGACGCTGCACTTCGCGCGGCTATAAGCGCAGCTTCCAAATCTGAACAGTTGCAGTTTGCGTGGCAGCCCAGCTTTATGTGGCGACTGCGACACCCGAAAGCCTAAGGGACACAAAGCTTGGAGGGATGGCCGAGCGGTTTAAGGCACCGGTCTTGAAAACCGGCGTGGGGGCAACTCCACCGTGGGTTCGAATCCCACTCCCTCCGCCAGACCGTCGAACCGCATCCACTGGGATTTAGTCGGCCAACCCTTGCAAGGATATTGACGGAGGCTCGCGCCCGGCCGACAGTCGCTCATCCCTTTCGCATTAGGAGACGCTTCTTGAACGAGCGCCCGCAGCGGTCACATAGGCGGTCCCAGCGGGACAAGTCCCCGCGCGGGGTGGGCGCGGGCAAGCCATCCTACCGTGACCTGCGCAATCCGTTTGCGCTGCAGCGGAGCTTCTCCGACGACCAGGTCGAGCACATCCACAACACGGCCCTTCGGGTTCTCGCCGAACTCGGCATCAAAGTGCTGAATGCCGAGGCGCGGATGCTCTTCGCGCAGGCCGGCGCCCGTGTGGAGGAGACCTCCGCCATGGTGTTCCTCGACCCTGAGTTGGTGGCCTGGGCCTTGTCCGCGGCACCCGGCAGCTTCACGCTTCACGGCGCGTGCCCCAAGCGCAACGTGAGGCTGGGCGGCGATGCCGTCGCCTTTCTTTGCGTCGGCGGGCCGCCCAACGTGACGGACATCGAGCGCGGCAAGCGGGCGGGCACGCTGGCCGACATGCAGGATTTTATCAAGCTCTCCCAGCACTTCGAGGTGCTGCACATCCAGGGCTCCAGCGTCGAGCCGCAGGATGTTCCGGTGGAACTGCGCCACCTCGCACAGCTGGAAAGCCAGCTGACGCTCTCGGACAAGCCGGTTTTCGCCTACGCCCGCGGCAGCGCTCAGGTTCGCGACGTGTTCGAGATGGTGCGCCTCGGCCGCGGACTCGACGAGGCCGCGTTTGCCGCGCGGCCGTGGTGCTACACGGTGATCAACACCAACAGCCCGCGCCAGCTCGATGTGCCGATGTGCCAGGGCATCATCGACTTCGCGCGGGTCGGACAGATTTCCGTGATCACGCCCTTCACGCTGGCCGGCGCGATGGCGCCGATCACGATCGCCGGCGCGCTCGCGCTTCAGCATGCCGAGGCGCTTTCCCAGCTGGTGAAGCCCGGCGCGCCGGTGGTCTATGGCTCCTTCACGTCGAACGTCGATATGAAGTCGGGCTCGCCGGCTTTCGGCACGCCGGAGTTCGTTCGCGCGGCCTTCGGCGCCGGCCAGCTGGCACGCCGGGTCGGCCTGCCCTGGCGCGGCTCGGCCGCGACCGCCTCCAACGCGCCGGATGCCCAGGCCGCCTACGAGTTCCTCAACTCGGCCTGGGGGGCGCTGATGGGCGGCGTCAACATGATGATCCACGCCGCCGGATGGCTGGAAAGCGGGCTGGCGGCCTCCCTCGAAAAGTTCATCCTCGACGTCGAGATGCTGCAGGTGCTGGCCGAGGTGCTGCAAAGCGGCGAGCAGGACGTGGACGGCCTTTTCGAGGCGATCGCGGAAGTGGAGCCCGGCGGGCACTTCTTCGGCTCCGCCCACACCATGGCGCGCTACGAGACGGCCTTCTATCAGCCGCTGGTTTCGGACTGGCGCAATTTTGGCGCCTGGACGGAAGACGGCGCCCGCACCGCCACCGAGCGCGCCAGCGGGATCTGGAAGAAGGTCATCAGGGAGTTCGAGCCTCCGCCGCTCGACGCTGGCGCGCGCGAGGCGCTCGCCGACTTCACGGCGCGCCGCACCCGCGAGGGCGGCGCCGCGATCCCTGCATGAGATTAACTGACCGCAGACATCTTGCAGCCGCAGCCAAGGCCTGGGCTCTCAAGCTGACGAACAGGCCGAGCGTCACGGGAAGCGCCGACGAAGCCGCCTTTGGGCCTTGGCTGGCGGAGCAACTGCACACGCATGCGGCTTTTCATGAGCGAACAACCGTCTGGACGCTTCCTGTCTTTGCCGGGGATTCCCGCCACTGCGTGTTCCTGCTTCTGCGCGGGCGCGGCCAGCGCACCGTGATCCTCACCGGGCACTACGACACGGTCTCTGTGGAGGACTACGGCGACCTCAAGGAACTTGCCACCGACCCTGTACGGCTGACTGAGGCGCTTGCGGCCGATCTGGCAAGCCAAGCCGGCACGGCGGCTAGGGCCCGTGCGCGTTCCGATTTCACCGCTGGCGGCTTCCTTCCGGGGCGCGGTCTTCTGGACATGAAAGCGGGCCTCGCAGCTGGGCTTGCAACCTGCGAGGCCGTCGCTGAAGCCGGTACCGGCTTTGAAGGCAATCTCCTCTTCATCGCCGTGCCGGACGAGGAGAACAATTCCGCCGGCGCCCGTGCGGCCGCCCCTGCCCTGCGAACCATCGCTGCCGAGCATGGGCTCGACCTCGTCGCCGCGATCAACTTGGATGCCATCGCCGACGATGGCGACGGAACCGCCGGCCGGGTGATCGCGCTCGGCACGGTGGGCAAGCTGCTGCCCACAGCGCTCGTCGTGGGCACGCCGACCCATAGCGGCTTTCCGCTCAACGGGCTGAACGCCGGCGCGCTGGCCGCCGCGATCGCGGCCCGCGTGGAATGGGCGTCGGAACTGACCGATGACACGGCCGGACAATCCGGCACGCCGCCCAGCCTGCTCAGCCTGCGTGACGGCAAGGAAGCCTACGACGTCACCACGCCGGCCTCGGCCTTTTTGACCTTCAACGTGCTGAGCTATCGCCGCACCCCCAATCAGGTGCTCGACCGCTTCGACGTGCTCTGCGCACAAGCTGCCGCGGCGCACGTGGAAGCGTTGCAAGTTCGCATCGGCCGTGATGATTCCATCCTACCGCCGGTAGCCCTGCACCGCTATGCCGCCGTGGAAGCCGCGGCCTTCGCAAACAGGCCTGAAAATGGAGACCTGCTGCACGCCTTGGGCGAGCGCTTAGCCGCCAGCAGATTGTCCCTGCCGGAGCAGTGCCGCGTTAAGGCGGAACGGGCTTGGAGCTTGAGCGGCCTTGTCGGGCCGGCGATCGTCACCGGCTTCGGTTCGATCCCGTATCTGCCCACCAACCTTTCCGACTCGCCCGACGCCGTTCGGCTGAGAGAGGCAGCGCACCGCACCGCTGCCCGCTCGGAGGAGCGCCACGGCAATTCCGCTTCCTGCGTGCCCTATTTCGCCGGCATCTCCGACATGAGCTTCTTCGGCGAGGCGGACGCGGGGGAACTGCCGACCGTGGCTGCCAACACGCCGCTTTGGCGGGAAAACGTGCGCTGGCCCGCAAAAGGCGCGATCGCGGACATCCCCACGATCAATATCGGTCCATGGGGCCGGGACTACCACACGCCGCTTGAGCGCCTGCACGAACCCTACGCTTTCGACGTACTGCCCGGGTTGCTGCTGGACGTCCTGGCGGAACTCGACATCGTCAGTGAGGCGACGCGGGTTTCGGAGATCAGAAGCGGCTGATAACGCTGATGCCGAGATCCCGTGATGCTGGCATGTCCATCAATTCCTGCACCGCCTCATCGAGGCTGATGCGGCGGCCGATCAGGTGCTGCGGGCGTAGCCTGCCCTGCGCCATCATCTCCAGCATCGCGTTGTAGCGCCAGGCCTGCATGCCGTGGCTGCCGTAGATCTCCAGTTCGTGGGCGATCACCTGCGCCATCGGGATCTGCGGCGTCGCGTGCTCCGCCAGCATCAGGCCTACCTGAACATGGCGGCCCCGGCGGCGTAGGTTCTTGATCGAGTTGAAGCAGGTCGTGGGCGAGCCGAGCGCGTCGAGAGACAAGTGAGCGCCGCCTCCCGTGATCCCGCGCACGGCTTCCGGAACATCGGCGGTGCTACTTGCGTCAATCGTCGCCACTGCGCCGATACTGCGAGCCAAATCGAGCTTTTCGGTCGAGATGTCGACAGCAACCGGGTTCGCACCCATCGCGGCGGCGATCATGATCGCGGACAAGCCTATCCCGCCGCAGCCGTGAACGGCGACCCACTCGCCGCCCCTTACTTTCCCCTGATCCACGACGGCCCGGAATGACGTAGCAAAGCGACAGCCAAGGCTTGCCGCCGTTTCACAGTCGATGCTTTCCGGAAGGCGAACGAGGTTGCCGTCGGCATGGTCGAGCGCGACATATTCCGCAAACGAGCCCCAGGCGGTGAAGCCCGGCTGGAACTGCCGCTCGCAGACCTGCTGGTTGCCAGAACGACACTCGAAGCACCGGCCGCAGCCGGAAACAAAGGGCACCGTCACGCGGTCACCTCGGCCGAAGCGGAAAACACCTGCGCCGCAGGCAATAACCTCGCCCGCCAGTTCGTGGCCGGGAACGTGCGGCAGCCGGATATCGCTGTCATGGCCCATCCAGCCATGCCAATCGCTGCGGCACAGCCCGGTCGCCGCCACCTTCACGACAACGCCGCCCGCCGCCGGCGCCGGATCGGGGACCACCCGTATCTCCGGCCTGACGCCGAACGCTTCATAGATCATCGCACGCATCGCGCTTATCCACCGAGAGTTACGGCCAGACCTTCAGCCGCTCGAAGGCTCGCGCTATGATGTCCGGCATGCCACAGCCAAAGCCCGCGGCCGCCCTATGGCGATGGTGGCAATGCGCCGCTGCCGCGGAAGCTTTCGGTGCGCCCTGCCTCTGCCAAACGCTGCGCCAGGGCCTCTGCCCCGCCAAACTGGAAGCCGATCTGGCTCTGGTAGGCAAGCACGGCCTCCTGCTTTGCGGTAAGCGACGCTTCGCCGAGGGCAAAGTCGAGGGCGGGAAGCGCCTCCAACTCCTGGGCGAATGGCCGGCTGGGTGTATCGCGCCGGATCGCGTAGGGATAATCGGTCCACCAGAGCACCGGAAGGGCATCGGCATCCAAAGCCTGTTTGAGGCCCCGCACTACCTGGATGTGATCGACATGCCCGCCCACCGCCTGCGGGGCTAGCAGGAGGTCGGGCCGGTGCTGCGCGATCAGCGCACTGAACGCTTCACCGAGCACGCCATCGATCTGGTCCGCCTCTTGGACGCCGCCGAACAGCGCCGGCGCGGACTCGTAGCCGCGATGCGGCGCTTCCCTGAACGGCAGCCAGCCGGGAACGGCACCCAGCGCCTGCATAGCCATCGCGTCCTCCGCGCGGCGCAAGGCCATATAGTCCACTTCCGCGCCCAACCCCTTGTCGAGCTGACAGGCGAGCGCGAATCCCCGCGGGTCAGGTACGGTAGCGGTGAACACCGTTGCCACCACCACACGCCAACCGTTCAGGGCAAGTTCAGCCAGCGTCCCGCCGCAGGAAAAGGCGGCATCATCCAAGTGCGGGGAGAAAGCGAGCGCCGTGCGCGTCACAGCAGGTGCGGTTCCGCGCGGAAGCGGCAGGGCGTCATCGGCAGGTCCGGGCTGAAGGCAGCGTCGGGCTGCTTGCCCACAACCTGATCATAAACGGCCATGATCTGCCGGCCAACCGCCGTCCAGGAGTAAACGCGCCGGCACTCCTCCAGGCCGGCTTGCGCGATGCGCCTGCGCAACGTTGCGTCCGTGATGATGCGGGTCAGCGATTCGGCTAGCGCCGGCACGTCGCCCGGCTGGGTCAACAGCCCGTTTTCCTCGTTGCGCAGGCAGTCGTTCACGCCGACCGCGAAGCAGGACACGTTGGGCAGGCCGGATGCCATGGCTTCCAGGATCGTATTGGAGAAGCCTTCCATGTAGGTCGGCGACACGAACACGTCGGCCTCGCGGTAGAGCGAGGGCACAGCGTCGTAGTCGGCATAGCCGGTGAAGCTGACGATGTCAGGTCCAAGATTGTGCTTTGCCGCCAGTTCTCGGCATGGCTCCACGTCGGGCCCGATGCCCGAAACGATGCCGTGGAACGGCACGCCGCGTTCCCGCAGCAGTGCCAGCGCATCCAGAAAGTCGAGCGCGCCTTTCCGGCGGTCAACCCGGCCGTGATAGAGCAGCCGCGCGGGCTCAGCTGCGGCGCCAACGCGGCCCTCGTCGGCGGGAAAGAAGCGGTTGGTGTCCACCGCCCCTGGAACGACGATGAAGCGATCGCGCGCGGTGCCCAGGCGCTCCGTCACCTCGTCGATGAAGGATTCGCCGCCGATCAGCAGCGCGTTGGCGTGGTTCAGCACGTTCCGCATAGCGAGCTTGTGCGTTTCGCAGCAAGATCCCACCCAATGGCCGTCACCGCCTTGAATGGAAACGACGTTCGGGAGTCCCAGCTTCTGCGAAGCGAGCAGAACGGCCCAGCCGGTAGGGTAGCCGTATTGCGCGTGGAGAATGTCGAACGGTTTTTTGGCGTGCTCGGCCTCGATCACGTCCACCATGCGGTCGATGTCGCGCTCGAAGTCGCCGTTTTCCTGCTCGCCAAGCTGTTCCAAGCCGATCACATGCACGCCCGGCACAGGCGGCGGCGGTCCGCCGCCATAGACCTTTGTGCCGAACGGATCGCCGCGGTACTGGCTGATCATGGTGACGTCGTGCCCGGCGTTCACCAGTTCGCGCAGCAGGTTGATCGCATAGACGCTCATGCCGGAAATGGCGGGAAAGAAGCGGCGGCTGACGAAGCAGATGCGCATGGGGCTTTCTTAAGATCTCGCCGGCGTGCCGCGGCAGTTTTGCAGATAAGCCATCGCATCGGGGATCATGCGGTCGGCGCGGTGGCTGTCGCGGCTGAGCTCGATGCAGACCAGTCTAGTGACGTTTGCGGCTTCCAGCGCGTCCAGCACGGCCGGCGTGTCCATGTCGCCTTCGCCGAAAGCCAGATGAATGTGCTCGCCCCGCTTCATGTCTTCCAGGGACACCGTTCCCAGTCTCGGCGCGAACTCGTGAACCGCGGCGGCCGGCTCGCGCTCCCCGGTCACCAGCAAATGGCCGAGGTCGAGCGCCAGCTTGAGGCTCGGCAGACCTTCCGCCAGGTTCAGAAAATCGTCCACGGTTTCGATCAACATACCAGGCTCCGGCTCCAGCGCCGCCGTGACGCCGCGCGCCTCGGCGTATTCGACAACTGCGGCGACGCCGTCCCGGAGCCAGCCGCGCGCTTGGCCGTGATCGACACCCGGCTTCGGCACGCCAGCCCAGAACGAAACAGCCTCCGAACCCAGGATCGCGGCAATGTCCACGGCTCGCTTCAGAAAGGCCACGCGCCGCGCGCGCCCTTCAGCCGAGGCGGACAGAAAAGTCGGCTCGTGCTTGGCGCGCGGGTCGAGCAGGTAGCGGGCACCCGTCTCGATCACCGAGCCGAGCCTCAGTTCATCCAGGCGTTCCTTGAGGCGCCAGGAGCGCGCTTCCCAATCACCAACCAGCGGGTCGAAGTGATGGTGATCCAGCGTCAGCGCCACGCCGGCATAACCCGCCTCGCTCATCAGCACGAGCGCGTCGTCCAGCCGGTGGGAAGCCGTGCCGTTGGTGTTGTAGGCGAAGCGCAGAGTCACGGAATGCCTTCTGGATGAAACGCCGAAACGCCCATCACCAGCGCTCCGGCAGTTCGACAAAGACGCGGCGGCGCACATTTTCCGGCGTCGGGCCGGCGCTGTCGTCCTCCGGCGGGAAGGTGGCAAGCGCCGCATATTCGGCCTGATAGCGGGATGAAGGCCAAGCGATCGTCCAGCGGTCGCCGGTCTGCCGGTAAAGCGGGTTGCGCCGCAGGCGGGGCGATGAGGATGAAGGGGAAAGGCTGATCGGGGCTGCCCCCGCCGTTTCGGCCAGAGCAAAAGCCTCGGCGGCACGCAGATCGGACAGCGGACGCGACAGGGGTGTCCGGCCCTCGGCAACGGCGCGCGTCAGTTCGGCGTCGTCATAGGCCAGAGCATTCGGAAACAGCGCCGCGGCTTCCCCGGCAGTCAGCGCGGCGCCGGCAGAGTGGTTGGTGGCTTCGCGGTTGTGGACGTGGCCGACCAGAAGCGCGCCGCCGGACGCAAGGGTCCCGCGCAGCTTCGCCAGGATGGTCGGCTTGGGTTCCAGGAAGTAGAAAGCGTCCTGGCAGAGCACGAGGTCGAAGCGCATGTCCGCCAGAGGCCAAGGTGCAGCGGCATCGAAGCAGACGAGCTTCGCTTCCGCGCCGACAACGAAGTGCCGCGCAATCCAGAGCTTCGCCCACACCACGTCCCCGCCTGTGACTGCAACGCCATGATCCCGCAGCACCCGGAGATAGTGGCCGATGCCGCAAGCCAATTCGAGGGCGGCGACCGGGGCATTCCAATGCGCCTGGAGAAGGCCCAGGCCAGCCAGAAAAGTCGGGTCGGTCCAGCGGTGGGCAAAATAGTCGCCGACACGGCCGAAGCCCAAACCCGCCATCGCCTCGCGCAGGCTCAGCCGGTCGCGGTCGGCGATCAGTTCGCGCAAGGCGGCACGGTCCGGCGGCGGCTCGTTCCACCAGTCGTCGGCATCGCGCAGCAGTTCGGCCAGCGCACCGGCCTCGTCGCCCCTGTCGAGGCACGCGAGCGCTTCGCGCGCGAGGTCGTCGCGGCCGGTGCGCAGGAAGGGAATGCCATCCACCACCGCCCAGCGCCGCCCATCCGGCTCACATAGGCTGTGCGGCGTGTCCTCGTGCAAGGGCGCCCCGGAAACGGGCGAACGGAGCGTCACGGCAAGCCCATCTCGGCCAACACGCGGTCCTGAAACCCTTTCACCGGGCCGTCGTGGACGAGCGCCATCTCGCCGAGCACGCGGTCCATGGTGAGCGTCGCCGCGGTCAGGTGCTGGGCGATCTGCATCACGCGGTCGATCGTGTCGGCGGCGTGGAAGGCGCGGCCTTCCGGCGTGGCGGCATCGGGCAGGATGCTGCGTGCTTCCTCAACCTGCCGTCGCAACGGCGCCGCCAGCTCAGCCAATGCCGCGCGGGTGAAGTGCTCCATCACGGGCAGCAGATGGGGACCGAGCAGCATCTCGCCGGTGAAACCGGAATCCGGCAGCCCGGCATTGTGGAAGTGATGGGCGATCGCGGCCAGGAAGACCGTTTCCGGCCTTGCGCCGTAGCGGGGCGATAGCAGCACGCCATAGACGGCGACCATCAGGCAGTGCTCGGCGTGGTTTTCCGGCGGCTCCAGGATGATGCGCGGCTTGCCAGGGCAGGTCACGCCCGCGCGAGGCTGAGCTTGCAGCGCGGCGACAAACGCCGGCAGCCTTTCCGCGGCAGGGCCGGGCGGCATCGATGCAGCCTCCGCCAGACTGCGGCGCTGGGCCGGTTCCAAGCCCTCGCCCACATCTTCCACCGCAGCGCACAGCACGGCAGCGGCTTCGTCCGGCGCCACGCCGGCTGCCAGCATGGTATTTCCGTCGATGTCACCCATCCGGCCGGCGGCAAGCGCGCGGCCGGTGATGGCGTATGCCACGGTGCCGGGATCGACGCCCGCCACAAGCTCAGCCCAGCTCTGCTGAAAAAGCCGGCTGGCGATCGATCCTTCGCGCCCGGCGGAGCGGACGCGCTTCAGGTCGCCCAATTCGCCGAAGAGAGGTTTCAGCGAAGGGTCGAGCGTGGCTGGCGGCGGTTCCGCATCTGCGGAGATGCGTTCTTTGTCCACGAGGTCGAGCAAAGCGGGATCAACCGTTGTGTAGCCAGTCCATCAGCATGGCTTCCTGGCGGAAGAAGTTGTGTTCCACTGTGTTCCCGGACTTGACCATCGGGGCCTTGAAGAAGTGGCTCAGCTGCTCCTGGGCACCGCCTTCGCCGCGCTGCGAAGCCAAGCCCACGACGCGCGCGATCTCGATGGCCAGCGGCGCCGCCAGGATCGAGTCCTTGCAAAGGAAGTTGATCTTGATCTGCATCTTCTGGCCCATGAAGCCGGTGACGTCGATGTTGTCCCAAGCCTCCTTGTCGTCGCCGCGCGGGCGGTAGTAGCGGATATCGACGAGATGATCCTCGACGGGATAGCCCAGGATCTCGTCCAGCACGCCGCCCTTGGTGTTGAGCTTGGATTGCAGCGAGTTCGGGTCGGTCAGGGCCAGACCGTCGCGGTTGCCGAGGATGTTGGTGGAAAACCAGCCGTCCACATGCAGCGCGCGGGCTTTGAGCGCCGGCGCGATCACCGTCTTCATCATGGTCTGGCCGGTCTTGCCGTCCTTGCCGGCCACCGGCACGTTGCGCTCCTCGGCGAGGCTCAGCAAGGCCGGCACGTCGGCGGCCACGCTCGGCGTGAAGTTGGCATAGCCATAGCCGTTGGAGATCGCCGCGTAGGCGTATAGCATGGCCGGGCCGATCGCCTCGTCGCTGCCGTCCAGGCCCTTCTCGAAGGCGTCCGCCGAGTTCAGCGTGTCCACCGTCAGGTCCGGCCACGCTTCCGTCGAGGCGAGGTTGAGCACCACCACGCGATCGACGCCGCTTTCCTCCTTGAAGCGCCGGATGTCATCGGAGATCATCTCGACCGCTTCGCGGTGGTTCTTGGCAGCCGCCATGTTGCGGCCCACCACGTTCTTGCAGAACCTGCCGCTGCCTACGGCGGCCCAGGGCTTCATGCTCTTCAGGGCCGAAGCGCCGTCGTTGAGGTCGGCCTTGGACAGCACGCCGTGCTCTTCCGCAGCCGCGCCCAGGTCGTTGCCGTTCAGGTCCCAGCCGCCGAACACGATGTCGCGGTAGTTGCTCAGGCCCGGCACGGAAACATCGGCCAGCGGCAGTCCGTCCTGCCGGTTGGAGCCGGCCTTGATCATCTCGATGCCGGCTACCGCCGTGGTCGCAACAGCACCTCCCAACCCGACGATGGCGACTCCCAATCGCTCAGGCCTGTGTGTAACGTTTAACATAGAAGTCCTATCTTGTTGAAGAAAGCCGTCTCCCCCGGCCGTTCTCAATGCCAACGACGCGACCGGCCGCACGCCCGCATCTCAGCCGCAGCCGCAGGCCGATCAAAGTTCAACTATCATAGGCGCGAAACGGTTGCGGGCGACCCGCAGCCGGTCAAGGACCGTGGGTCATATTGCCTCAATGGGAACAGCTTTCCGCCACTCCGAAGCCATCATGGCAGAGCGGGCAGACTGTAATGGCCCGGCGGTGTCACGGCTTTGACTGGCTTCTCGACCGTTTCAGGACAAGCAGGCCGCGTGGGATGGGCCGCCGAAACTTCCGCCACCGCTGCGATTTTTTTGAGCAAAGCCTGACATTTAAACGCCGCCTCCACCCCGTCGGCCGGCAGAAGCAGCCCAACCCTCCTCGTGCGCATCCTCCACGCCGCGCGGCTTCCCCGATGTCATGGAAACGGCTCCCGCTGCCGATCGGCCACACCTGTTCTCGCCTCATGCCCGATCGCCAAAGGAGCTTTTTTTGCCACACGCGCCGGGACGGTTTCGAGCCGGTTCGGAAGTGTGATAGGCGAAGCCAGCTTCCGACGCTCGGCGCGATTTTTCGCGATTTGTGCGCGCGATCAGCCGCGCAGGCGTCCGCGGCGGTTGCGCGCCAACGGCAATAAGCCGGCGCAGCGGTGTAGCCACTGCCGCGCGGTCGATCTATCACGAGAGCGCAGAAGGTGCGCTTTCGCGCAAAGGGTGTTTATGACTGTTCTTGTTACGGGCGGGGCCGGCTATATCGGCAGCCATATGGTTTGGGAACTGCTGGACCACGGCGAAGACGTGGTGGTTTTGGACCGGCTTTCCAGCGGCTTTGCCTGGGCGGTCGCGCCCGAAGCAACGCTGGTGCAGGGCGACATCGCCGACCGCGGCTTGGTTGCGCGCCTGATCGCCGAGCGCCGCGTGGATGCCGTCATTCACTTCGCCGGCTCGGTGGTGGTGCCCGACTCCGTTGCCGACCCGCTCGGCTACTACGAAAACAACACGGGCAAAACACGCGCGCTGCTGGAGGCCTGCGTGGCAGCCGGCCTGCCGCACTTCATCTTTTCCTCCACTGCGGCCGTCTATGGCGGCGTGCGGATGGAACCCGTGCGCGAGGACGCAGGCCTGACGCCCGAATCGCCTTACGGCTGCTCCAAGCTGATGAGCGAGTGGATGCTGCGCGATGCATCGGCCGCGCACGGCTTCTCCTACACGGCGCTACGCTACTTCAACGTGGCGGGCGCCGACGGCAAGGGGCGCACCGGCCAGTCCACGGCGGGCGCCACGCACCTGATCAAGGTCGCCTGCGAAGCCGCGCTCGGCAAGCGGCAGTCGCTTTCCGTATTCGGCACGGATTATCCCACGCCGGACGGCACGTGCCTGCGCGACTACATCCATGTCAGCGACTTGGTAGGGGCGCACCGGCTCGCGCTGCAAAGGCTGCGGGCGGGCGGCGGCAACCTTGTCGCCAACTGCGGCTACGGCCACGGCACGTCGGTGCTGGAAGTGCTGGACAGCGTGCGCCGGGTGAGCGGGCACGAGCTTCCGGCGGTGCTTGCCTCACGCCGGCCGGGCGATGCCGCGGCGGTGGTGGCAGACGCTTCTCTGGCGCGAGCCGAGCTTGGCTGGGAGCCAAAGCTGGACGATCTCGACACAATCGTGGAAAGCGCGCTTGCCTGGGAAAACGCGCTATCAAGAAAAAACTCCGCGGCCTGATGCTTGGGGCTGACGAGAGCGTCCGCGCTCCAAGTCCAATACGGCAAAAGCGTAGAAAGCGCCTTTGCCCAGCTCATTGCAGAGTGGCACGATGAACGGGCGTTCAGGGATCGTCCAAGACAAGGCTGCATCCGATTAACCGTCCGATGCTCTAGACCTTGCAAGTTTGCGATCCCCAAGCCGCGTACATGGAGCGCGCACAGGGTCGCGGGCCGATTTCGCAGGGATCAGAGTTGACGGATGACGATGGCGCCCCTGTCCGTCGAAGCGGACATCAGACGTGACATCGCTCGTTTAGTGCAATCTGAAGTTACCTGCTGCGGCTTCGGCTGGATGCTGCCGTCTCCACAGATAAATCCTCTGGGCTGGTTGCCCTTTGCAGGGGCAAGAGCCTCATTTAAAGCAAGTCGGTCAGAACACGGCACGAGTCCCGAAAGCTACATGGAACAAGCAGCTTTGAACCTTGAGACCTTCAAATCCCATATCGGGGAAAGTTTTGCGGTTCAGGTTTCCGATGCGACCTTCACTCTGGTCCTCGATGAGGCGGAGGCATTGCATCGGAGCGCGAGGGAGGGGGGTGGCTTTTCCCTGATCTTCAAGTCGGATCCCAGCCTGTATCTGCCTCAGGCTATGTATGCGCTGGACCACCCGCAGATCGGAACGGCGGACGTCTTCCTTGTGCCGCTCCAGCCGGACGGCAGAGGCAGCCTGTTCCAGGCCGTGTTCAACTGACGGCGCCTTCACGCCGCATCAGCAGATAGGGCGGGTGCTCCTCCACAAGCGTGAAGCCCAGCCGTTCGTAAAGGCGTCGCGCCGGGTTCATGCTTTCGACGGAGATCGTGGTCGCCTTGCCGGCTTGCGCCGCTTCGTCGATGAGGTCGGCAAGCAGCGCTCCCCCGAAACCCCTGCCGCGGGAATCGGGCAGCAAAGCGATGTCGAGGATGTGGTGCGCGCCTTGCCGGCGATCCAAGTAAAGGCGCCCGACCGCGTCGCCGTTTCGTTCGATCACCCAGCGCTCTGCATCAGGGTAGTTGCGGGCATAGTCGGCGTGCTGGGCGCGCGCCTGCATGTCGAGGAACGCTGCCTTCTGGGCGTCCGACCACGGCAAGGGCGCAAGCTCCTTCGTGCGGGTCGAAGCGTAGAGACGGAACAGGAACGGCAGGTCAGACGGACAAGTGTGCCGGAAGGTCAGGCCTGCCTGGATCGCGCGGTTCCAATTTGGGGACGGGGACGTGCCCGCCTCGAATTCCATCGCGCCGCCCGGCCCCATCAGGGCCGTTGGGGGAAGATGCCTTGCAATGCGATGAGGAAGGTCAGGCCGAGAAAGGGTTGGTTGTTGTTGTGCGGCGCGCTGTCGCCGGTCAACGTCGTAATCTGCGAGTTCATCGGCGTGGTGCTCGCGCCTGACGCCTGCTTGTAGAGCAACCCGCCGGTCAAGTTGCCTACGTGCGATAGCGACGGGGTGCCGGTCGGCGACGGCTGATTGCCGATCCGCGGAACGACCTGCAGGTTGTGATTGTGGCCAGCCATCTGGCTTTGGGTCAGCGTCACGCTGGGGTCGCCACTCTGCTCCCCAAGGCTGCGATAGGTCAGCCCGGAGCCCTGCCCCCAGTGCATGGGGGCGCTGCCCTGGAAGTTGGGAAGCGCGAAATTTGTCTTGCCATCGCCGCCATATGTGACGCCCAGCAGCGCAAACAGCGCGGTGTTTTGAGAGATGGGCAGAATCTGGCCGTTGCAGAGCGCCCAGTTCCTTATGGCGAAGTTGCCGGCAAAGATGCGGATTTCGCCAAGAAAGGGTTGCGTCATCGTCCGGCTCCTCAGCTCTGGGTGGGATAGATGCCGAATAGCGATATGATGAAGCTGACCGCCAGGTATGGCATCATATTGTCGTGCGGCTGGTTGCCGCCCGCCTGTCCGATCGACTGCGGCGCCAGGGCCGCTCCGCCCTGCGTGGGGAAGTAGATGTTGCCGGCCGGCACCGCGGCCGGGATACCGTTGTTTGGTGTGGTCTGGTTCGCGACCGCCGTGGTCGCCAGGAAGGTGTGGCTATGACTTGGCAACTGCGGAGAGATCAACGTGACGGTTTCCGTCCCAGCCGAATCGGCCAGGGGATAGGTCGGGCTGACATGCATCGGCAGGCGCCCCTGCAGATTCGGCAGCGCGAAATTGTTCACCCCGTCGCCACCATAGGTCGTACCGATCAGGGTGAACAGCGTATCGTACTCGCTGATCTGAAGCAGCTGTCCGTTGCAGAAGGCCCAGTCCACCGGCGCGAAGTTGCCGCCGAACATCCGGATTTCACCAATAAATGGGTCCGCCATCGCCCGCGCTCCTTAATTGCGTGAAGGATAGATGCCGAAAAGGCATATGCAGAAGTTGAGCACGAGGTAGGGCTGCATGTTCGAGTGCGGCTGGCTGCCGCCCGCGTTCGAGATCGTACTCGACGCGAGCATGGCAAGGCTGTCGAAGCCTCCATTGTAGGGGGTGAGGGTGCCGGCCCCGACTCCCAGATAGTTGCCGACCGCCGTCAGCGAGTCCGCGGTGTTGGACGAGCCGAAGGGCGTGTGGTTGTGCGACGGCATCTCGCTGATGGTGAGCGTGTGGTTCTGCTCGCCTCCCCGCTGACCGAGGCTGATCGTCTGCGCGCCTCCCTGCTGGGTCCAGTGGACCGGAACGGAGCCGCGCAGGTCCGGCAATGCGAAGGTTGTCTGCCCGTCGCCGCCATAGGTCGTCCCAAGAATCGAGAACAGCGCCTGGTTCTGATTGATGGGCAGGATCTGCCCATTGCAGAAGGCCCAGTTTTTGGGGGCAAAAGGAAACGCGAAGATACGGAGTTCGCCTACATAGGCTTCGGACATCGCTCAATCTCCCCGGCCAACACCAGAAGCACGCGGCAGGACCGGCCCAACCGGATGCAACCGCAACAGGCCAAAGCGCAGCAGGCGCATCGCGGCCGATGCGTCGCTAGATGCTGAAAAATACAAGGCGGTCCCCTCGCCTATTTGAGTATAGACGACCCCTACCACCCCCAAAACGGAAACACAATGGCCGTCGATCGCTGATGTGCATAAGCCCGTTGAGCAGATTGCGCGGCGATCCTCCCCGCTTCGACTTGCTGAGAGCGAGAGGCCCGCGCTTCGTCAAGAAACGGCGGCTGAACTGCAACATTTCAGCGAACCGCTTCCAAGAATAAAGCGTGTTAGGATTTCCATGGCGCCAGGTGAGTTTTTCGGCTTGCACGCTCAATCTGCGGGCCGCGGCGGTGGAATGCGAGCAACTTAGGCTTGCGTCGCTATCCCTCTTCGCGTAAGGCTTCGCCAATTTTGCGATCGCGCCATGCGCCATCGCATGAGGCCAAAGGGGGCCAGGCGGGGTGACGGCCGGAAGCCGTGCATCACTGGCCGAAGGGGAAACACTCATGGTTGCCATGCCTGCGTCGTTGCGCCGGGTGATCTTCATCGATCCGCGCGTGCCGGACTTTTCCACCCTGCTCGAAGGTGCCGCGCCTGACGCGGCGGTCTTCGTTCTCAACGCCGATCGCTGCGGCGTGAGCCAGATCGCGGACGCTCTCGCGGCCGGCGGGGCCGCACAGCCGGCGGAAATCCACATCGTCTCGCACGGGCAGCCCGGCCGGGTGCAACTCGGCGCAACCTGGCTCGACGCGCAAACGCTCGGCGCCCACGCAGCGGCGCTGGCCCGCATCGGCAGTGCCCTCGCGCCGGACGGCGACGTGCTGCTCTACGGCTGCTACGTGGCGGCGGGCGCCATTGGGCAGCGCTTCCTCCGCGCGCTGTCGGACGCGCTCGGCGGCGCCAGCGTGGCGGCATCCCTCAAGCCGACCGGCGCCGGAGACTGGACGCTGGCGGCGCGAGTGGGCTCTGTGGACGCGGCTCCGCCCTTCGCCGCCGCGACGCTCGCCGCCTATCCCGGCACGCTCGGCTTTGTCGGCAGCGAGACGCAGGCCAACCAGGGCACGACGAGCGACCAGCAGGGCTCCGTGGTGGCGGCGCTGTCCGACGGCGGCTACATCGTCGCCTGGGCCGACGCCCGCCAATTCTTCAACGGCGGCACCTTCAACGAGGAGGTCTACATCCGGCGGTTCAACGCCAGCGGGAGCCCTGTCGGCAACGAAATCAGGCTCTTCAACAGCCCTAACTACAGCTACAGCGACGGCATCAGCGTCGAGACGCTGCCGAACGGCAACATCCTCGTCCTCGCCTCCCGCGAGGATGTCACGAGCACGGGCGAAATCACCGTAGTCGGCGGGGTCTACACAACGAGCGGCGCGGTCGTCAAAAGCGAATTCGAGGTCAGCACCACCAGGCTCGGTACCAACAATGGCGGCGGCCTCAGCTACCGGGAAGCCCCATCGACCACGGTGTTCGCCGACGGCAGCTTCCTCGTCACCTATGTGGACAACAACTACGGGAACATCGCCGCCAACAGCGGCGACGTGCGCGGTCAATTATACGACGCCAGCTACAATCCGGTCGGGTCGAACTTCACCTTCAACACCACCACGGGCGGCATCCAGCGCGCGCAGGACGTCGCCGCCCTGACCGGCGGCACCTACGGCGCCGCGCCGGGCAGCTATGTGGTGGTTTGGGAAGGCGTCAACCAGGATGGCGGCAGCAACGGTACCGGCGGCAACGCCGGCATCTACGGCCGCGTTTACACGGGCAGCCCAGGCAGCCAGACGGGCGGCGCCGAGTTCCAGATCAACGCGACCAGCGCAGGCAACCAGTCCCAACCCAGCGTCGCGGCGCTGGCCGGCGGCGGCTTCGTGGTTTCCTGGGGCTCGTCAACCCAGGCCGGGGGGACCGACGCGGACGTTTACTTCCGCGTTTTCAACGCCGCCGGAACCGCGGTGACCGGCGACCTGCTCGTCAACAACAATACGGCGAACATCGACGATGACCCCGTGATCGAGGCGCTGCCCGATGGCGGCTTCCTGGTGGTCTGGAGCGAGGACTTCAACACACCGTCGGGCACCGGCGGCGAGGTGAACGCCCAGCGCTTCGACGCCCTCGGCAACGAGGTTGGCTCCGAGTTTACCGTGAACCGGACGACGAGCGGCACGCAGCAGATCAATCGCAACTTCAGCCACGACCCGGTGACGGTCCTGAAATACGTTCAGGGAACGACCGTTCAGAAGGCGGCTGTGTCCTTTGAGGGTCCCGGCACCGCCAAAGAGGTCTTCACCACTCAGTTCGAGATGCACAGCGGCCCGTCCGGCACGGATACCCTCAACAAGCCGATCCTGGCGAACCAGACTTATACGTTCCAGACCGCGGATTTCGGCTTCAGCGACAGCAACTTCGACAAGACCACGGCCAATCCGAACGGCGACAGCTTCACCGGCGTGCTGATCAGTGCCGCTCCGACCGTGGGCAAGCTCTACATCGACACGGACGGCGCGGGCACCGGCAGCCTAGGCACGCTGGTGACGTCGGGCACGTTCGTCACGGCCACGCAGATCGCCAACGGCCAGTTGGTTTACGTTCCCGACAGCGGCGGCGCCGACGGCGGCTTCACCTTCGCGGTCAGGGACAACGGCGGCACTGCGACCGGCAGCGTCGATACCGACAGCACGCCAAACACCTTCTCCTTCGACAACACTCTGCCGAACAGAGCTCCGACCGCCAATGCCGATGCCATCTCCGCTACCGAGGCAGGGGGCGCCGCAAACGGCACGGCGGGCGTCAATCCGAGCTTCAACGTTATCACCGGCACGAACGGCGCCAGTCCGGATACCGACCCCGACACAGGCGACACGCTTGTGGTGCAGGGTGTGGTGGCCGGCACCACCGCTACGGCGCAGACGACCGGCGCGGGCAGCGACATCGCCGGCGCCTACGGCACGATCCACATCAACGCCGACGGCAGCGCCACCTACACCGTCAACAACGCCGATGCGAGCGTCGCGGCCCTGCGCACCTTCAACGACACGCTGACCGACACGTTCAGCTACACGATCAAGGATGCAGGCGGCCTCACCTCGACCACGCAGGTCACCGTCACCGTCCACGGCCAGAACGACACGGCAAGCGCGACGAACCTGACGCAGACGGTGAGCTACACCGAGGACGCCGTTAGCGTCGCGCTGGGCGATATCGCCGTCACCGATGTGGATGCAGGCGAAACCATCACGGCGACGCTGACGCTGAACAACACGGCGGCTGGCGCGCTGACGACGGGCACCTTCGGCTCGGCCACCTCCTCCTACAACGCCGGCACCGGCGTATGGACGGTGACGGGTTCGGCGGCGGATGTGAACCAAGCGCTCGCAGCCGTTTCGTTCACGCCGTCGAGCAACTTCGACCAGGACACCACGATCACCACACGCATCCGCGACGCGGCAGGCACCGGCCCCGCCGATGGCACCATCACGCTCGACGTCACTGCGGTGAACGATGCGCCGACTGTTTCAGCACCGGCGAGCGTGACGGTGACCGAGGATGTTGCCACCGTGGTCACCGGCATCAGCTTCGCAGATGTGGACGCGGGCAGCGGCAGCGTCACCGTGACGATCAGCGCTGCTTCAGGCGGCTTCATTGCTTCAACGGGCGGCGGCGTAACGGTGTCTCCCGTGCCGGGCACGCTCTATCTCTCGGGGACGGTCGCCGACATCAACGCCTTCATCGCCAACGGCAACTTGAGCTACCAGACGGCACCTGACGCCACCGCCCCGGTGACGGTTGACATCGGGATCACGGACAACGGCGCCACGGGCGGCGGTGGCACCAAAGCCGGCTCGGGCACGACCACCATCAACGTCACTGCGGTGAACGATGCGCCGGCTGCTGCCAACGATCCGGTCAGCGTCGAGCAGCGCAGCTCGCGATCCGGCAACATCATCACCGAGGCAGTCACCGATCCGGACGGGCCGGCGCTGTCGATCACCGGCATTTCGTTCAACGGCACGGCCGGCACCTTTACCGGCGGCGTGGCCGTCCTGGCGGGGGCGCATGGCACGCTGACTATCAATGCAAGCGGTAGCTACAGCTATAGCGCCGATGTGGAAGGTGGCGTGAAGGTCGGCGAGACGATCACGGACACGTTCGCCTACACTGTTTCCGACGGGAATGTCGGGGGAACGGCTTCTGCAAACCTCATCGTCTCGGTGACGGGCTCGTCGGAGGGCAACGATGGCGCCAACATCTTCCTTCTGACTGGCACCGGCCACAACGCCAACGGCGGCAACGGCGACGACGCCTACTATATCGACGGCAGCGACGACATCATCACCGAAGGCAGCGGCGCCACAAGCGGCATCGACACGGTGTACACCGTCGTCGACTACGCGCTCGGTGACAACCTCGAAAGGATCCAGGCCAACATTGCCGGGCTGACGATCGGCGGCAACGGGGGCGCCAACAGTCTCTACGACTATGCCGCGGGCGTTGTCGGCACGACCATGGCTGGCGGGCTGGGCAGCGACACCTACTTCGTGCGCAATGGTGCCAGCACGATCAGCGAGGATCCCGCCGGCGGCGCCGACTATGTGTATGCCTCCGCCAGCTACACTCTCGATGCGAACGTGGAGGTGATCTTTGCGACCCAGGGCGGATTGACGATCGGCGGCAACGGGGGCGCCAACAGTCTCTACGACTATGCCGCGGGCGTTGTCGGCACGACCATGGCTGGCGGGCTGGGCAGCGACACCTACTTCGTGCGCAATGGTGCCAGCACGATCAGCGAGGATCCCGCCGGCGGC
>CAXTCF010000001.1:0-80915 GCA_964242945.1 uncultured Rhizobiaceae bacterium | reverse complement strand
GCGTGCCCTTTTCCCCTTCCGGCCGGTAGCGCGCATCCATGCGCCGCGCCTGGAAATCGCCGCAGACCGAGCAGGAGGAAATCTCGCGATAGGCGTCCTGGCCGGGCAGCCAGACCTCGATGTCGTAGGTCTTCCGTGCGCCAAAACCCATGTCGCCGGTGCAGAGCACCACGGTGCGGAACGGCAGGCCGAGGCGCTTCAGCACCTCCTCCGCACAAGCCGTCATGCGCTCGTGCTCGTCCAGCGACGATTCAACGTCGGTGATCGAGACAAGCTCGACCTTATTGAACTGATGCTGCCGCAGCATGCCGCGCGTGTCGCGGCCAGCAGAGCCAGCCTCGGAGCGGAAGCAGGGAGTAAGCGCGGTGAAGCGTAGCGGGAGATCGGCGAACGGGGTGATCTCCTCGCGCACGAGGTTGGTGAGAGAGACCTCCGCAGTAGGGATGAGGCCTAGTCGTTTATCAACCAATCTCATTCCTCCCGAATGGGAGGTACTAATTCCTTCCAACTTTAGCACCGAATCAGCATTAAAAAGACCGAAAACGGAAGCCGCGGTTCTGACAGATTGATCTAAAAAGTTCCTAACCTGGTCACGTGAATAGCTCTCAGCAGAGAGTGAAACTATATTCTGGGTTCCTTGATTGATCCATCTTTCCGCCTCCAACTCCCATCCAGGCCTGCGGGCATCAGTAAAGAACAAGTCCTCTTCAAATTTGGGAAGCTGCCCCGTGCCAAACATAGCTTCATTCCGCACCAATAATGGCGGCTGCACCTCCGTATAGCCGTGCTCCGTCGTGTGCAGGTCAAGCATGAATTGACCAAGTGCCCGCTCTAGCCGTGCCAACTGCCCCTTCAGCACTGTGAACCGTGCGCCAGAAAGCTTTACCGCACGCTCGAAGTCCATCAGTCCAAATGCTTCGCCGAGTTCCCAGTGCTCTTTCGGCCTAAAATCCATGCGCGGCTTCTCGCCGACTGCTCGAACCTCCACGTTGTCGCGCTCGTCGCGGCCGACCGGCACATCGGGCAAAGGCAAGTTCGGCACGACCGCAAGCGCATCGCGCAGGGCTGCGTCCAGTTCGCGCTCGCGCGCTTCACCGTTCTGAATAAAGCTTTTGATGTCGGTCACTTCAGCCTTCAGGCGCGCGGCCGTCGCCATGTCGCCTTTGCGAACAGCGTTGCCGATCTCCTTGGAGGCGGCGTTGCGCCGTTCCTGCTTTTCCTGGAGTTCCGTCAGGTGCGCGCGCCGGGCGTCGTCGTGGGCAAGCAGGTTATCGAGGATGGCTTGGGCCGCCTCAACCCCCTGCCCGCGGGACTGCATGGCCTCGACAAAGGCCTTGCTGTTCTCGCGAATCCATCTGATGTCGAGCATGGTCGGCCTGCATATCCCTGCGCAGCCTGCCCTGCGCTTCGCGCACGAAAATCCGCTCGGCGCGCGAGGTGCCGGTTAAACCGGCAGCCGCCGCAGCGCAAGTTCGCTTGCTAGTCGGAGGTTCCGGTCAGACGGAAGGAGCGACTTCGCCGGACGCCGGCTGGCTTTCCGCCGCCTCGCGCTTCGCCCGCTCGGCGTCGCGCTTCTTCTCGATCATCCGGGCCGAGATGATGGAAACCTCGTAGAGCAGCAGCGTCGGCAGGGCCAAGCCGATCTGGCTCATCGGGTCGGGGGGCGTGAGAATAGCGGCGGCGATGAAGGCGAAGACGATCGCATACTTCCGCTTGGAGCGCAGGCCCGCCGACGTAAGAAGGTCCACGCGCGCCATCAGCGACGTGACGACCGGAAGCTGGAAAACCAAGCCGAAGGAGAACACCAGCGTCATGATGAGGCTGAGATATTCGGAAACGCGCGGCAGGAGCGAAATGTTCACGTCCGAGCCGGGACCGCCCTGCTGCATGGACAGGAAGAACCACATCACCATCGGCGTGAAGAAGAAATAGACCAGCGCCGCGCCCATCAGGAACAGGATCGGCGACGCCACCAGGAACGGCAAAAAGGCGCGGCGCTCGTTCTTGTAGAGGCCGGGGGCCACGAACTTGTAGATCTGCGTGGCGATCAGCGGGAACGCCACCACCATCCCGCCGAACGCGGCGACCTTGACCTGCGTGAAGAAGAATTCCTGGGGCGCGGTGTAGATCAACTCCACCTTGTCGCCCATGCCGGCCCAGTGCACCGCCCACTTGAACGGGATGACCAGCAGGTTGAACAACTGCTTGGCGAAGAAGAAGCAGACGAGAAAGGCAATGAAAAAGCCGCCGATCGACCAGATCAGCCGCCGCCGGAGTTCGATCAGGTGGTCGATCAGCGGCGCCGACGACTTCTCGACTTCGTCCGGTTCTGCTGTGCTCAAGGCCGAGCCTCCACTGCCGCCTTGGCAGCCTCATCCGCGGGCGGCGGAGCCGCTATCGGCGCGGGCTCAGGCGTCTGAATGGTCGCGGACTCGGCGACCGGCCCGACCTTCAGGGGCTCGGCAGGCTGCGGGGTCGAGGCGGCCGGCTCGGCGGAGATGGGCGGCTGCGGCTTCGGCTTCATCGCCGTTTCGATGCCGGCGCGCACATCCTGGGCGGCCTGCTGGAACGGGTTGAGCTGCTTGCGGATTTCGGTCGTCGGATTGAGGCCGCGCAGCGTATCGACCGACTTCTTGACGTCGTCCAGTTCGGCCTCCTTCAAGGCCTCGTCGAACTGCTTGCGGAAGTCGCCCGCCATGGCCCGCAGCTTCGTCGTGGTGCGGCCGAACTGGCGCAGCATCTGCGGCAGATCCTTGGGCCCGACGACCACGATCATGACGACCGCGATCACCAGCATCTCGGTCCAGCCGACCTCGAACATGGTTTTAAGCCTATGCGTTCAAATGGGCCGGAGCGGCGAGCCTATCGCCTCAGACCTGATCCTTGGGACGGATGACCGGCTCGTCCGTGCGATGATCGACCGTGCGGCGGTTATCGACAACCGCCTCGTCGTCGGCCATGCCCTTCTTGAAGCTTTTGATGCCTTTCGCCATGTCGCCCATCAGCTCCGGGATCTTGCCACGCCCGAAAAGCAGAAGCACGACCACCAGGACGATGAGCCAATGCCAGATCGAAAAGGAGCCCATAAGGCTGTTCTCCTGAAAAAACCGTCGCGGCTGATCTATTCGTTTTCGGCCGGGGTTTCAAACACAAGTACGTCAGTTTCCCGCGGGCTGATCCAGATATCCCGTGCTTCCGGCGGCAATGCGCCGCATCGCACCCTGGCGCGCACAGGCACATCAGTGCCGGGCACCGCGAACTCCACGAGTTCCACGACGCCGAGATAGCGGCGCGAACGGATGCGCGCCTGGCACGCGCCCGCACTTGGGCTGACCTCGAAGCCGGAAAGCCGGACGACCACCGTGGCCGCTGCGCCCTCCGCCAGCCCAGGAGCGGCGAAGCTGCCGACCGGCGTTTCCGCCTTTCCACCGGCGATGCGGGTGCGGAATGTGTTGATCTCTGAGAAGAAGCCGGCAACGAACAGGTTTGCGGGCCGCAGGTAGAGTTCCTCGGCGCGTCCGGCCTGCACCAGCTGCCCGTCTCTGAGGAGTGCGATGCGGTCGCCCATGCGCATCGCCTCCTCCGCGTCGTGCGTGACCACGATCGCGGTGGCGCGGCTTTCCCGGAGGATGCCGAGCGTTTCGGTGCGCACGCTGTCCTTCAGGCGGGAGTCTAGGCCGGAGAACGGCTCGTCCATGAGGATCACCGACGGCCGGGGCGCTAAAGCGCGGGCAAGCGCGACGCGCTGCTGTTCGCCGCCGGAGAGCACATGGGGATAGGAGTCGGCATAGCGGTCCAACCCGACCCGCCCAAGCGCGATGCGCGCTTCGCGCCGCCCCTCTTCCCGCGACAGTGCAGTCAGGCCGAAGCGGACGTTCTCCAGCACCGTAAGGTGCGGAAAGAGCGCGAAATCCTGGAACACGAAGCCGATCGAGCGCTTTTCCGGGGCTAAGAAGACGGAAGGCCCTGCGATCTCCCGATCGTTGAGCAGGATGCGCCCGCCCGTCTGCGGCTCCATACCGGCGGCGATCCGCAGCAGCGTCGTCTTGCCGGAGCCGGAGGGGCCGAGCAGGCAGAGCACCTCGCCCGGCTCGGCTTCCAGCGATACGCCGCGCAGGGTCACCGCGCGGGAAGTGAACTGATGGCGGATATCCTCGAAGGTGAGCTTCGCCGCGAAGCTCACGCCCGCCGTGGTGCGGGCCGGAGGGGCTGCGTCCGTCGTCCGCGGCCGGGTTGCGAGCTTTTCTTTCAAGCCACGTCTGCGAAATGCGTGGCGAACTCGGCGCGCGCTTCCAGCTCGCTCAGGCCGTCACGGCCTTGCAGATACTGTAGGGCCCGCTCCGCCCGCTCCAGCGACTGCCCGGCGAGCGGCTGCGTGCGCGAGGCGATGCCGGCCATCTCCTCCATGACGCCGTTGCAGTGCAGGACGATGTCGCAGCCGGCATCCAGGATCGCGGCAGCTTTTTCGGGGAACGTTCCGCTGAGCGCCTTCATGGACGTGTCGTCGCTGATCAGCAGGCCGTCGAAGCCGATCTCGCCGCGGATCACTTCCGAAACGATCTTCGAAGAGGTCGTTGCGGGGCGCGAGGGATCGATTGCGGCATAGATCACGTGCGCGGTCATGGCCATCGGCAGATCGGCCAGGGCGCGGAAGGGGGCGAAGTCGTGAGCGGAGAGCTCTTCGCGAGAAGCATCCACCGTGGGCAAGGCTAGGTGCGTGTCGGCGCTGGCGCGGCCGTGGCCGGGCATGTGCTTCATGACAGGCAGCACGCCGCCCGACATCAGCCCTTCGGCCGTTGCCCGGCCGAGCGCCGTGACGCTGGCGGGATCCTTGCCGTAGGCGCGCGAGCCGATCACGTCGTTGGCGCCTTCCACCGGCACGTCCAGCACCGGCAGGCAGTCGGCGGTGACCCCAAGGCGGGCGAGATCGAAGGCGTGAAGCCGCGCCAGCAGCCATGCCGCGCGCAGGCCGGCGTCGTTATCGCCGCGGAAAATGGCGCCGAGCGCAGAGGCGCTGGGATAGTTGGGGGCGAGCGGCGGGCGCAGGCGCTGCACCTTGCCGCCCTCCTGGTCGATGAACACGGGCGCGTCGCCACGCCCCACGCAGTCGCGCATCGCGGCGACGAGATCGCGGATCTGCGCGGGCTCGCCGATGTTGCGGGCAAACAGGATGAAGCCCCAGGGCCGCTCGTCGCGATAGAACGAAGCCTCGTCTGGCGTCAGCGCCTTGCCGGCGGCGCCGAGGATCATGGCTTTCGATGCGTTCAAGTTCTTCCCTCCATCGCTTTTTTCGCCGGCCAAGGAGCTTTCCAGAAACAGCAAGGGCGCGAACCCGGCCGCGCCCTTCCAATCGTTCGGGAAGCGCCGCTTACTTCGTGACGAAGCAATTGCCGCCGGCGGCCTTGTAGTCCGTGCAAAGGCTGGCGGCCGAGCCCCTGTCCTCCGCGGAAACGCGAACGCGCCAGACGGTGCCCTTGCCCGCAAGTTCAGCCTTGACGATGTTGACCGTCCGGCCGCTCAGGACGCTCGAATAGCGCTTGGCGAGATCGGCATAGTTCGACCGGGCGGCTGCCTCGGAAGGCTGCGAAGCGATCTGCACCGACCAGCTCCCGTCGGGCCTCACGACCGCCGGCTCGGACGCAACGGCGTCCTCCGCCGTGGCGGCCACGGGCCCCGCTGCCGCATCATCGTCCGAAGGCGTGACGGAGGCTGTCGAGGCCGTCGCGTCCACATTGGCGGCCATCGCGTTCTTCTTGACCGAGTCGATCACCGCGGCGGCGTTCGAGGCGAGCGCCTGAACCGCTGGCGCCGCGTCCTCACGCGCCGCCAGCGTGCCGTCCGGCTTCACCACCATGGTGCGCACCTTGCGCGGGGCAACGGCGATCGGCGCCTTTTCCGGCTGCTGCTGGTCCGCAGCTGCCGCGTCCACCCGGTCCTCGTTCTTACCCTCGGCCTCCGCATCCATGTCGTCGCCCGAGAGTTCCAGGCCGGGGAGCGCGTCGTCGGCCGTTTCATCCTCCGGTTCGTCCAGCGAGACAGGCTCTTCGTTGCTGGAGTTGAGTTTCTGCTGCGCCGGTTCAGCCGCGTTGCCGAGCCCGGCAACCCTGTCGTACACCTGATTGTCCTGGTTCGGCACGACCGCGCCGCCGGGGTTCTCCGGCCGGATCTTGAGCGGGCCGGAGTCTGCCTTCACGAGAACGGGGCCGCCGCTTTCCGCGACGCCCGTGAACTTCAATGCATAGGCGCCGCCGGCCACGAGGACGGCCGCGCTTCCGAAAAGAGCGGCAAACCAGCGGCCGCGCTTGCGCGGCGGCTGGCGCGGCGCGGCTGCCTGCTGCCCGCTTTCGAAGTCATCGTCGAAGGCCATCTCGTCATAGCCGTAGCTCGGCTCGGCTTGGGCGGGCTGCCCATAGTCGTCCCACTCCGTGTCGAAGGCGGGCTGCGCGCGCGCCGGCTTCGGCTGCGCCATCCGCGGCTGCTCCGGCATGGTGCTGGCGCGCGGCATGACCGGCCTGGGGGCAGCCTGGCGAGTCTGAGGAGCATAGGCTGGGATGGCCGGCCGGGCCGCCGGCCTCGCGCGGCTGGCGTGCTCGCCTGCCGTCATGTCCTGAAGCAGATCGTCGAACTCGTTGTCGTAGTCGTCGTAGCGGGAGCGCCCGGCTTGGGGCTCATCGGCCGAGCCGTACGGGTTCGACGGAATATCCAGGTCGTCGGCCGTGGCCATGGGATATTCCGGCACTTCGACGGTGTCGATCTGCGGCGAGTCGTACCTTACCGAGGATGGTCGCTTCATCTCTTCAACCTCTGGCGCGTGTTTAGGGGAAGCAGCTTCTGACGGGATTGTGGCAGGAGTTGCGACGGGTGACGGGGGAGTCGGTCTGGATTCGGTCTTGGGTGCCGGCGTGAACTGGGCGCTGCGGTAGCGGGCCGCCATGGCCGCGAGCGCCGCAAAGGGATCCTCATCCTGCTCGGCCGCGATCGGGGCGGCAAGAGGCTGGACCGGCTTCTCACCCCTCGACGTCTCGAAGCGAGGCGCAACTTCCAACCGCTTGGCGACAAGAGGCGTCTGTTCCCGCTCCGCGGAAACTTCCTCCGCAGCGACGATCGCGGCGGCAATCTTCGGCTGCTCAGCACCGCGCGGTTCCGCCGGCTGTTTGGATCGGGCTGGAACTTCCCCGCTCAGCAACGCCGTCAGTTCATCCTCGAAGCTGGCGGGCTTCAGCGCTTCGAAAGCTTTCCGCGCCTTGTTTCCCGCCCAAGCCTGCGGCTCATCTTGGATATCCGCAGATTGGGTCGGGCGAGCCTCAGCCAACGCAGAAAACATATCCGATGCGTCGCTTCCCCTTGCGTCGGCGCCCGGCTCACCTTCCAGGAGATCATCGAAGTCGAGTTCGATCGAGGATGCCAGGGCATCGCCGAGATGAGCATCCAATGAGTCGTCATCAGCCGCGTCCGGCCCTGCATCCTCTTCCTGAGGGGCTTTCATCGCGCTTTGCGAGCGCGTCCAATCCTCTTCGTTGTCTTCCAAGGATTTCTCAAAGCCAAAGAGTTGCTCGTCGGGAAGCGCCTCGATCTCAACAGACTGCTGAGAAGGCTTCCATGCAGACTTGGCGCGCCATTCGCGCTCGAAGGCGTCAGTGATCTCATCGATCTCGCCGGAGATCTCGAACGACGAAACATCGGCTTTCGCCGCAGCGAGGCCGCTTTGCGGTTTGGGAGCTTGCGGCACGTCACGGGAAAGCGGAGCCGGCGCGTCCGAGGCCGAGCCCCGCTGCGCTTCCACCGCTCCAACGTCTTCTTTCGGCGCTGCGAGTCCGAAATCGGTCGGCGTAAACTCAGCCTCCCAATCTTCCACGCTGTCGGCCTCGATCCTGGGAGCGGCAGCTTCACGAAGAGCCGTGGACTCCACGGCCCTGCGCGGTTTCAGGACTTTGACGCGCGGATCGAAGCCGATGATGCGCGTCAGTTCGGCAAACGGATCCTGCGCCGGCACGTCCTGCGGCTTCGCGGTCCGTAATGCACTCCGTTCGGCCATTCCTCGATCCATGCCCGCATTTCCACCGATGTCCGGCCGCATCCGCACACCATCCCGATTAACTCAGGACAGTCGCGGGCTACCAACGCAATGTGGGCAAAAGGTGACATGCCGCCGTTGTGCCAACCCCAGGATCACCGCATCTCGGCAGGCGCATCTGCGCCAATCAGAGACAAACCCGAGGTCAGGACGTCCGAAACCGCCTGCACCAGCCCTAGCCTGGCTGCGGTCAACTCTCGATCGTTAAGCTTAACAAACCGTAACTCAGGATGGTCGTAACCGCGGTTCCACTGAGCGTGAAAGGCAGTGGCGAGATCGTAGAGGTAGAATGCTACTCGATGAGGCTCACGCGCTTCGGCGGCACCTTCGATCAAACGCGGATACTCTGAAAGCTTGCGAATCAGCCCCAACTCGCCCTCGTCGTCCAGCCGGTGCAAGGCTGCACGCAGCAATGTTCCGCGCTCGAACCCCTCCCCTCCGAAGCCTTCATGCGCCTGCCGGAATACCGAATGCGTGCGGGCCGAGGCATACTGCACGTAGAAGACCGGGTTGTCCTTCGACTGCTCGGTGACCTTGGCAAAATCGAAGTCGAGCGGCGCGTCGCTCTTGCGGTAGAGCATCATGAACCGGATGGGGTCGCGCCCGACCTCCTCCACCACTTCGCGGAGCGTGACGAAGTCACCGGAGCGCTTGGACATGCGGACCGGCTCGCCGTTGCGAAACAGCCTTACGAGCTGGCTAAGCAGCGCGGTCAGCTTGACCTTTCCCCCCGACACTGCCCGCGCCAGAGCCTCCAGCCGCTTGACGTAACCGCCGTGATCGGCGCCGAGCACATAGACGAGCTCGTCGAAGCCGCGGCTGACCTTGTCTTCGAGATAGGCCACGTCGGCGGCAAAGTAGGTGAAGGAGCCGTCCGACTTGACGAGAGGACGGTCGATGTCATCGCCGACGGCCGTGGAGCGGAACAAGGTCTGCTCCCTGTCTTCCCAATCGTCCGGCTTCTGGCCTTTGGGCGGCGGCAGCGTGCCTTTATAGACATGGCCCTTCGCAGCGAGGTCGTCGATCGCCTCGTGGATGCGCGCCGCGTTGCCGGCGTGCAGTGTGCGCTCGGAGAAGAATACCTCGTGGTGGACGTTGATGGAGGCGAGATCGGCGCGGATCATCGCCATCATGGCTTCGATCGTGCGGTCCTTCACGAGCGCCAAGGCTTCCCCCTCCGGCATGTCGAGAAGCGAGCGGCCGAACTCTGCCTCCAGCGCTTGGCCAACGGGAATGAGGTAGTCTCCGGGGTAAAGACCGGAGGGTATGTCGCCGATGTCTTCACCAAGGGCTTCGCGGTAGCGCAGCATCGCGGAGCGCGCGAGCACGTCGATCTGCGCGCCGGCATCGTTGATGTAGTATTCCTTGGTGACGTCGAAGCCGGCGAAGGCCAGCAGGTTCGCCAGGGCATCGCCCACCACTGCGCCGCGGCAGTGCCCGACATGCATCGGCCCGGTAGGGTTGGCGGAAACATACTCGACGTTCACCTTGCGCCCTGCCCCCACACCGGAACGGCCGAAATTCGAAGCCTCCGTCAGGATGCCGGCAAGCTGGGCCTGCCAGAACTCCGGCGTCAGCCGCATGTTGATGAAGCCAGGTCCGGCCACTTCCACGGAGGCAACGTCGGCGCCGCCCTGGAGCGCTGCGGCGATGCGGTCCGCCAGGGCGCGGGGCGGAACGCCGATGCCTTTGGCCAGCACCATCGCCGCGTTCGTGGCGAGGTCGCCGTGGCTGGGATCGCGCGGCAGTTCCACCGTCACGCGCGACAGATCGGGCGCGGCACCTGAGCTGTCCCGCAGGTCGAGCTTGCCTATGGCGTGCTTGATCCGCTCGCTGAAATCGGTGAACAGGTTCATGGAAGCTCCGGCGCGGGTGCGGCCCGATATCCGGACCGGCTGCGGCGTTTTTGGGCCGCGCCCTAAACCAGATCGGGTGTGTGGTCAAACAAGCGGCGATGCTCGCGCCAGGCATAGGTGTCGGTCATGCCTGCCAGGAAATCCGCGATCTGCCGGGCCCGCACGCGCTCCTCGCACTGGTCGAGACCGTCGCGCCAGCCCTCCGGCATCGCGTCGGGATCGGCGCGATAGGCGGCAAACAAATCGCGCACGATACGGTCCGCTCCCTGCCGCACCTGCATGACGTCTGGGTGTCGGTAGAGGTTGCGATACAGGAACGCTTTCAGCGCCGCCTCCGCCTCCGCCATTTCGGGCGAGAAGGTCACAAAAGCGCGGCCGGCGCGGCGCACCTCCTCCGGGCTCGCCGGATGCTCCGTCTCGATGCGCCGCTTGGCCGTAGTGATCACGTCTTCCACCATCAGCGTAATCTGGCGGCGCATCAGTTCATGGCCGGTGCGGACGGAATCCAGCGCGGGATAGCGCGCCCGCACGTCGCGCAGGATGCCGGCAGTCAGCGGTACTTCTTCCAGCATCGACAGCGTCAGCAGGCCGGCGCGCAGTCCATCGTCGATGTCGTGCGTGTCATAAGCGATGTCGTCGGCTATCGCCGCGCATTGCGCTTCCAGGCTGGCGAAACAGTCGAGTTCGAGGTCATGCCGCGCGGAATAGTCAGCGATGGCTTTCGGCAGCGGCTTGGCCGGCGCAAGCGGGCCGGCAAGCGGGCCGTTGTGCTTGACCAAGCCTTCCAGCGTTTCCCAGGAAAGGTTGAGGCCGTCGAACTCGGCATAGCGGCGCTCCAGCTGCGTCACGACGCGCAACGCCTGCGCGTTGTGGTCGAAGCCGCCCCATTCCCGCATCATGTCGTTCAGCGCGTCCTCGCCGGTGTGGCCGAACGGCGTGTGGCCGAAATCGTGGACCAGTGCGATCGCCTCGGTCAGGTCCTCGTCGCAGCGCAGCGCACGGGCGAGCGCGCGGGCGATCTGGGCGACCTCTATCGTGTGGGTCAGGCGCGTGCGGAAGTGGTCGCTTTCATGCGCGATGAAGACCTGCGTCTTGTGCTTCAAACGGCGGAACGCGGTGGAGTGGACGATGCGGTCGCGATCGCGCTGGAACGGCGTGCGGGTGGGGCTCTCCGCCTCGGCGACGAGGCGGCCGCGCGACAGCGCGGGATCGCAGGCGTAAGGGGCGCGGGGGCGGTAGCCGAAGCCGATATCCGTCAACGCCAGAGCGGTATTCATCGCCGTTCATTACCCTGGCGCCGCCGCGCAAAGGCCGCCCATCGCACACATCGTTGACTCTGGCTCTAGTGGTCCATACCTATGAAAAACGTGCGGAAAAACAAGGTGACAGTGAGATGAGCGCAGAAGCGGCGACTGCCGGCACACAAGTCGGGCTCACGGACGCGGCGGCAAAGCGCATCGCCCGCATCGTCGCCGGAGAACCAGGCAAGTCGGCCTTGCGCGTTTCCGTGGAAGGCGGCGGATGCTCCGGCTTCTCCTACAAGTTCGACCTCGTGTCCGGCCGGAACGCCGAAGACGTCGCCATCGAGAAGAACGGCGCGACCGTGCTGATCGACGACCTCTCACTGGTCTATATGGGCGGTTCGACCATCGACTTCGTGGACGACCTCATGGGCCAGTCGTTCCAGATCAAGAACCCCAATGCCGTGGCATCCTGCGGCTGCGGCACGAGCTTCGCGATCTAGCTTCGAACCTTCGATTTTGCGATTTGGGGGATTGCTGCCGCTGCGGCGTTGCCCCGGCGCTTTTGCGATGCAGAATCGAAAATCCCTCCTGTCGGTAGATCGAGCATGAAGATCGCAACCTGGAATATCAATGGAGTGCGTGCCCGCATCGCCAACCTTCTGGAATGGCTGAAGCAGAGCGCGCCCGACATCGTCTGCCTTCAGGAGATCAAGTCGGAGGACGACAAGTTTCCGCGCGCCGAGATCGAAGCGCTGGGCTTCCATGTGGAAACGCAGGGGCAGAAGGGGTTCAACGGCGTCGCGATCCTATCCAAGCTGCGCTTCGACGAGGTGAACCGCGGCCTGCCTGGCGACGACGCCGACGAGCAGGCCCGCTTCCTGGAAGGCGTCTTCTCCACGCCGCGGGGCGCGTTGCGGGTGGCTTCGCTCTATCTGCCCAACGGCAATCCCACCGATTCACCCAAGTTCCCCTACAAGCTGGAATGGATGAAGCGGCTGGAGGCTTGGTCGATGCAGCGTCTCTCCTTCGAGGAGGCGCTGATCCTCGCGGGCGATTTCAACGTCATACCGGAACCGCGCGACGTGAAGAACCCGGAGGCGTGGGAGGGCGATGCGCTCTTCCGCCCGGAAACGCGGGGCGCGTTCCGCCGGCTGGAGACGCTCGGCTTCACCGACGCGGTGCGCGCCGTGGACGACGGTGCCGAGGTTTTCACCTTTTGGGACTACCAGGCGGGCGCTTGGCAGAAGAACAACGGCATCCGCATCGACCACCTGATGCTGTCGCCGGAAGCGGCTTTACGCCTGTCGTCCGCCTCGATCGAGAAGCACGTCCGCGCCTGGGAGAAGCCTTCCGACCATGTGCCGGTCGCGGTGGAACTGGCGCTGGGCTGATACGGCGGAACCAGGGGCTGCCTGGAACATTATGGGAACATCTGAAAAGGAGACCGTTCCATGGCCGACGCGCAGCCCAAGGTGAATGCCGAATCCAACGCGGAAAAGGATCCGGAGGATTGGGTCACCGGCGACGAGCCGATGACCGGCGCCCAGGCTTCCTATCTCAAGACGCTGTGCGAGGAGACGGGGGAGGCGTTCGACGAAAAGCTCTCCAAGGCCGACGCCTCCAAGATGATCGATCAGCTGAAGTCGAAGTCGCCGCGCCTGAAAGGGTGATCGCAGCGGACTCCTCAGCCCGCTCTTGCCGTCAGGTTGGCATGGCACGGTGACGACGAGTGGACGGCCTGACGATGTGAAAAGCGCCGCATTTCGCGGCGCTTTTTTGCTTTGCGGCTACTGGCTGTGCTTGTCCAGGATGGTCTCGGAAAGGGCGATCGCCTTGCGGCGGTCGTTCTCGGCCGCGATCGAAAACGCATCCTCCTGCATGCTGCTGATCCAGGCGCGGTCCGTCGGCTTGGCGTGTTCCAGCGCCGCCGTCATCATCGCGAGGCCGCGCACGACCTTGCCGCTCTGAAACAGGAGGTTGCCGAGGGTCGCCTGCGCGCCCGCATGGCCCTTTTCCGCCGCAAGCTGCAACCAGCGGCCGGCTTGGGCGAGGCTCGGCTTCACGCCGCCCTCGCCTTCCAGGAACATCTTGCCCATCTCGTATTGGGCCTCCGGGTTGCGGTAGTTGGCGGCGGCGCGCATGTAGAATTCCTGCGCCGCCACCATGTCCGGCGCCACGGAAGAGTTCGGGATGCCCTGCTTCATGTAGTCGCCGAGCGCCACAAGCGCGTCGGACACGTAGCTCTCGTCCGGGCTGCCCGGCTCGATGTCCTGATCCGCGATCTCGGAATAGAACTTGAAGGCTTCGAGGTCGTTCTCGCCTACGCCGTCGCCCTCGGCATACATGCGCGCCAGCTTCCAGGTCGCGCCGATCTGGCCGTTCTCGGCGGCGTACTTGTAGGCTTCGAGCGCCTCCTCCTTGTGGCCGCTCTTGTAGGCGGAGAAGCCCAGCTTGAAGACGTCCCAAGGGCTTGAGGACGATGTCTTCGACGTTGCCGCCGGCTTGTCGTCGAAGACCTTGTCGCCGAATGCGCTGTCGTCCGCCGCGGCAATGCCTGAAAACGCGAAAAAGGCCGAAGCGGCGAGACCGATCAATCTCAGGTGCCATGACCCGACGCGGCCAGCTTCATGCAAGCTTCTCCCGCCAAGGCTGACACCGGCGCGCGCCGGCAGACCCGCGGCGCGCGAGCCTTCCGGCAGAGGCCGGCGGCTGGGCCCGGCTTGATTGAACACGTCGGCGTGCATTTATTTCCCTGGCCGCAGCTTTCGCGGTGGCTTCTGACCCAATCCAGCCATCGATACTCGGCGCGGCGGAGGTGTTCCGGGTGACGTTGGTTTATGGCGGGATAGGGGCGGAAGGACTTGGCTGAACGATAGCGCGGGAGGCCGTTCGAATCTGTTGCGCGGGCGCAACAAATGCTGACGCCCGCAGAAAGTGTCCGCTAAGACACAGCCTCTCGTCAGCCCCCACTCGCTTCAGGGCGATCTCGGACGAGCTTTGCAGGTTCCGCGAAGACAGGCGAGCAAAGTTCTTGTTTTGTTCTAAGTCCGGCGCTATTCTCGTTGAGAGCGATTCATCAACCGCTGGCGCTCTATGATCGCCTACCCTGTGAATCAGGTGGATAGCGTGAAATTGGACAGACCCGGACGCCCCCGGCTGGAGATGGTTAAGCTAACCTCTCCCGCCTCGGAAACCGGCAAGGGGACGGAAAAGACCATGGCAGAAGCAGTTCGCAAGATCGGCCTTGTCGAAACCCCGCTCTACCGCGAGGCGCCGAACAACATCGAGGCCGAGCAGGCGCTGCTCGGCGCCGTTTTGGTCAACAACGACGCCTTCTACCGCGTCTCGGATTTCCTGAAGCCGCCGCACTTCTTCGAGCCCCTGCACCGCAAGATCTTCGAGGTGGCGGGCGAGCTCATCCGCATGGGCAAGATGGCGAGCCCGGTGACGATCAAGACCTTTCTGCCGGCCGACGAGAAGGTCGGCGACATGACCGTGTCGCACTACCTCGCCCGGCTTGCCGCCGAGGCTGTGACCGTCATCAACGCCGCCGATTACGGCCGCGCGATTTACGATCTCGCCACGCGCCGCGCGCTGATCACGGTGGGCGAGGAGATGGTCAACGTCGCCTACGACGCGCCGGTGGACATCTCGCCGGCCGACCAGATCGAGGAAGCCGAGCGCAGGCTGTTCGAGCTTGCGGAGACCGGGCGCTACGACGGCGGCTTCGAGAGTTTTACGGACGCTGTGAAGACCGCCATCGACATGGCCAACGCCGCCTATATGCGCGACGGCGGGCTGTCCGGCGTTTCCACCGGCTTGCGCGACTTGGACAGCCGCATGGGCGGGCTTCAGCCGTCTGACCTGATCGTGCTGGCCGGACGTCCCGGTATGGGCAAGACCTCGCTAGTTACCAACATCGCCTTCAACATCGCCGCGGCCTATGAAGGCGCGCAACAGGCCGACGGCTCGTTCAAGGCGGTCAACGGCGGCGTCATCGGCTTCTTCAGCCTTGAAATGTCCTCTGAGCAGCTGGCGACCCGCATCATCTCCGAGCAGACCGAGATTCCCTCCTCCAAGATCCGGCGCGGCGAGATCAACGAGGTCGATTTCGAGAAGCTCGTCGCGTGCTCTCACATGATGCAGAAGATCCCGCTCTTCATCGACTCGACGGGCGGCATCTCCATCGCGCAGCTGGCCGCGCGCGCCCGGCGCCTGAAGCGGCAGCGCGGGCTGGACGTCCTCGTCATCGACTACATCCAGCTGATGCAGGGTTCCGGCAAGAACGCTTCCAACCGCGTGCAGGAGGTGACGGAGATCACCACCGGCCTGAAGGCGCTCGCCAAGGAACTGAACGTGCCGATCATCGCGCTCAGCCAGCTTTCCCGCCAGGTGGAAAGCCGCGACGACAAGCGCCCGCAACTCTCCGACCTTCGCGAATCCGGCTCGATCGAGCAGGACGCCGACGTGGTGCTGTTCGTGTTCCGCGAGGAATACTACATCAAGAACAAGGAGCCGAAGCCGGGCACCGAAGAGTACATCAAGTGGGAAACCGACATGAACGAGTCGCGCGGCAAGGCGGAGGTGATCATCGCCAAGCAGCGCCACGGGCCGACGGGCTCGGTGGGCCTCGGCTTCCAGTCGGAGTTCACGCGCTTCTTCGACCTGGCGGAGGATGCACGCATGCCGGAGCGGTATGAATAGGGCGGGACGGCACCGGTGCGGAGTTTCCGCCGGATGAGCTTTCCGGAGTGCGGCGGGCTGGTTTGTGGATGCGTCCTTCGAGATGGCTTCTGGCGTCCAGGTTGATTGCGGCTGTTCAAATCCTAGTGCCTGGAGTAAGCGGCTTACTCCAGGCGAAGCGTTTGTTTTCGCAACATCCCGGCCGGCGTCCCATCTGAATGGTTTTCAACCGTCTCCAAAGAAAGCAGATCGTTGGCGGCATCCTTCCTTTCGTCCCGGTGATTGTGGGCACGGCGCTGAAGTTTGCGTTGCTCGACAAGGTGTCAGGCTCGATCGGCGACCACTTTTTCGAGAACTACCTTCGCCCGGCCTGGCTCGATTTCGTCGTGGCTGCGTTTGTAACCGGGTCGGCGGCTATCGTGGCGACGGGCCGACGCACCGACGCCGATATGTGGCTGCTGATCTTCTTTCCGGCCATCGCGCTGGTGATCTGCATCGTCCTGGCGCTCGGTTTTCACAAGGCGGGCGTTGATAGCAACATGTTACAGGTATCTACCCGCTGGTATTGCGGCTGCCAGTGTCGCCATTGCGGGAGGCCGAATTGCGACCTGAATCGCGCCCTACCGGGATTTCATTTTCCGGGTTTTTCAAAGCCATACGATATGTGCGCGAAAGCGGCGTGCCGATTTTGACCGTCATCTCGTTCATACTGATTTTAATGCAGGTGTCGGAGAGCGTTTTGCGGGCATTCCGCTGAGGTCTTATTTGACCTGGTGCGACGGGCAGCAGAGCGCTCCATGTCTCCGCTTTGCCGGACGCTGGAACGGGTTCGGTCAAGGACAAACACGGCGTTCCGGCAGCCGGCCGCATTGTTGCTTTGAGCGCCGATTGAGGCGGCGCTCGCAACGAACCTGTCTTGAAGCAGTATCCACACTCGCAGACGTTCGCTCCCATTGCCCAAGCCCCGCATTCAATTCATCTGCCAGAACTGCGGCACCGTTCACCAGCGCTGGGCGGGCAAGTGCGATGCCTGCGGGGCGTGGAACACGCTTGTCGAGGAAGGCACTTCCGGCGGGGTCGGCGCGGGCCCCGCCTCGATGCGGGCCGCGCGCAAGGGCCGCCCGGTCGCGCTGACCACGTTGTCGGGCGAGATCGAGGATGCGCCTCGCATCACGACGGGGATAGCCGAGTTGGACCGGGCGACGGGCGGCGGCTTCGTCCGCGGCTCGGCGCTGCTCGTCGGCGGCGATCCGGGCATCGGCAAATCGACGCTGCTCATGCAGGCTGCCGCCGCCTTGGCGATGAAGGGCTATCGCGTTGTTTACGTCAGCGGCGAGGAGGCCGTGGCGCAGGTGCGCCTGCGGGCGCAGCGGCTGGGTTCCGCTTCCGCGCCGGTCGAACTGGCCGCGGAAACCAACGTTGAGGACATCCTCGCGACGATCTCTGAGGGGCGCAAGCCCGACCTCGTGATCCTCGATTCGATCCAGACACTATGGACGGACAACGTTGAATCGGCGCCTGGCACCGTCACACAGGTGCGCGCTTCCGCGCAGAACCTCATTCGCTTCGCAAAATCGTCCGGCTCGGCGATCGTTCTGGTCGGTCACGTCACGAAGGAAGGGCAGATCGCCGGTCCGCGCGTGGTCGAGCACATGGTGGACGCTGTGCTTTATTTCGAGGGCGAAGGCGGGCACCACTATCGCATCCTGCGCACGGTGAAGAACCGCTTCGGCCCGACCGATGAGATCGGCGTTTTCGAGATGGGAGACAAGGGCCTTCGCGAGGTCGCCAACCCGTCCGAACTGTTCCTTGGCGAGCGCCACGCCAAGGCGCCCGGCGCCGCCGTGTTCGCCGGGATGGAGGGCACGCGCCCCCTGCTGGTTGAGATCCAGGCGCTTGTGGCACCCTCCTCGCTCGGCACGCCGCGCCGCGCGGTGGTCGGCTGGGATGGGGCGCGGCTTTCGATGGTGCTTGCCGTGCTGGAAGCCCACTGCGGCGTGCGCTTTGGGCAGCACGACGTCTATCTCAACGTGGCCGGCGGCTACCGCATCGGGGAGCCGGCTGCCGACCTGGCGGTAGCGGCAGCGCTTGTGTCGTCGCTGACGAACCTTGCCCTGCCGGCCGATTGCGTTTATTTCGGCGAAATCAGCCTGTCCGGCGCCGTCAGGCCTGTCGGGCATGCGCAGCAGCGCCTGAAGGAAGCGGAGAAGCTGGGTTTCGGGCAGGCCGTTTTCCCTTCCGGCAGCGAGGAAATTGCGGGAGCGATCGGCGTCGGCGCGTTCCAGCCGAAGATGCTGATCGACCTCGTGACGCGTGTCGCCGGCAGCCGATTGCGGCGGGAAGCGGACAGCAGGGACGACCAGCCGTAAGGGGTTTTCAGGGAACATGCCGATCACGCTGCTCGACGGACTGCTCGTCGGCTTCACGCTCGTGTCCGCCGTGCTCGCGATGGTGCGCGGCTTTTCTCGCGAGATCCTGTCGATCGCTTCGTGGGTCGTCGCGGCGATCTGCGCCTACCTCTTCTATCCCCTTGTTCTCCCCTACGTGCAGCCGCACATCGACAATCCCTCGATCGCGCAGGCCGCTTCGGCCGGTGCCGTGTTTCTCGTGGTCCTGATTATCATGACGGTGATCACCATGCGGGTGGCCGACCTCATCATCGACAGCGGCGTCGGCGCGCTGGACCGGACGCTGGGGTTCCTCTATGGCGCGGCGCGCGGCATCCTTGTCGTGGCCGTGGGCCTGCTGTTCTTCACCTGGCTGGTGCCGGCCAACCAGCCGGGGTGGGTGGCGCAGGCGAAGTCGCGTCCGTTCCTGACAAGCATCGGGCAGTGGCTGGAAAGCAAGCTGCCGGCCAACCCGGAAGACTCGATCCTGAAGCGGTTCGCGCCGGGCGGATCGGCATCGCAGACGGAAACGGCGCCGGCAGAGACTCAGCCGGGCGACGCAACGAACGATCCAGGCGCCGACGCTCCCGCGAATTGAGCGGAAGGGGCAGCCATGTTGCCGCCCCGTTAAGGTGATCAATGGCAGGGTGCGGGAGCGCGTAAATGCTGGCCCTCGCCTTTCGGCATTCCCATATGACGGGTGCTGTTCTCCAACCAAGGCCTTCTCTGCATCATGGCGGAAGTTGCTGACCTGACGGCGGAAGCCGATGATCATTTTCACGACGAATGCGGCGTGTTCGGCATCTTCGGCAGGCAGGACGCAGCTGCAATCGTCACGCTCGGCCTGCATGCGCTTCAGCATCGCGGCCAGGAGGCGGCCGGCATCGTTTCGTATGACGGCACGCAGTTTCACGTCGAGCGACACGCCGGTCTGATCAGCGACGCCTTCACCAGGCGCGATGTGATCGAGCGGCTGGCCGGGACACGCGCCATCGGCCACACCCGCTATGCGACGACCGGCGGCGGCGGCCTGCGCAACGTCCAGCCCTTTTTCGCCGAACTGGCGGACGGCGGCCTCGCGGTCGCGCACAACGGCAACCTGACCAATGCGATGACCGTGCAGCGCCTGCTCCAGAAGCAGGGCTCGATCTTCTCCTCGACCTCCGACACCGAGACGATCCTGCACCTCGTTGCCACCAGCAAGGAACGCGACATCGCTGCGCGCTTTACCGACGCGGTGCGGCAGGTGGAAGGCGCGTTCTCGCTGGTCGCTCTCACTTCCAAGAAAATGATCGGCTGCCGCGATCCGCTGGGCATCCGTCCGCTCGTGCTGGGCGACCTCGACGGCTCCTACATCCTGGCCTCCGAAACCTGTGCGCTGGACATCATCGGCGCGCGCTTCGTGCGCGACGTGAAGCCGGGCGAGATGGTGATCGTCACGGGCAAGGGCATCGAGAGCCGCTTCCCCTTTGCGCCGGAGAAGACGCGCTTCTGCGTCTTCGAATATGTCTATTTCGCGCGGCCGGATTCCATCGTGGAAGGGCGCAATGTCTATGACGTGAGGAAGCGTATCGGCGCGGAACTTGCTGGGGAAAGCCCGGTGGAGGGCGACATCGTGGTGCCGGTGCCCGACTCCGGCGTGCCCGCGGCAATCGGCTTCGCCCAGGCGGCCGCGTTGCCTTTCGAGCTTGGCATCATCCGCAACCACTATGTCGGACGCACCTTCATTCAGCCCAGCGACTCGATCCGGCACATGGGCGTGAAGCTGAAGCACAATGCCAATCGGCGGATCATCGAGGGCAAGCGCGTGGTGCTGGTGGACGACTCCATCGTGCGCGGCACCACCAGCCAGAAGATCGTGCAGATGGTGCGGGAGGCCGGCGCGCGCGAAGTCCACATGCGCATCGCCTCGCCGCCGACGCGCTCTTCCTGCTTCTACGGCGTCGATACGCCGGAAACCGCGAAGCTTCTGGCCTCGCGCATGTCCACGGAAGAGATGGCGGATTTCATACGCGTCGATTCGCTGGGCTTCCTGTCGCTCGACGGCCTTTATCGCGCGGTCGGCGAGCCCGGCCGCAACAAGGAGCAGCCGCAGTTCTGCGACGCCTGCTTCAGCGCGGAATACCCGACGCGGCTGGCGGACCACGAGGCAGTGGACAATGTCCGCACGCTTTCGCTGCTTGCAGCGGGCGGCCAATAAAGGCTAGGGCGACGCGCCCTTTCTTCGATCCTCGGAACTTCCCGCATGCGTGAACCGCTCGACCTTTCCGGCCGCGTGGCTGTCGTCACCGGCGCGTCGCGCGGCATCGGCTATCATCTGGCCAAGCAGCTTGCGGGCTGCGGCGCGCATGTGGTCGCGGTCGCCCGCACGGTGGGCGGGCTGGAGGAGCTCGACGACGAGATCAAGGCCGCCGGCGGCGCAGCGACGCTGGTGCCGCTTGACCTTGCCGATATGAGCGGCATCGACCGGCTCGGCGGCGCGATCTTCGAGCGCTGGGGCAAGCTCGACATCATGGTGGCTAATGCCGCGATCCTCGGCGTCATCGCGCCGGTCGGCCATGTGGAAGCCAAGGTGTTCGAACGGGTGATGACGGTGAACGTCACGGCGACGTGGCGGCTGATCCGCTCGCTCGACCCGCTGCTGCGCCGCTCGGATGCCGGACGCGCCATCCTGCTCTCCTCCAGCCTGGCGCACACCGCGAAGGCGTTCTGGGCGCCTTACGCCGCCTCGAAGGCGGCAGTGGAGGCGCTGGCCCGCTCCTGGGCGGAGGAAACGCGCAGCCTGCCGCTCCGCGTGAACTGCGCCGACCCCGGCCGGACGCGGACCGCCATGCGCAAGCAGGCCGTCCCCGGCGAGGACCCGAACACCCTGCCGCCGCCGGAGGAAACAGCCGCAAAGATCCTGCCGCTTGCCTCGCCGACGCTTACCGAAACGGGGCTGCTCTTCCAGGTTTCAGCAAGCCGGTTCGTTTCCCATCGGCTGCCGGAATAATCACTCCGTCCGGCTTTGTTCCTCATTCGGGGGCGCAGCAATCTGCTCGCGTTCGCGGCGCTTGGAGTAGGCGCGAGCGCTTAGAGGCAGGAAGAGGAAATAGGCGAGGGCCGAAAGGCTCAGCGTCCACCAGGGATAGCTTGCCAGCATCAGCACATAGACGACCGCGGCCAGGATGACCGGCAGCGCATTCTCACGGCGAACCCGGGACCCGAACGTCTTGCCGGACCAGACCGGCAGGCGGCTGACCAAAAGGAACGCCATCAAGACCGTGAACAGCGACGCGAGGTAGGCATAACCCTTCGTCGGTGTCACGAGATCGAGAAAGACGAGATAGACGGGAAGCAGCACAAGCCCGGCTCCGGCCGGGGCCGGCACGCCGACGAAGTATTCGGCTTCCCAGCCCGAACGGTCCTCGTCCTCGTCCAGAACGTTGAAGCGCGCCAGGCGCAGGCCGCAGGCGATGGCGAAGATCAGGGCAGCGATCCAGCCCGGCGTGCCCGCCGGACCCAGAACGAAGGCGTAGAGCACCAGCGCAGGCGCGACGCCGAAATTCACGATGTCGGCCAAAGAGTCCATCTGCGCGCCGAAGCGCGACGTGGCTTTCAGCGCGCGCGCGAGCCGCCCGTCGATGCCGTCGAGAAAGGCGGCGATCAGCACCATCACGACGGCCGATTCGAAGCGATGGGCGAAGGCCAGCCGCACGCCGGTCAGCCCGGCGCAGATCGCCAGAACGGTGATGACGTTGGGCAGCAGCATCCGCACGGGGATCTCGCGGATGCGCGGGCCGCCGTGGCCGTGGGGCTCGAAGGGCTGGAAGGGGCCGGTCATCGCCTCAGGAAACCCTGACCAGCGGCGTGCGGGCGTCCTCGCCCCACTCCGCGATCACCGTCTCTCCACCGATTGCCACCTGCCCCACGGCCACCATCGGCACGGCGCCCGCCGGCAGATAAACGTCCACGCGCGAGCCGAAACGGATCAGCCCGAAGCGGTCTCCGACGCCGATCGCCTCGCCGGCCTTGGCCCAGCAGAGGATGCGGCGCGCGACAAGGCCCGCCACCTGCACGACGCCGACCTGCCCGTGCGGGCTTTCGATCACCAGACCGTTGCGCTCGTTCTCCTGGCTCGCCTTGTCCAGGTCGGCGTTGAGGAATTTTCCAGGCCGGTACTCGATCGCCTTGATCAGGCCGCGCACGGGCACGCGGTTCACATGGCAGGAAAACACGTCGAGGAATACCGAGATGCGCAACATCTCCCCTGCCCCGAAACCCAACTCCTGCGGCGGCCCCGCGGGCCCGACGGCCGACACCAGCCCGTCGGCGGGGCTGATCACCAGCCGGTCATCGACAGGCGTGACACGGATGGGGTCGCGGAAGAAATAGACGCACCACAGCGTCAGCACCACGCCGGCCCAGAACAGCACGGGTGAGACTAAACCCAGCAGCAGGGTGAACCCGGCAAAGGCTCCGATGAACGGCCAGCCTTCCCGGTGGATCGGAACGAAGTTCTTCCGGATCGTGTGGAGAAGGCTCATCGTCGGCAGGTTTCCCTTTAGAGCATGTCGCCCAAAAGTGCGCAGCGGTTTTGGGCAGAAGACATGCGACAAGACAAGGAACTAAAGCGGGTTGCCGGAGGCCGAAAGGCCGCAACTCGCTTTGGCGCGCAGCCGCTGTCCTAACCAAGGAAGGGGGATGCCGCAACGCAGGCCACCCTCACAAGCCGGTCAGGCTGCCGGCTGGCGGCGCACGACAAAACCCTCCTCGTCGCTTTCCCGCGCGATGCGCAGGCGCTCTTCTGCCTCCGTCGCCTCGCGCTGCCGCCGCCACATCGAGGCGTAGAGCCCATCGATGCTGAGGAGTTCGGCATGCGTGCCTCGCTCTACGATCAGGCCGTCCTTGAGCACCAAGATCTCGTCCGCACCTATCACCGTGGAAAGCCGGTGCGCGATGACGATCGTGGTGCGCCCGCGGCTTGCCTCGTCCAGCGCGGCCTGAATCTCCTGTTCGGTGTGCGTGTCGAGCGCCGAGGTCGCCTCGTCCAGGATCAGGATCGGCGGCCCTTTCAGCAGCGTGCGCGCGATGGCCACGCGCTGCTTTTCGCCGCCGGAAAGCTTGAGGCCGCGCTCGCCGACCATCGTGCGAAAACCTTCCGGCAGCCGCTCGATGAAGTCTGCGATCTGCGCTTGAGCGGCCGCTTGGAGCACCTCCGCTTCGCTCGCCGCGGTACGACCGTAGCGGATGTTGTAGGCGATCGTATCGTTGAACAGCACGGTGTCCTGGGGAACCATGCCGATCGCATGGCGTAGCGTTGCCTGCGTCACGTCCCGCACGTCCTGCCCGTCCACGAGGATGGCGCCCTGCTGGATGTCGTAGAAGCGGAACAGCAGCCGCGACACGGTGGACTTGCCCGCGCCGGACGGCCCGACGATGGCGACGGTCTTTCCCGCCGGCACTTCGAAGCTGACGCCTTTCAGGATCGGCCGCGCCGGATCGTAGGCGAAGTGCACGTCGCGGAACTCGACGCGGCCGTCGCCAACCCGGAGTGCATGGGCGTTCGGCCTGTCCACCACCTCCTGAGGCACGTCGAGCAGGTCGAACATCTGCTCGATGTCGGTGAGGCCCTGGCGCACTTCGCGGTAGATGAAGCCGATGAAGTTCAGCGGCACGGAAAGCTGGAGCAGCATCGTGTTGATGAACACGAAGTCGCCGACCGTCTGCGTGCCAGCCATCACTTCGCGCGCGGAAAGCACCATCGCAGCGGTAGTGCCCAGGCCAAAGATCGCGCCCTGGCCGAAGTTCAGCCAGCCGAGCGACACCCAGCCTTTGGTGGCGGCCTTCTCGTAGCGCGCCATGGAGTGGTCGAAGCGTTCGGCTTCCATACGCTCGTTGTTGAAATACTTGACGGTTTCGAAGTTCAGCAGCGAGTCGATCGCCTTCGTGTTGGCGTCTGTGTCCGACTCGTTCTGCTCGCGCCGGATGGTGATGCGCCAGTCGCTCGCGATGACAGTGAACCAGAGATATACGCCGACCGTCACCGCCACGACCGCAACGTAGCGCCAGCCGTAAGCGAAGGCGAAGATCCCGGTGACAAGCGCGAATTCCAAGATCGTCGGCAGCGTATTCAGGATCACGAAGCGGACGATGGTTTCGATGCCCTTCGTGCCGCGCTCGATAATGCGCGACAGACCGCCCGTGCGCCGCTCCAGGTGGAAGCGCAGCGAAAGCTCGTGCATGTGGATGAAGGTGCGGAAGGCAAGCTGGCGCACCGCATGCTGGCCGACGCTGGCGAACAGCGCGTCGCGCAACTGGTTGAAGCCCCACTGCACCAACCGCACGACATTCAGTGCGATCACCAGCGCGACGGGCGCCAGCAGAATGGGCGGCAAAGCGGGCAGGCCTTGGGGCTGGTTCGCCAGCGCGTCCGTCGCCCATTTCGAGAAATAGGGAACGATGACCAGCGTGACCTTGGCGATCACCAGGAAGAATGTGGCGGCGACCACGCGGGCCTTCAGGTCCGGCCGGCCCTGCGGCCACATATAGTCCCAAAGGTTCAGGATGGTCCGGAGCGTGGAGCCGGACTCGGAAGAAACGGTCTTGGTCGCCAAGGAGGATGCCTGTTCAGAGTATGCCGTGGGAGCGATCGAACAGTTCGCCGAAGCACGGCGCTCGCTTTCCGATCGATGGCGGTGCGATGGCTGGGCTCGCGCTTCGAAGCGAACGAGAGCCGCCACCACCAGCCCTTCAGATAATGAAGGACGGCGGATTGCGCGAGGTCAAATGCGGGAGTGCAACCCTGCCCGTTTGGACAGGGTTCCCGCGGTCTATTGGCTTTTGACGGTCGGCTCCGCCGCGGTTGCCGGGAGCGTAGTCGTCATCTGCTCCTCGATTGCGCCGAGGTCGGCAGTCTCGCCCTGCTGCGAGCGGGCCGGCACCGCGAACACCTGGCCCGGCATGATCAGGTCGGGATTGCGGATCTGATCCGAGTTGGCGAGGTAGAGCGTGGAATAGCGCGTGCCGAAGCCATAGACGCGGCGCGAGATACGCCAAAGCGAGTCGCCACGCCGGATGATGATGGCGGCATCGACGTTTTGGAGTTTCGGCGCGATTTCCGTCACCGGCTCGCCTGCCGCCGCGGCGACAGCACCTCGCGCCGCGGCACTCGCCTCATCGCCTGCGGAGGCAACTATGCCCGCGGCAGCCGCAGGAGTGTCGCCAGCGGTATCAGGCGCTTGAGCCGGCGTCACGGCCGTTGCTGGCGTGCTTCCAGCGCCTCCCGCCGCGCTGATGCCGGTGTCAGACTGGCTGGGTGCAGCGCCTCGTTCCGTTTCCACCTCCTGAATGCCCGCATCGGCCAGGCTCGACCCATTCGGTCCTTCGGGTTCCCGCACCGCTTGCGGCTCGGCGAAGGCTAAAACTCCGCTGTTTGCCTCAGACGTGCTCGGTGCTCTTGGTGCTTCAGCTTGCACTTCGGCCGCGGCGTTGGCAGCCGGATTCATGTCTGTTTCGGGAGCCGCCGTCGTTGAACGGCCGCTCGTCGGAGGCTGCGCCAATGCCGCATCGGCACCTTCGACGGTGTTTTGTCCCGGCTGAGGGGCCGCTGAAGCCTGCTCTTGCAAGGGCAAGGCTGTCGCATCAGCTTCGGCCGGAACCGCCTTCTCAGCGCTTTCAGCCGGCTTGGCGGCTTCATCGGAAGCCACGGTGGTCAAGCGTCCACCTGCCGAAGTCCCTGCCGGCTCACCATCGGCATCCTCGGCATTGGGCCGCGCCGGTTGAGAGGGCGTCAGCGCCTGGTCCCCTGGCGGCGATGATGGGGTTTCAGCGTTGGCCTGGGCTGCCGACGCCGCGTTTGCTGCCGGGCTCGCAGTACCTCCGGAAGCTGATGTCGTCGCGCGAGAGCCTGTTGGAGCGGCCATTCCACTGCCGGCGCTTTCGGCGTTGGCCTGCACGGGCCGGGACGCCGTTGGCGCCTGCCCCTGCGACGGAACCGAGCCCGCGTCCGCTTCGGCCTGAAGCTCAGGCGCGACGGCAGCGACCGCTTCGCCGGCCTCACGCTCGAACGGCACTTCGGCGCGCGCGGTGACGGCGCCGCGTGCGTTCAGCATGTCGGCGCGAACCGTGTAGGTGCCGACAGCCAGATCGCGTGTCGTTTCGATGAGGAACTGCCCGCCGGACGACGCCTTGGCGTCACCCAGCAGCACATCGTTGGCATACACGCGCACCGTGGAACCGGATGCCGCACGGCCCGCAACATAGATCTTGCGCCCTTCAATCTCGACGGCCTGCACGGACACGGCGGACTGCGAAGCGGCGGGAGCTTTCGGAGCGCCGGCCGCGGCATTCGGGGATGCGTTCGAAAGTGCTGCCTCCTGTTCCCCCGCGCTCTGTTGCTGGCTCCCGCTGCTAGGCGCCGAAGCAGGTTCTATGCTCGCCTGCACCTGCTCAGTTGAGGCAGGACGCGGGGCGGGCGGGTCCTGCCGTGCGGGTGAAAGGGACGGTTCGCTGGCGGATGCCTGCGTTTCCGCCGCCGTTCCCTGCGCAGGCGCAGCCGGCTTTGCCGCATCCGCCGAGGCTGCTTCGTCAGCCCGCGAAGCGGCTGGTTTTTCGGAAGCGGGCGCTTGCGGAGCCGTCAGAACACGGCTGGGGGAACCCGGTTCTTCGACCATGGCGAGAACCTGCCCGTCCGGCTTCTCCGGCACCGAAATGATCGCGGTCTGCGCGGAGGTCTCGGTGCTTCCGTCCGCCGTCGTGCCGGATAGCTGAAGCTGATGCTCGCCCGGCTTCAGCGGCTCGTCCAGCACGATCGCGAAATCGCCCTCGTCGCTGGATGTCGTGGAACTCAGGACCTTGCCGTTGCCGACGAGATCGACCTTGGCTTGCGGCGCGGCATGTCCCGCCACGACCATGCTGCCGTCCGGCTCGACACGCACCAGGTCGAAATCAGGGATGCCGTCGTTGCTTGCCTCCGCCTCAGGCTGCGCTGTTGCGGCTGAGTTCTCGGCCGGCATCGTTGCGGACGGCGCAGTTGCCGGAGCAGCCGGCGCGTCTGGCTCAGATGGTTCCGGCAGGCTTGCCACCACGGTGCTGCCGTTTCCAGCCGTCGCAAGCTGCGAAGAAGCGGATGGCTGCGTTTCGCCTGCGCTGCTTTGGTCCGCCTTCGGTTCGGCGGCAAACGGTCCGCCCGATGGCTTGTCGCCCTTGCCGCCGGCAGTCTGCGGCCCGGTCGATGCGGGCTGCGTGAGCACGGCCACCGAAGTTCCACCCGCCGACTCGTTCGCGGCGATGCCGGGCGCAAGCCGGCTCTGCGTCTTCATGGCGCCGGAGTAGAAGGCGGTGGCGGCGGCCGCCACCGTGCCGCCCACGACAAACACGAAAACCTTCAACGGGTTGAGTGCCATAAGCCCGAATCCCTTCGCCCCGCCAACCGTTTATCCCGTTTCGGCCCCTGCTACAACAAAAAGCCCGACCACCCTTGACGCCTCGCCCCATTCCGCCACAACCCGGCAGATGAACATGATTCGTTCCGTCTGCGTGTATTGCGGCTCCTCGCCCGGCAAGGGCGATGCCTACCTCGAAGCCGGCCGCGCGCTGGGCCGATCTTTGGCGGAAGCCGAGCTGCGGCTGGTCTATGGCGGCGGCACGCGCGGCATCATGGGCGCCGTCGCGGAAGCCGCGATGGCTGCCGGCGGCAAGGTGACAGGGATCATCCCGACCTTCCTAATGAACCGGGAAGCGACGCAGAGCGCCCTTACCCGGCTGGACGAGACGATCGTCACCGACACCATGCACGAGCGCAAGCATGCGATGTTCGAGCGGTCCGACGCCTTCGTGGCGCTGCCCGGCGGCATCGGCACGCTGGAAGAGATCGTGGAGATCATGACCTGGGGCCAGCTTGGCCACCACCGCAAGCCGATCGTCTTCGCAAACATCGACGGGTTCTGGAACCCGATGCTGACGCTGCTCGACCACATGCGCGAACAAGGCTTCGTGCACACGGGCGACCGTGTCCAGCCGCTCGTGATCGGCAAGGCGGAAGCGATCGTGCCGGCTCTTCTGGCCGCCGCGGACGGTGACGGCGCGCCGGAGGAAGGCGATGCGGCGGTGATCAGCCGGATGTGACGGGCGATCGCATCAGCGCTCTGCCCGGTTGCGGAACACCGAGAGGGAATAAAGAAGCAATGCCGCCCAGATCAGGGCAAAGGCCAGCGCGCGTGCCGCGCCGAACGGCTCGCGGAATATGAAGACGGCGATCAGAAACACGATGGTCGGCGCGATATACTGCATCATCGCGATGGTGGAGAGCTTCAGGCGCTTTGCCCCGTTGGCGTAGAGGATGAGCGGCACCGCCGTCACCGGCCCCGAAACGATCAGCAGCACGCCATCGCGCCAGCCGGTCGGCCCGAAGTGAGCTTGTCCGCTCGCGGTCAGCCAAACGACGTAGCCGAGCGCGGGCAGGCTGAGCAGCAGCACTTCCAGAAAGAAGCCCTGGTTCGGCTCGATCGGCAGCGTCTTCTTGAGGAGAGCATAGACGGCCCAGGAACCGGCAAGGCTCAGCGAGATCCACGGCAGGCCGCCGGTTTCCCAGCCGAGAATCGCGACCGCCAGCACGGCGAGCCCAATCGCCGCAAGCTGCAAGCCATGCAGCCGCTCGCGCAGGACGATGGCGGCGAGCAGTACGCTGAAAAGCGGATTGATGTAGTAGCCGAGCGCACCCTCGATCGCCCGTCCCGTCCCGATCGCCCAGACATAGAGGCACCAGTTGACCGTGAGAAACGCGGCCGCCAGCGCTGCCATGCCAAGCGTGCGCGGGCTGCGCAGCACGGTGCGGAGCGCGCCCGAGCGGCCGGCAAGGGCCAGCGTCAAACCTGCGACGGGCAGCGACCACAGGATGCGGTGCGCAACCACTTCCGCAGCGGGGATGTGGGCGACCGCCTTGAGGTAGAAGGGCAGAAAACCCCAAAGCAGATAGGCCGAGAAGGCGTACCGGAAGCCGCTGGCGGACTCCGGCGCGGCGTAAGATACAGTGGTTGTGGTTTGTTCTGAGACGGCGGTCATGGCTGCTGGGTCTGGAGCACCTGGAAGCCGCAGCCTTTGCGCCCTGCGGCGGCGAACATCCAGTTCAAAGGCTTGATGCCTCAGTCCCGTTTCCTTGATGCGACGGGAGAAACAGGGACGCTACCGCGCGGGTCGGTCTCATCCCTGCTTCTCATTCCGCAGCGATCAACCCTGCCAATTCGCGGTTCTTCATCAGCTTGAACACCAGGGCGTCCATCAGCGCCTGGAACGAAGCGTCGATGATGTTGTCGGAGACGCCCACGGTGGACCAGCGCGCTCCGCTCGCGTCGTGCGACTCGACCAGAACGCGCGTGATCGCCTCCGTGCCGCCGTTCAGGATGCGCACCTTGAAGTCCGTGAGCTTCAGGTCGGCAATCTCGTGCTGGAACTTGCCGAGGTCTTTTCGCAGCGCGATGTCGAGCGCGTTGACCGGACCGTGGCCTTCCGCCACCGACATCTTTTCCTCGCCGTCCACCAGCACCTTGACCACCGCTTCGGAGAAGGTGCGCAGTTGCCCGCTCGCATCGAAGCGCCGCTCCACGGTGCAGCGGAAGCTGGAAACGCGGAAGAACTCCGGCACGGTGTCCAGCGTGCGCCGCGCCAGCAGTTCGAAGCTCGCATCCGCGCCCTCGTAGGCGTAGCCTTCGGCTTCGCGGTCCTTGACCAGGGCGATCAGCGTGTCGAGCCTGCCGCCGTCGCGCGGCACCGCGATGCCGCGCCGCTTCAGTTCGGCAAGGAAATTCGCCCGCCCGCCCTGATCGGACACCATGACCCGCCGGCGGTTGCCGACGGTTTCCGGCGCCACATGCTCGTAGGTCTGGGGATCCTTCACCAAAGCGGAAGCGTGGATGCCCGCCTTGGTCGCGAAAGCGGAAGCGCCGACGTAAGGCGCTTGCGCATCCGGGGCACGGTTCAGCATCTCGTCGAAAGCGTGCGACAACCGCGCTATGCCGGCGAGTTGCTCGGCCGAGATGCCGGTCTCGAAGCGGTCGGCATAGGCGGGTTTGAGCATCAGCGTCGGAATGAGCGCGATGAGGTTGGCGTTTCCGCAACGCTCGCCGATGCCGTTCAGCGTACCCTGGATCTGGCGTGCGCCGGCGTCCACCGCCGCGAGCGAGTTGGCGACGGCCTGGCCCGTATCGTCATGGGCGTGGATGCCGAGCCTGGCGCCGGGAACGCCCGCTGCGATCACCTGGCCGACGATCGAGTGGACCTCGGCCGGCAGCGTGCCGCCGTTCGTGTCGCACAGCACGACCCAGCGCGCGCCGGCGTCCAGAGCGGTGCGGGCGCAGGCCAGTGCATAATCCGGATTGGCTTTGAACCCGTCGAAGAAGTGCTCGCAATCGACCAGCGCTTCCTTGCCCGCCGCGCACACGGCCTCGACGGAAAGCCGGATCGAGTCGAGATTCTCCTCGTTCGTGCAGCCAAGCGCGACGCGGACGTGGAAGTCCCAGCTTTTCGCCACGAAGCAGACGGCGTCGGACTTTGCGGCAAGCAGCGCGGCCAGGCCCGGATCGTTGGACGCGGAAGCGCCGGGGCGCTTCGTCATGCCGAAGGCCACGAATTTCGCTTGGCGCGTGCGCCGGCGGCTGAAGAAGGCGGTGTCTGTCGGGTTGGCGCCGGGATAGCCGCCTTCGACATAGTCGATGCCGAACGCATCGAGCATTTCGGCGATCGCCACCTTGTCGGCGATGGAGAAGTCGATGCCGGGCGTCTGCTGCCCGTCGCGCAACGTCGTGTCGAAAAGGGTGAGCCGCTCCTTAGTCATCGCTCTGCTCTGCAAACTGGTCGGTCGCGCGGACCAGCCGGTCGAGGATGCCCGGCTCCGAAAAGGCATGGCCCGCCCCTTCGATGATGTGCAGTTCGGCGCGGGGCCAAGCCTTGTGCAGCGCCCAGGCATAGCGCAGCGGGCACGGCATGTCGTAGCGGCCATGCACGATCACGCCGGGAATGTTGCTGAGCCTGGCGGCATCGCGGATCAACTGCCCCTCCTCCAGCCAGCCGGCATGCACGAAGAAATGGTTCTCGATGCGGGCGAATGCGACGGCGAAGTTGTCCTCGCCAAAACTGTCGGTCAGCTCCTTGTCCGGCAGGAGGGTGATGGTGCCGCCTTCCCATTGGCTCCATGCGCGCGCCGCTTCCAGCTGCACGGCCTTGTCGCCGCCGACCAAGCGCTTGCGATAGGCGCCCATCAAGTCGCCGCGCTCGGCCTGCGGGATCGGCGCCAGGAACTGTTCCCAACGGTCCGGGAACATCTCGGACACGCCGAACTGATAATACCAGTCGAGTTCGCCTTTGGTGAGCGTGTAGATGCCGCGAACGATCAGCGCGGAAACGCGCTCAGGGTGGGTTTCGGCGTAGGCAAGCGCCAGAGTCGAGCCCCAGGAACCGCCGAACACCAGCCATGTTTCGACGCCGATCATCTCCCGCAGCCGCTCGATGTCGGCGACCAGATGCCAAGTCGTGTTCGCTTCCAATTCGGCATGCGGCGTTGACCGCCCGCAGCCGCGCTGGTCGAACAGCAGGACGTCGTATTTCGCCGGGTCGAATAAGCATCGATGCTTGGGCAAGATGGCGCCGCCCGGCCCGCCGTGCAGGAACACCGCCGGCTTCGCGCCTTTCGTGCCGCACCGCTCCCAATAGATCGTGTGACCGTCGCCTACGTCGAGCATGCCGCTGTCGAACGGCGCGACATCCGGGTACAGGCCGCGCAAACCGCTCATAAGTGCAAACCGTGCGCGGGCCAGATCTTCGTGTCATGGTCCGGATGCTGGAAAGAGATGATGCCTTCCTGTTGCGCAGCATCCTTCGACGCATCGCGGACCGGCACGTTGAAAAGCGTATCGACCCAAGGCAGCCGGTCGGCGTGGTGAACCTGAACTTGCGGCGCAAGATCCGAGCGGTCGTCAAAGGCGCCAACGGCAAGCTCGATTCCATCCGGCGAGCGGAAAAACAGCGGCGTGCCGCAACGTGCGCAGAAGCCGCGCTCGATGTTGACGGACGACTGGAAGAAGCTTGGGCTTTCGCGCGTCCAATCGACGCCGTCCGGCACGATCACGAGCACCGAGAACGGCCCGCCGAAATGCTTCTGGCACATGCGGCAATGGCAAAGCGTCGGACGGCCGAGGTCGCCGCGGACGTGAAAGCGCACCGCACCGCACTGGCAGCCGCCGCTCCTCACAGTGTTGTCGCTCATGCTCTGCCCTCCGCCGGCCACACCTCAGTGTCGTGGTCCGGGTGTTGATAGGATACGATCGAGGCGAGATAGCTGCCGGCTTCCTCGTCTTCGCTCGTTTCGTGCAAAGGCAGGTTCGGCACGTCATCGACAAAAGGCAGTGCAGCCTCCCTGCCCCACTGCACTTCCGGCGCCAGGGAAGAGGGATCATCGAAGGCGCCGATCGCAAGCGCCAGCCCATCGGGCGCCTCATAAGTCAGCGGCGTGCCGCATTCGGAGCAGAAGCCGCGCAGGACATGGTTGGATGAGCGAAAACGTTTCGGCTCGCCCCTGGTCCAAACCAGCGTTGCATTGGCGATCCCGACCAGCGGCGCATAAAAGGCGCCGAACGCCTTCTGGCACATGCGGCAGTGGCATACCGAGGGATTGCCGAGCACACCTTCAAGATGAAACCGCACCGCGCCGCACTGGCAGCCGCCGGAGTAGCTGGGCTTGTTGTCGAGGCTCATCGTTTCGCCTCCCATGTGGTGACACGCTCGCCCGTGTGCAGGTCTTTCCCGTCCTTTAGCTGGACGCCCTGAGCAAGCAATTCATTTCGGATGCGATCGGCTTCGGGCCAGTTCTTCGCACGTATCTGCTCAAGCCTTTCGGCAATCCTGCTTTCGACCTGCGATAGATCAACAGCAGCCCCGCTTTTCAACCACTCGTGCGGGTCATGCATCATGAGGCCGAGCAACTGTGCGGAAGCGAGGGCGACAGAAGCATCTTCAGGATCACTGAAGTTCCATCCTAGTTCGGAAACACCAACTTCGAGTTCGTCGATTTCAGATGACCTAAACAGCGAGTAGATAGCAGCCAAAATTTCTCCCGTTTGAAGATCGTTGGACAGATCAGCCACCACATCGTTGCGCGGTTTAGACGGTTTGATTGGCCATACGTCAGCTAACATCCGATACCACCGCTGCAATATGCGCTCGGCGTCCTCCAGCTTGCGCAAGCTGAAATCGATCGGCTCGCGGTAGTGCGTCATCAGCATGGCCAGCCGCAGCACCTCGCCCGGCCACTTGCGGCCGCCAAACTTTTCGGTGTGCAGCAGATCGTGGATCGTGACGAAGTTGCCCTCGCTCTTCGACATTTTCCGCCCTTCCACCTGCACGAAGCCGTTGTGCATCCAGGTGTTCGCCATCACCGCCGAGCCGTGCGCGCAACGAGACTGCGCGATCTCGTTCTCGTGGTGCGGGAAGATCAGGTCGAGGCCGCCGCCGTGGATGTCGAAGACTTCGCCGAGATAGGCTGCGGACATGGCGGAGCACTCGATGTGCCAGCCCGGACGGCCGCGGATCGTCAGTTCCTCGCCCCCGACAAGGAAACGGGCGTCCCAGCCTGGCTCGTCGTCACTCGACTGCTTCCACAGCACGAAGTCGGCGGGGTTCCTCTTGTGCGCGTCAACGGCTACACGTGCGCCGGGGATCTGCTCGTCCAGCGGGCGGCGGGAGAGTGCGCCGTAGTCGGCCATGGAGCGGACGTCGAACAGGATCTCGCCTGCCGCGTGGTAGGCGTGGCCGCGGTCGAGCAGCGCCTGGATCAGGCTTGCCATGTCCGCCTTGCCGTCGGAGCGCGGCAGCACGAACTCCGTCGCGCGCGGCTCGTGCGTCGGGGGAAGGCAGCCCAGCGCCGCCACGTCCGAAGCATACTGCCGGGCCGTCGTTTCCGTCACCTTGCGGATGGCTTCGTTGAGCGGCAATCCTGGGAAGTCGCGGACTGCGCGCGCATTGATCTTGTCGTCCACATCCGTGATGTTGCGGACATAGGTGACGTGCGCCTCGCCGTAGATGTGGCGCAGGAGGCGGAACAGCACGTCGAAGACGATGGCCGGGCGCGCGTTGCCGATATGCGCATAGTCATAGACGGTCGGCCCGCAGACATATATCCGCACGTTCTGCGGATCGATCGGCCGGAAAACCTCCTTCTCGCGCGTGAGCGTGTTGGTGAGGCGGAGCGTTGACGAAAAATCGGGCATCGAAATTTTCCAGACGGCGCAAGGAACGGCGTGAGCGCGGCAGAACGGGACGCCCGCCCGCCGGCCGCCTGCGTTCTCTCTCCTGAAATTTTGGAAAAGACGTGGACGCTAGGGCCGGCGCGCGGGCTAGCCGATGATACAAACCCCGGAACGGGCGAAGAGCGTCTGCATGGGGCGCTTATGTTTCAGGATGTGCCGCTTCGTCAAGCGCACGCAGCGCCGGGCGTGACCATCCTGCAACAGCGCAAGACTACGTTAAGCAAGACAGCGCGAGGATGAAGCCGGCGTCAGATCGGGACACGATTTCGTCCATATGTGACGACACCTCTCCCGCCTGGGGACGAAACACAAGGACTCATACGGAATGTCACGCAAGCTCGCCGAAGCCGACCGCGCCCGCGAACAATATGCGGCGCTCGCCAAGCTCTACCAGCCGATCGGCCCGGCCGCCATCGTGGCCGCCCTGCTCTGCGCCGCCGGCAAGAAGAACGACGAGGAACAGGCGCAGGATACACAGACCATCAAGCGAGCCGCCTGACGGCATGCGCTTCTACCCTCCTGCCGGCTTCTGCGGCGCTGCCGCGTGAGCGGAGAGGGTACCGTGGAAGCCGTATCCGTTGCCGTGCTGCGCGGCGATTCGTTGCTTCTGGTGAAGAGAGGCCGAGCCCCTTCGCTCGGCCTGTATGCCTTTCCCGGCGGCCGGGTCGAGCCCGGCGAAACGTTGGACAAGGCGGCGCGGCGGGAGCTTCGCGAGGAGACTGGCCTGACCGCCGCAAGCCTCGCGCTGCATGATACGATCCTTCTCCAACCCGATGGGGAGCACGGCCCGACCTTTCGCCTTTCCGTTTATCTCTGCACGAATGCTGACGGGGAGCCCTGCGCCGCCGACGATGCCGCAGAGGCTGGCTTCTTCCGCCTGGAAGAGATGAGCCTGCTGCCGATTACGGAATCCACGCTTGCTGCGGCACGACAGATTTTCGGCCTTCCGCGGAATGGACGTGAAGGGGGTTGAATCGCTGCTTCGCGTCTTCCGCCTGCCGCAATCCCCGTGCTGACTTCCGCGAATGAGACGGGAAGTCAAATCGGCGATCGCTGCGCTTGCCTTGCTCGCGGTTGTACCGGGCATCTCCGGCACAAGCACGGCGGGGACGGCCGAGTCACCGTTCGATCCGGGTCTTGAGCGGCTGGCGGAAATTCTCGGCTCCCTGCAATTCCTCACCACCCTATGCAGCGGAAAAGATGGGGGCTGGCGCGCCGAGATGGACAAGTTTCTTGACGCCGAGAAGCCGGATGCGGCACGGCGGCAGAAATTCGTTGCCGGCTTCAATCGAGGCTACAGCGCATTCGCAGCGAGCTATCGCACCTGCACCCCCTCGGCCAGCGCGGCGATCGCCCTCTACAAGACAGAAGGCGCGGAACTGACGCGCGATCTCCGGGGGCGCTTCGGCAATTAAGCAACGGTTAACTTTTATTGCAATGCACACATGGCGTGCCGCCGAGCCCGTGCTAATCTCTTAATGAGGGCTTAAGGCCAACGTTCAATTTGCATCGAATCGGTGCGGTGCGCCTGCGTTGCGGCAGAGATTGCAAGGGGTGAGTGACGGAATGGAACAGGGCGTGCGCGACATCGATGCGATGGTCAGGGAAGAAAAGCGCCTGACCGCCGTGGAAAGCCACAACGAGGCTTGGGCCGAAGGCCTTTCCGCCGGCATCGAAGCCGACATCATCGCCGAAGCCGCCCTTTCCACTGCCCTGAGCGAATTCCTGCGCGTCAGCGGCGAAGATGCCGCGCTCGCGCTGATCGACCGCGTGCGCGAGATGGTGGTGGCCGGCGACTTCGAGCCGTCGAAAAGACTGCACTGAATTTTTCGGAAAACAATCCAGCCCACCGGCGCGGTGCGCTGCTTCAGCCGACAACGATTGCGAGTCATGCGCAAGCCGAGCCTAGCCTTTCTTGCCCTTGTTCTTCCGCTCGCCTCGCTTGGCTTCAGCATGCAGCCTGCCCGGGCGCTGAGCGAGATTCAACGCGAGGACCTCCCGGCGCCTTCGGGAGCGCCGAACAAGGCGGCTGAGCCGGGCGCTGAAAACACCGCGCCGGATGCTGCGCCCGCCTCTTCCGACGACCCGGCGGACGCCACGCCGGAGGGCGACGAGGCGACTCCAAGCGCGGCTTCACCCGATACGCCGCACGATCCGAACCGGCCGGAAATCTCGGAAAACGGTCCCCTCCCCGAAGTGTCCTATGATCTGTCGGCGCTGCCGGAGCCCGTGCGCCGCACGCACGACCGGTTGATCGAAGCCTGCAAGAGCGCCGACATCGAGAAGCTGCGCCCGCTGCTCGGCAAGGGAGAAGACGCCACGCAAGTCTCGCTCACCGACGTTGACGGCGACGTCATCGAATTTCTCAAGCAGAGTTCGGGCGACGGCAAGGGCCTGGAAATCCTTGCCATCCTCGAAGAGGTGCTCTCGGCCGGCTATGTGCACCTCGACAAGGGCGAGGCCGAGGAACTCTATGTCTGGCCCTACTTCTTCGCGATCCCGTTGGACCGCCTGACCGGCCGGCAGCAGGTGGAGCTTTTCAAGATCGTTACGGCGGGCGACGTGGAAGAGATGAAGACCTACGGCGCCTACATCTTCTACCGCATCGGCATCACGCCGCAGGGCCGCTGGGCGTTCTTTCTGGCGGGCGATTGAAGCTCAGCCGCGCGGCAGCGCCTCGCTGAACATCACCGGCCGGCCGGAAGACAGCGTCACGATCTCGCCTTCCCACATCACCCGCTGCCCGCGCACGAAGGTGCCGACCGGCCAGCCCTGGACGCGCTTGCCGTCATAGGGCGTCCAACCCGCGCGAGACGCGGCCTGGCCGTTGGAAATCGTCTCCTGCCGCTTCAGGTCCACGATCGTCAGATCGGCATCATAACCCGCAGCGATCCGGCCCTTTCGAGCGATGCCGAACAATCGCGCCGGGCCTTGACTGGTCAGGTCCACGAAGCGCTCCAGCGACAGCTTTCCGGCGTTCACGTGGTCAAGCATGACCGGCACGAGCGTCTGCACGCCCGGCATTCCAGACGGTGATTGCGGATAGGGTTTTGCCTTCTCTGTCAGCGTGTGCGGAGCGTGGTCCGAGCCCAGCACATCCACCACGCCGCTGCTAATGCCGTTCCAGATGCCTTCGCGGTGAAGCGCATCGCGCACTGGCGGGTTCATCTGCACGAGCGTGCCCAACGTGCGGTAATCCTCGGCTGAGAGGGTCAGGTGGTGCGGCGTCGCCTCGCAGCTTGCCACGTCCTTCTGGGCTTCGAGAAAGGCGATCTCCTCGGCCGTCGAGATGTGCAGCACATGGATGCGCGCGCCCGCCTGCCGTGCCAGCGCGACGAGCCTGCGCGTCGAGCGAACCGCCGCTTCCACGTCGCGCCACACCGGATGGGATGAAGGGTCGCCTTCGCGCCGCTCGCTCATCCTTTCACGCAGGCGGTACTCGTCCTCGGAATGGAAGGCTGCCCGGCGCCGTATGGCGCGCAGGATCGCCAGCACGCCGCCATCGTCTTCCACGAGCAGGCTGCCCGTGGAGGAGCCCATGAAGACCTTGACCCCCGCCGCCCCCGGCAGCCGCTCCAGTTCGGCGAGGTCGCCCGCGTTCTCCCGCGTGCCGCCCACCCAGAAGGCGAAGTCGCAATGCATGCGGCCCGTGCCGCGCCGCACCTTGTCGGCGAGCGCGTCGGCCGAGGTGGTCAGCGGATTGGTGTTCGGCATCTCGAACACTGCCGTCACGCCGCCCAGCACCGCTGCGCGGGAACCCGTTTCCAGATTTTCCTTGTGCTCCGCTCCCGGCTCACGGAAATGCACCTGGCTGTCGATCACGCCTGGCAGGATGTGCAGCCCGCTGCAATCAACGACCTCTCCGGCACTCTCCGGCGCCAAGGCGCCAAGCCCTGCTATACGGCCGCCGCGGATGCCGACGTCGCGCTGCCCTATTCCATCCTGGTTGACCACCGTGCCGCCGCGCAGGATCACGTCGAAAGTCGATGCCGCCATCTGCCCGCCTCTACCCGCCCGCGCTTGCTGCGCACAGCTCCGGGGCCTAGTTAAGCGCCGGTCCCCTTGCAACAGATTATGCGTATGCCTGTCGTTCAGATCCCCGGTCGCGCCCTCGTCACCGTTTCGTCTGCGGAAGCGCAGCATTTCCTGCAAAACATCGTCACGGCAGATGTCGATGCGCTCCCCGACAAAGACGTCCGCCCCTGCGCCCTGTTGTCCCCGCAGGGCAAAATCCTGTTCGACTTCCTCGTTTCACGGGACGGCGAGGGGTTTCGGCTGGATTGCCGCACCGACATCGCCGCAGACCTCGCACGCCGTTTGACGCTCTACCGGCTCCGCGCGAAAGTGGACATCGCGACACAACAGAGCGCAGACGTATTTGCGGGCTGGGATGGCGCTGCCAACTCAGAAGCCGCACAGCCGCGGCTTCGCGACACTCGCTTCCCCACCGACGCCGGCGTGTGGCGCAGCTACGCCCCTCAGAACGCCGAGGCTGATGAAGCCGATTGGAACGGGGTGCGCGTTCAGTACGGAGTGGCGGAGAGCGGCGTGGATTTTACGCTGGGCGACGCCTTCCCGCATGACGTGCTGCTAGACCAGAATGGTGGCGTCGGCCTCCGGAAGGGCTGCTTTGTCGGGCAGGAGGTGGTTTCCCGCATGCAGCACCGGGGCACCGCACGGCGCCGGATTCTCGTTGCGCAATCCGAAGAAGCTCTGCCGCCCGCCGGCACCGAAGTCGTGGCGGGCGAGCGCCCAATCGGTACGCTCGGCACAGTCGTTGGCCGGGTGGGCATCGCTCTTGTCCGTATCGACCGGGTTGCCGACGCCCTGGCTGCCGGAACCGCAATCCATGCCGCCGGCGTGGCTCTCACGCTTTCGATCCCGCCCGGCATGCGCTTCACCCTCCCACAGGCCTCGCCCGAACAGGCTGCCGCCGACTGATGCCGCGGGCAACGCCATCCCGCCCGCGCGCCTGGCAGCGTATGCTTTCGGGCCGGCGGCTCGACCTTCTCGATCCCTCGCCGCTCGATATCGAGATTGCCGATATCGCCCACGGGCTTTCCCGCGTGGCCCGCTGGAACGGCCAGACGCGCGGCATGCATGCGTTCTCGGTGGCGCAGCATTCGCTGCTGGTGGAGCAGATCGTCGGGGCGACCGAGCCCGCCTGTACGCCCTCACATCGCCTGGCAGCCCTGTTGCACGACGCGCCGGAATACGTCATCGGCGACATGATCTCGCCCTTCAAGGCCACGATGGGCGGCGACTACAGGCAAGTCGAAGGCAGGCTCCAGCGCGCAATCCATCTCCGCTTTTCGCTGCCGGCGGAGACGAGCAAGGCGCTGCACGCCGTCATCAAGCACGCCGATCGCGTCGCCGCCTATTTCGAGGCCACCCAGCTTGCCGGCTTCTCGCTCAAGGAAGGTGCGGAGTTCTTCGGCCGTCCGCGCGGCCTGGAGCAATCCGACTTCGATCTTACCCCGCAGGCGACGGAAGTCGTGCAGGCGGCTTTCCTCGCGCGCTTCGACGCCTTGGAAGCCGAGCGGGCAAGCGCGGATGAAAGGGCGGCTATCCCGGCCGGCTCGGCTTCTCCAGCCGGTCGAGAAACCACTGGGTGAGCTTCACCCAGACTTCGTCCTTCTCACCCAGATCTTCATAGCCGTGGTCGAGATTCGGGTTGTCGTTCACCTCGATCACGAACACGCCGTCGCCCGTCTCCTTGAGGTCCACGCCGTACAGACCGTCGCCGATGCAGCGGGCTGCCCGCACCGCGGTGTCCACAACATGCGCGGGCGTGTTCTTCAGAGTAAAAGCCTTGACGCCGCCCTGGTCCGGCTTGCCCGAACGCTCGTGGTTGACGATCTGCCAGTGTTTTTTCGCCATCAGGTAGTGGACGGCGAAGAGCGGCTGCCCGCCCAGCACCCCGATGCGCCAGTCATACTGCGTCGGCACGAATTTCTGGGCGATCAGGAGGTCTGAGTCTTCCAGCCATTTTTCCGCCAGCGCCTTCAGTTCCGCGAAGTCCGACGCCTTCTTGACGCCGCGGGAGAAGGCGCTGTCCGGGATCTTGAGCACGATCGGGAAACCGAGGATTTGTGCCGCCTGCTCCAGGTCGTTCAGGCCGGAGATCATCACCGTCGGCGGCACCGGCACCTTGTTGGCGCTCATCAGCTCGTTCAGGTAAACCTTGTTGGTGCAGCGGATCATCGACAGCGGGTCGTCGATCACCGGCATGCCTTCCTGCTGCGCGCGGCGTGCGAAGCGGTAGGTGTGGTTCGAGATCGACGTGGTTTCCCGGATGAAGAGCGCGTCGTAATTCGCCAGCTTCGCCAGTTCCTTGCGGCTGATCGGCTCGACTTCCACGCCCATCTTTTCTGCGATCTTGGCCCAGTGCCGCAGCGAGGCGATTTCCGAAGGCGGCAGTTCCTCCTGCGGGTTGACAAGGGTGGCGAACGTGAAGCGGGAGGGCGTGCGCGTGCGCGTATCGCGCCACTCCCGGTTCGTGTAGGCCTCAAGACACTGTAGAAAGCGGGCGCGCTCTTCGCCCGTGATCCGCACAAGCGGCTGGAAGCCGATCTTGCGGATCGAAGCCCATCCCAACTCATCCTTGATCGTCACTTCGAGCGCAGGCGCGCGAAACCAGTCGAACAGGAGCTTGGCGAAGCGATCCCAGGCCTTGCCCGGCCCTAATCCGAAGAAGATGCGCACCTTGGGCGGAAAGGTGCCGCCAAGTTCCTTGCGGCATTTATTGAGGGCGAGTTCCAGTTCGGGCAGCGAGTTCTCGTAGAGCTTGCGTTCGGACAGGTCGATCATCGTCTCGACGGTCGGAATGACCTTGTGCCCGCGCGAACTGGCCAGCAGCGAGGCGTAGTAGCCCCGGCTCTGGTAGCCGGTGCTGTTGGACAGGTTGATGACCTTCGGCCGCTGCCCTTTGAAAAGCTGCGGATGCGCCAGATAGTCTTTCGTCGTGATGATCTTGTGCGGCGTGGCAACCTGATCCAGGTCGTTGCCGCGCCCGGTCAGGATAACCCAGCTCATGCCGCCGCCTCCTGCGCAAGCGCTGGCGGCGCAAGGGCTTTGCGGAAATGCAGCGCGGCTTGGCCGTCGCTGTAGTAGCTGGACGTACGCCCGATAAGATCGAAGCCGCTTCTGGCATAGAGGCCCTGGGCCGGCGCGTTGTCTTCGCGCACCTCCAGGGTCATCACGCGGCTGCCCTGCACAGCTGCGGCTGCCTCCGCGGCCTTCAACAGGGCTGATCCTATTCCCTGCCCCGCGGCTTGCGGTGCGACGGCAAGCGAATAAAGCCGGGCGCGCTGCGAGGTGGTGCGCAGGAGCACGATGCAGCTTCCCAGCACCGCTTCCCGCTCCGCCACAAGCGCAATGGCCGAAGGGCTTTCCACGAACCGCAGAAAGGAGCGGCGGGAAAGCCGGTCGCCTGCAAACGAGGCGTTTTCGATCGCCACCAGCGCGTCGATGTCGTTCCGGCGTGCGGGACGGATCGCCGGCCCATCACCATGGACACGGTCAGGGAATGAAAGGCTCATTGGATGTTTGCAGCGTTCTTGCCGAGCCGGATGCGAAGGGAAATGACGGAGCGCGCATTGCGTGAATCAATGGGGCTGAACTGTGGCACATTAACAGGGGTAAAGCACCGATTTCGAGCGGCGTCGCTTCAGAGAAGTTGAAGGGTGCGTGGACCCTTTTGATTGTTCCTGCGTCCGGGAAAGCGCTAGACCTCAACTTTCTCCTGCGGGGATGCGGCATGGCCTCCTTCACGACCCACTCCACCGGACGGGCAAGCCCGCTGCCTTGGCTCATCATCGGCTGCGGCTGTGCCGTTGCGGCGCTGACGTTCGGACCCCGCTCCGCGATGGGCTTCTTCCAGATCCCGATGCTTGCCGAGAAAGGCTGGGACCGCACCGAATTCGGCCTCGCCATGGCAATCCAGAACCTCTTCTGGGGCTTGGGCCAGCCGGTGTTTGGCGCGTTTGCCGACAAGTTCGGAACCTGGCGGACCTTGAGCCTCGGCGGGCTGCTTTATGCGGTTGGGCTGGTTGTGATGGCGTTCGCGCCCAACACGGGAGTGCTTTACCTCGGCGGCGGCGTGCTGATCGGCCTTGGCATCGCCGCCGGCTCGTTCAGCATCGTATTGGCGGCGTTTGCCCGCAATGTTTCGCCGGAGCGCCGCTCCTTCGTGTTCGGGCTCGGCACGGCCGCTGGTTCGGCGGGGATGTTCCTGTTTGCGCCGCTCAGCCAGAAGCTGATCGACGCCTATGGCTGGTCGGACACGCTGGTGATCATGAGCGCGATGATGCTCGTCATTCCAGTCCTCGCCGCGCCGCTCGTCGGCAACGCCCGAAGCGGCCTTTCGGCAACCGCCGCGATGGAGCAGACCGCCGCGGAAGCGCTGCGCGAGGCGGCTAAGCACCGCTCCTATCTCCTGCTGGTTTCCGGCTTCTTCGTCTGCGGTTTCCAGGTGGCGTTCATCACCGCACACTTCCCAGCCTATATCCGCGACCTCGGCATCGACAGCCGCTACGCCGTGATCGCCCTTTCGCTGATCGGCTTCTTCAACATCATCGGCAGCCTGACGGCCGGCGCGATCGGCCAGCGGTATCCGAAGCCGGTTATCCTCGCGCTGATCTATTTCGGCCGCTCGGTCCTCGTCACCGCATTCCTCCTCCTGCCGCAGACGCCTGCAACCGTCATCGCCTTCTCCATCCTGATGGGCCTGCTCTGGCTTTCCACCGTGCCGCCCACCAACGGCCTCGTCGCGGTGATGTTCGGCACAAGGCATCTCGGCATGCTGGGCGGCATGGTGTTCCTATCCCACCAGGTTGGCTCGTTCCTGGGCGTGTGGCTCGGCGGCTACCTCTACGACCAACTTGGCAGCTACGATCCCGTGTGGTGGCTGGGCGTCCTGCTCGGCCTGTTTGCCGCCGCCGTGCACCTGCCCATCCGCGAACAGCCGGTGGCGCGCTTGAGCGCTGCCTGATCAGCCGACGCGGCATTGGACTTCGGCGCGGCGGCCTGCAACAAGTCGCGCCGGCATGAGCGACAGTCCTTTCCCTTCCCGCCGGATCGCGGCGATCGACGTGGCGAGAGGCGTTGCGCTGCTCGCCATGGCGAGCTTCCACTTCTCGTGGGACCTTGAGTTCTTCGGCTATCTGGAGCCGGGCACGACAGGCCACGGATTCCTCAAACTCTACGCCCGCTCGATCGCTTCCAGCTTCCTGTTTCTGGTCGGCGTCAGCCTGTTCCTGGCGCATGCGGAGGGGATCCGCTGGAACGGCTTCTGGAAGCGGTTCGTCCTGGTCGCCGGCGCCGCGGCGCTGATCTCGCTGGCCACTTTCCTCGCCATGCGGGAAGAGTGGATCTTTTTCGGTATCCTTCACGAGATCGCCTTTGCCAGCTTGGCGGGCCTGCTCTTCCTGCGCCTGCCTTCGATCCTGACGCTTGCTCTCGCCGCCGGGTTCGTCGCGCTGCCCTTCTTTTTCAAAGCCGACCTGTTCAACCATCCGGCGCTTTGGTGGGTGGGACTTTCAACTGCGCTTCCCCGCTCCAACGACTACGTGCCGGTGTTTCCCTGGTTCGGTGCGGTGCTTGCAGGTATCGGCATAGCAAAGTTAGCGGCGCAGGCAGGCTTCTTCCCATGGCTTGCAGGCAATCCTCCACGAGGCTTGCGTCCCCTCGCTTTTCTCGGCCGCCACAGCCTTCTGTTTTACCTCCTCCATCAACCCGTTCTGATCGGCTGCGTCTGGCTGTTCTCGCAAGTCTTCCCGCCGGTGCCGCAAGCGCCGGAGGCAAGATTCAGCCGCGCCTGCGCGCGCAATTGCGAGGCTTCGCGTGACGAGGCATTTTGTGCCCCCTACTGCTCCTGCATGCTCGACCAGATCCAGGCGGGCGGGCTGATGTCGAAGGTGTTCGGCAGCGACGCCGACCCGCAGACCAAAGCGCAGCTTCAGGACATGGCCGGCATCTGCGCTGCGGGGGCCGACACAAGCGAGGAGCAGCCCTGACGCGGAGGTCAGGTGGAAACGCCGAGTTCCACAAGCCGCTCCACGCAGGCCTCTTCCGCATGATCGAGGTCGTCCAAAACGTCTTCGAGGTCGCGGCGCTTCTGCCGCAGCAAGTCGCGTGTCGCGCCGATGCGGCGGAGCAGCGCCCTGATCTTATCGGTCTCGCCTGGCACCTCGGCCGTCATGGCGACGAGGTCGCGGATTTCGGCCAGCGAAAATCCCAGACGCTTGGCGCCAAGAATCTGCCGCAGCAGCTGCCGGTCGGATGGGTGGAACAGCCGGGTGCGGCCGCGGCGCAGCGGCTGGATCAGCCCTTGATCCTCATAGAAGCGCAGCGTCCGCGTCGTGATGTCGAATTCGCGGGTCAGCTCGGTGATGGAATAGAACTCGCGCATCGTGTCAGTGCGAACCGCTGAACCACCATGTGGCAAGTCCCAGAAACGCAAAGAACCCCACCACGTCCGTCACGGTCGTCACGAACACCGCGGACGCCACCGCCGGGTCGGCGCCCAGGCGGTCCAGCAGCAGCGGGATCAGGATGCCTGCCAGCGCGGCGGCGAACATGTTGATCACCATCGCCGCCGCGATCAATCCGCCGATGCTCGGGGAATGGAACCAGAGGCCCGCCACGAGGCCGATCAGGCAGGCGAACACGATGCCGTTGATGAAACCTACGCCGAGTTCTCTCCTGATGATCCGGCCGGCATTGTAGATGTCGATGTCGCGCGTGGCGAGCGCGCGCACCGTCACCGTCATGGTCTGCGATCCCGCATTGCCGCCCATGCCGGCGACGATCGGCATCAGCACGGCCAGCGCCACCACCGCTTGGATCGTGTTCTCGAACAGGCCGATCACGGAAGCCGCCAGCACGGCCGTGACGAGGTTGACGAGCAGCCACGGCACGCGGGAGCGCGAGGTGGTGAGCACGGAATCGGAAAGCTCTTCGTCGCCGACGCCGCCCATGCGCAGCAGGTCTTCCTCGGCCTCCGCCTGGATCACGTCCACCACGTCGTCGATCGTCAGCACGCCGACGAGACGCTCGTTCTCGTCCACCACGGCCGCCGAGAGAAGGTCGTACTGCTCGAATTCCTGCGCCGCTTCTTCCTGGTCCATGGTGGCGGGAATGGCGTGGCGCGTCTCGTGCATGATCGCCTCGACCTTGGTCGAGCGGCGCGAGCGCAGGATGCGGTCGAGATCGACGGCGCCGAGCAGCTTGAAGGTGGGGTCGATGACGAAGATCTGCGCGAAGCGTTCGGGCAGGTTCTGGTCGTCCCGCATGTAGTCGATCGTCTGGCCGACGGTCCAGAACGGCGGCACGGCGACGAACTCCGTCTGCATGCGGCGCCCGGCCGACTCTTCGGGATAGTCCAGCGAGCGGCGCAGGCGGATGCGCTCGGTGAAGGGAAGCTGCGACAGGATTTCGTCCTGATCGGCCTCGTCCAGATCCTCCAGGATATAGACGGCATCGTCCGAGTCGAGCTCCTGCACGGCCTGCGCAATCTGCGCATTGGGCAGGTTCTCGACGATCTCCAGGCGGATCGCCTCGTCCACTTCGGTGAGCGCGGTGAAGTCGAAGTCGGCGCCGAGCAGCTGCACAAGCTGCTGGCGCTGCTCCGGCAGGAGCGCTTCCAGGAGGTCGCCGATTTCGGACTGATGGAGGTTGCTGACCTCCGCTTTCAGCATCACCGTATCGCGGTCGGCGATCGCCGCGCCGACCTGGGTCAGGAACGGCGCGCGGATGACGCCTTCGGCATCGTAAATGCTGCCGTTCGGCCCGCCAGAGTCACCCGCTTGAGGCCGTTCTTCGTTCGGGCTCTCCATACGCGCCTCCGCGGTTCGAGGCGCCATGCGGTGCCGGGATGTGCAGGCCGTTCAACAGCATGCCGCGCGCCCTGGCAACACGCAAGCGGACGGCTTCCTGCATGAAATTGACGTGCGGCATTTCGCACGCGGGCGCCGAGAAATCGGATCAGGAGAGGATCTGTAACGAGAGTGCGGTCGAGGACGCAAACGCACCTTTCACCACACCATGCGCCGCAAGGGTTTGCGAGCCTTAAGGATTTATTTGGCGCACATTAAGGGGCATTTCTTGGGGCTCAACTTGATGGGCGATCCAAACGGCTCAGGCGCGGGCAGTGATGATCACCTCGCGCGCCGCAGTGACTCCTCCGCTGATCCGATAAGACAAGTCCACGGCCTGGAACTCGAAAGCGGCGAAGATCTCGCGCACCTCCGGCAGATCGTTTAGCGAAAGCACGAAGCGGCCGCGGATGCCGCCCAGCGCGCTTGCCATCGCTGCGAACTGATCGCGGCTGGACAATCCGCGACCGTAGTCGTCCTCGTTCCCGTAGTAGGGCGGGTCCAGGCAGAACGGCGTATCAAGCGTGTCGTAGCGCGCGATAAATGCCTGCCAGTCCAGGCACTCGATCACGACACCGGCCAGCCGCTCGTGAACATCTTCCAGCAGACGATGTCCTCGTCATGATGCCAGCTGGCGCGGCCTTCCCTGATGACGTGCTGGAAAAAGGCGGATGCATTCTTGCAAATGCGATTTCCAGATTTGCGCTGCACGCTGGCGGCGGGTAGGAAAAATGGCGATCAGGGTTTCGTGGCTATTCCAATGGAAGCCGCCAAACCTGGAACGCAGAAGTTTACGCTGTCCTTCCAGGGGCTTGCTCAACTCAACGACATCACGGACGCCCTTGGGGAGTTCAGGGTCAACGGCTGGAAGCGTCAGATGAACTGACGCGGACTAGGCCCCACTAACTCGCCCAGCATCGCGCTGACACGCACGGCGAGCGAAACGTCCGTGGTCCGAACTGCCAGACGATCAGCGACACGAACAATGCATTGCCAGTGCCCTGCCAAGGGGACCGGCTTGCGCATGGTCACGAGTTTGGCAAAGCTCTGTCACCGAGATCGCACCGATCAACTCAGGGGAGAAGCAGTCCATGAACGCCATCAGTCAAATCTCGACCAACCGTCCCGACCTTCTAGCTTTCGAGGTGACCGGCAAGATCGCTGAAGCTGACATCGAGGGCATGGCTTCAACCGTTTCCGCAGCCTTTGAACGCTTCGACAAGATCGATCTCCTCTTGACCATGCCTGGCTATGACGGTGCCGAGCTGGGTGCGGTGTTCGATAAGGAAAGCTTCGCCACGACGCTCCGTTCGGGCGCGCACGTCCGGCACTATGCGGTGGTGGGAGCGCCGGCCTGGGCGAGGGCCATGATCAACGTCTTCAGCCCGCTCTCGCCGGTTGAGGCCAAGACGTTTGACCTGGAAGAGGAAGAAGAGGCGTGGGCGTGGATCGGCGGATCCAGAACGGACGCTGCCTGAACTCCTGCGTCCCGGCAAAGGCGCCGACAGTGTGGCTCGTTCAGCCCCACGGCTTCAATGCAGCAGGACTTCAGCCAAGCGCATCATTTCGGTTCCCGCTGCAAGGGAGAGACCGAGTGCAGCGGCGAGGATCATAGCATGCTTCATTTCTGGAGCACGGCTGCCCAAAGTGCTGGGTTTCAACAGCACTGCATGAAGCGCATTTTTTGCCGCTCTTTGCCGGCGATCGGGTTGACCTAGTTCTTCGCGGGCTTGTTGAGCGTCCTTTGCCTGACAGTCAGCAGGCTCAGCCCGGCGGCCACCCCCAAGATGTTGCCGGGCTGGTAGGGATTCCTCACGAAACGTTGTCGCGCTTCATGGTCAAAATCAAAGCTGCCTCCCGGACGCGGACCGCCAAGCGCGCGTGAGCCGACAATACAACGCAGGTAGCGACTGCCATCATAGCCAAGGAACGGGCCGAGCGAGAGGCGAAGCAAGCTCGACTGAAAGCCCTGCGCCTGGAGCCAAGCGCGATCGGGTCGATTCAACCGCCGAGCAACACAAAAGCGCAGCGCCTTAACAATTAAGGATGGTGCCGGAAGCAAAATGGCGTAGATGAGTTGTCATCATCGGCGCATCCTTGCACGGCTTGCCGAGACTGAGAGATGCGACGCGCTCCCGCCTCACTGATGGAGCGAACATGCCTCTTTACTTCTTCCACATCATGGATGGACGAGCCATCGTTGACAACGAGGGCACCGAACTCGGAAGCATCGGGGATGTCAGGATTGAGGCTGTGCGCTTGGCTGGCGCCCTCTTGGCTCAGGAAGCTACGGGCCTCGCCAACGGTTGGCCGTGGCACATGACGGTGGCCGATGCTGCGGGAGACACGGTGTACTCTCTCCGGTTCGAAGCCGACCACCACGGCTACTGACCGGAATCTGCGGACCCACCTCGCTGAGGAACCTGGGGCAGTTCTGCCAGTTCAGAACACATCATCGGCGCATCAACTGAATGGCCAGCCGAGACAGAGAGACAAAGCGTGCTCCCGCCCGGTTCAGGAGCACAGGCATGCCTCGCTACTTCTTCGACATCTTCGAAAATGGACGCCACACCCCGGACGAGGAAGGAACGGAGCTGCCCAACGTGGCGACCGTCCGGTTGGAAGCGATGCGCGCACTGCCGGCAATTGCCAGGGATGAAGTACCCAAGGATGGGGACCGGCAAGCCTTCACGGTGCTCGTCAGAGATGAAGCGGGCAAGCCGACCTACTCCGCCACGCTGACGTTTGCCGGGTTGTGGCTGGGGCAAGCCCTCGACAAAGCGTCATAGACGCATGCTCAGCCATGAGTTCGATCAGGACGCCGTCCGCAAGGCTGCAAACGAGCTGATGGTACGGCATGGGAGCGACGCACTTCGCGGTTGCGATCGAGCTTGAACGCAGCTCTGCTCTGCCGTCGTTTTCGCGTGCTGTTTGCCTGGAGCTCGAACGCCGCAACGATAACCACTCCGCCTGAACATGAAGCTCCGGCGAGCCGATGCGGCGGCCATCTGCACGCCCTCACCTGAGGAACTGGACTGAGGCGCGGGAGCGAAAGGGATGAGCGATGGGCGGCTTGTGCAAACGGCTTGAGTGTTTTCATGGACGTCGGCACCACGCCGAAGTGCTCGCCCAGATCTTTTCCATATCTGGCGAACGACCATGCGCTGCTAGAGCATCGGACGGTTAATCGGATGCAGGCTAGGCGGTGGGCGAGCGTCGGGCTGTTGCCCGGCCGAGGCCAACAACAACGCCTGCACCCGCCCCCGGCCGGCAGACTGCGTGCGATTAACCGTCCGATGCTCTAAGGTGCAGCCAAGTGCACCGCTTGCGGAATACCCGCCGAAAAAAAGTGTGTCATGGCAGCGGCGTCCATGGGTTTGCCGTATCTATAGCCTTGGGCTTCCTGGCAGCCGCACGCCTGAAGAAGCAACTCCTGCTCCGGCGTCTCGATCCCTTCTGCAATCGTGCCGAGGTTGAACTGCCTGCCCAGCGAAATGACCGCCGCCACAATGGCTTGATCCTCTGCATCGACGGCAATGTCGCGCACGAAGCTCCGGTCGATCTTCAGGCGGCTTAGGGGAAAACGCTTCAGCAGACTCAGCGAGGCGAAGCCGGTGCCATAGTCATCGAAGGCAAGCGAGATGCCGCAGTCGCGAAGCCTGCGCAGGCTGGCAACGCATCCGTCATCCTTGTCGATCACTGTGTTTTCGGTGATCTCCAGTTCCAGGCAGCTTGCCGGAAGACCGAAGAGCGCAAGGGCATGCTGTACGTCGGACGCAAGGCTCGGCGAGTGGACCTGAGCCTCGAACAAGTTCACGCCCATGCGGAAGCCCGGAAGGAGGTCTTGCCAAGCGGCAGCCTGCATGCAGGCCTGCTTCAGCACCCACTGGCCCACCGCATCCGCCAGCCTCATGCTTTCCAGAACGGAGATGAAGGAGGCCGGCGCCAGCAGGCCTCTCTCAGGGTGGCGCCATCGCATGAGCGCTTCTGCTCCGATGATCGCCTTGTCCCTCAACCGAACCTGAGGCTGGTAGAACAACTCCAACTCGTGCTGCTCGACAGCGCGTTCGAGTTCCTTTTCCATATGCCGCCGCGTGGCAGAGCGGGCGCGCAGGCTCGGCGTGAAGAGTTCAAGACGCCCGCCGGCATGCTTGGCTTTGTAGAGGGCGAGGTCGGCATTGCCCAGCAGTTCCGCAGTGGTCGTGCCGTCGTTCGGCGCGAAAGCGATCCCGATGCTGCAACCGACCTTGCACTCGCGCTCATCAAAGATGAACGCATTGTCGAAGGCATCCAAGATGGTGTCGGCGGTGTAGGATGCTGCGAACAAGTCTGCCGACTTCGGCATGATGATGGCGAACTCGTCCCCTCCGATACGCGCCACGGTCGCGTCGGCGGCGGAAACACACTGCTTGAGGCGCCTTGCGGCTTCGCAAAGCACCGCGTCGCCGGCTTGATGCCCAAGGTGATCGTTCACCTCCTTGAAGCGGTCGAGATCAACAAGCAGCACCGTGGCCGCATCTGCACCGGCCAGTGTCCCTTCAAGCCTTTCGATGAAGAGCGTTCTGTTGGGCAGCAGTGTCAACTGGTCGAAATGCGCGAGGTGGTGGAGCCTGTCCTGGCTTCTGCGCCGCTCCGACACGTCCCGTATCACCGACCCGAAGAACAACTGGCCGTCCCGTTCCCACCTTGCGAGCGACATCTCGATGGGGAAGATACGCCCATCGACATGCTGCGCGATCACTTCAACAACCCGACCGACGATGCGCGGCTCGCCTCCTTGTGCGAGTCGCTTCATGCCGGCAGCGTGGGCACCTCTCATCTGTTCGGGAACGATCAGGTCCAGCGATGCGCCGAGCGCGGCCTCAGACGCGATGCCGAACATCGATGCCGCGGCCCGATTCCAGTATGTGATGCACCCGTCGGCATCGGCGCAGATCATCGCATCTGGTGATGCGTCACCCAGACCCAGTAACTCGGACCGCATGTCAGACCTCACCGCCCGCTTTGGCAGACGAGCGGATGCTGACTAATACAGGTTAGGATTGTCTTATTTTTGGTTGAGATGTTGGCCCTTCTAGGCCAACCATTTGAAAAGCCGCGCCAAACTCGCAGCAGCGACAACCATCAAACCTCATTGCAAATAGCGCTTTGAAGGACTTGAGCTTTCGATCCCAGCCTCACGGATAGAGCCGTGTCCGCGTCATCCAGAACGGGTGGCAGCGGTGCAGCACTTCCACAACGCTCTTTGTCCTGATCTGATCGGCCGGGATGGCGACGTGCCGGGGACCGGCCTTTTGCAACCCCAGCGGCCGGTTCGGCGGCGTGATGTCGCCCGGCGGACGCATCTGCACCAGGGCCACACGATCAAGCCCATTCTCTCCATCGTCGCGGAACCAGGCCATGCCGACATATTCGCGATCGCGCCGCTTGCGGAAAGGCCCGCGCATCCGCCTGCCGGCGCCGACCGCACCGGAGTTTGCCGAAGCCTACCATGCTGCGCTCGGCACGGTGAAGACCAAGAAGCGGATCATTGCGACAAGCACCTTGGAATGGCTGATTGCCCGCTACCGGGAGACGTCCACCTACCGCGGACTGTCCACTGCCACGCGCCGGCAGCGGGACAACATCTTCAAGGGCGTGGTCAAGAAGGCTGGCAGCGCCGCCTATAAGGCCATCACGCGCAAGATCATCGTCACCGGCCGTGAAGATCGTGTGGCCACCCCGGCGCAGGCAAGGAACTTCCTCGACGCGATGCGCGGGCTGTTCCGCTGGGCGCTCGAAGCGGAACTTGTCCCGGTCGATCCCACGGCCGGCGTGAAGAACCCGCCGCGCCCGAAGAACGAAGGCTTTGCGGCGTGGACCGAGGAGGATGTCGCGGCCTATGAACGGAAATGGAAGCCGGGCACCAAGGAGCGGGTTTGGCTCCATGTCCTGCTCTATACCGGCCTACGCCGGGGTGACGCCGTGAAGATCGGCAAGCAGCACGTCAAGGATGGCGTTGCGACCATTCGCACCGAGAAGACAAACACGGAGGTCAGCATCACGATCCTGCCGCCGCTGGAGGAAGCACTGAAGCAGGGTCCGACCGGCGACTTGGCCTGGATCGTTGGTGACAATGGTCATCCGCTCACAAAGGAGACGTTCGGCAACCGTTTCCGCCTGGCTGCTCGCCAGGCCGGGCTGAAGAACAAGACGGCACACGGCGTTCGGAAGATCGGCGCAACCCGCGCTGTGGAAGCGGGCGCGACGGTCGGAGAGCTGGAAGCCCTGTTCGGCTGGACTGGCGGTGCAATGGCCAGCCACTACACGAAAACAGCCGGTCGAAAGCGTATGGCGAAACAGGCGTCGGAGAAAATCAGGAACGCCATTCGCCAGCACCAAGAAGGGCTAGCGCCCGCACCTGAAAAAAGGCATAGTTAAAACAGAGGCTTACGACATGCTAAAACGTGAATGGTGCGGTCGAGAAGACTCGAACTTCCACGGGTTGCCCCACAGCGACCTCAACGCTGCGCGTCTACCAATTCCGCCACGACCGCTCGTCACGAGAAAGCCGGCTCTGGCCGGCGCGGCAGGCTGTAGCAAATCGGGTCCGGTGAAACAAGGGCGGCAGGGCGGCTTTTCTCTCGCGCGCTGATCTGCTTTGGATCGCTCCGACCGCATGCTGGCTTGTACCAGGCAGCGATCCCATATGCTGGGGCAGTCCGGTTGGCGCTAGCGCACGTAATTCCCAGAGGCGCACCACGCTAAGATGTAATTTAGCTTCGTTCGCCTGAGACGCGCGGTCGGATCAGGCCCGCAGCGCTCTATCCGCCGTGCTGCGCTCTCGATTAAAGCGTGTTGCGGCCTTTCGGCCTCAGGCAACGCGCTTCAGCTTCTTTGTTTTGCGCATGTCTTTTTCCCGAAACCGGTTCCCACTTTCGGGAGACATGCTTTAGAATTTCAGTTGCAATGCTTGCTCCCCCAGTTCCACGCAACTCCCTGGATATCGCCTTCCTGCCATCCGCAGGCACCTCCCCCGTGTCGTGGCACGTGCAGCCCGGATTGCTGCCCTACGAGGAGGCCGTCGCCGCGATGGAGGCGCATGCCGCTGCGATCCATGCAGGCACCGCACCGGAAGCCGTTTGGCTGGCGGAGCATCCGCCGCTCTACACGGCCGGCACCAGCGCCCGCGACGGCGACCTGCTGGCGCCGCAACGCTTTCCCATCCACAAAACGGGGCGCGGCGGCGAGTACACCTACCACGGTCCCGGTCAGCGCGTCGCTTACGTGATGCTTGACCTGAAGCGGCGCCGCACGGATGTCCGCGCCTTCGTAGCGGCGCTTGAGGAGTGGATCATCCGGACGCTCGCCGCCTTCAACGTCAAAGGCGAGCGCCGCGAAGACCGCGTCGGCGTTTGGGTCGTGAGGCCGGACCGTCCCCAGCGCATTCCCGGCATCCCGGCCGAGGACAAGATCGCCGCCATCGGAATCCGGCTGCGGCGCTGGATCAGCTTCCACGGCATCGCGATCAACGTGGAGCCGGACCTGTCGCATTTCGCCGGGATCGTGCCCTGCGGCATCGCCGATCACGGGGTCACGAGCCTGGCCGATCTCGGACTGCCCGTGACGATGGCGGATTTTGATGTTGCGCTGCGCAGCGCCTTCGAGGAAATCTTTGGGGCCACCGTCACTGGCATCTCGGAAAAGCCAGGCGGTGGAAGCTAGCTGACGGTCGTGACAGCTGTCCTGCTCAGTCGCAGAAGGATGGCAGCCGGCGACCCGAAGACTGGTCGCCGCGCGGCTCGTCTCGATGCACGTCAGAGCGCGCCGATCCACATCGCCATGGACACCAGGAACGTCCCCATGCAAACCATCGAAATTACGTCTTGCATCCAGTCCGCCATGTTCCCGCTCCGTGTTTGCGTTGTGTTTTAGTTATGTTCTAACTTTGTTCCCTCGTCAATCGCGGTTTGGCGCGGGAAGGCGGCGCGGCAATCCTGGCGCAAGCTTCGGCGCCGTATTCCCAAGGATGTGGTGAAGAAGCGGTTAGTGTCGCTCGGCGGAACAGCCTCAGTCAGAAAGCCACCACCTTGCCGGCGTTCAGAGTCACGCGGCGGTCCATGCGCTTGGCCAGTTCTAGGTTGTGCGTGGCGATCAGGGCCGCCAAGCCGGACTGGCGCACCAGCGCGGAGAGCGCGTCGAACACATAGGACGCGGTGGCAGGATCGAGGTTTCCGGTCGGCTCGTCCGCGAGGAGGATCAGAGGCGCGTTGGCGACGGCCCGCGCGATCGCCACCCGCTGCTGCTCGCCGCCGGAAAGCTCCGCCGGACGATGATGCCCGCGGGCTCCGATCTGCATGTAGTCTAGCAGCTGCCTCCCGCGTTCCGCCGCCTCCTTCCGCTTCAGGCCGCGCACAAGCTGCGGCATCATGATGTTTTCGAGGGCGGAAAACTCAGGCAGCAGATGGTGGAACTGATAAACGAAGCCGATGTCGTTGCGGCGGATGCCGGTGCGCTCGTCGTCGCCGAGCTTGCCGCATTCGCGCCCGCCGAGCCAGACCTCGCCGGCGTTCGGCCGCTCCAGGAGCCCGGCCGTGTGGAGGAGCGTCGATTTGCCGGTGCCGGACGGCGCCACAAGCGCCACCATCTCGCCGGGGGACAGCGAGAAGTCGGCCTTGTCAAGAATGGTGAGCCGGTCCGCCCCTTGCTGGTAGTGCCGCTCGATCCCCTTCAGCTCGATGACCGGCGGCGCCATCTACTCGTACCTCAGCGCTTCGACCGGGTCGAGTTTCGCCGCCTTCCATGCCGGGAACAGCGTCGCGAGGAAGGAAAGGACGAGCGCCATGATCACGACCGACATGGTTTCGCGCACGTCAAGCTCGGCGGGGAGCGTGCTGAGGAAGTAGAGTTCCGGGTTGAAGATCGTCGTGCCGGACACCCAGGAGAAGAATCCGCGGATGCGCTCGACGTTGAGGCAAAGCGCCAGGCCCAGCGCGACGCCGGCCACCGTGCCGGTGACGCCGATCGCCGAACCCGTCATCATGAAGATGCGCATCACCGCCCCGCGCGAGGCGCCGATCGTGCGCAGCACCGCGATGTCGCGGCCCTTGTCCTTCACCAGCATGACGAGGCCGGAGATGATGTTGAGCGCCGCGACGAGCACGATCAGCGTCAGGATCATGAACATCACGTTGCGCTCGACCTGGAGGGCCGAGAAGAAGGTCTGGTTGCGCTGCCGCCAGTCCGTCAGAAACACCGGCCGCTGTGCCGCTTCTTCCACCGCAGGCCGCAGTGCGTCCACTGCATCAGGGTTGTCCACGAACAGCTCGATCGTCTGCGCCCGGTTCTCCAGGTTGAAGAAAAGCTGCGCCTCGGCGAGCGGCATATAGACGATCGACGCATCGTACTCCGACATGCCGACTTCGAAGATCGCCACGACCGGATAGGCCTTGACGCGCGGCGTCGTGAACATCGGCGTCACGTCGCCGTCCGGCGAGACCAGCGTGACGCTGTCGCCCAGCGAAAGACCGAGGTTTTCGGCCATGCGGGTGCCGATCGCGACACCCTCGCTCGCATCGAAGCCGTCGAGCGTGCCCTGCCGGATGTTCTTCGCCACCAGCGGAACCTTGGCGAGATCCCCGCCGCGGATGCCGCGCACCAGCGCGCCCGTGCCGGCGCCGCCGAACCCAGATGCGAGAACGTGCCCGTCGATCAGCGGGAGCGCGTATTTGACGCCGGCCACGCCGTTCAGGCGATCGGCCACGGCCGCGTAATCATCCAGCGGCGTATCCGTCGGCTGCATGATCAGGTGACCGTTGATGCCGAGGATGCGGGTGAGCAGCTCCGCCCGAAAACCGTTCATCACGGCCATGACCGTGATCAGGGTGGCTACCCCAAGCATGATCCCGATGAAGGAGATAGTGGCGATCACCGAGATCACCGTTTCCTTCCGCTTGGCGCGCAGGTAGCGCCAAGCCACCATGCGCTCGAAGGCGGAAAACGGCCCGGCCCCGGCCGGCTTCCCCGACGTGCCGGCTGCCGCGCTCATGCGGAGGCGCTCAAACGGGCGGCAAGGTTTGCGGCAGGCAGCGTTTCGCGCGCGCCCGTCTTGCGGTTCTTAAGCTCGACCTCGCCGCCGGCTGCGCCCCGCGGACCGACGATCACCTGCCAGGGCAGGCCGATCAGGTCGGCGCCGGCGAACTTGGCGCCCGCGCGCGCATCCGTGTCGTCGTAGAGCACATCGCGTCCCGCCGCTGAAAGCTCGGCAAAGAGCTGCTCGCAAAGGCCGTCGCAAGCCGCATCACCCACCTTCATGTTGATCAAGGCAAGATCGAACGGCGCCACGCTTTCCGGCCAGATGATGCCCGCTTCGTCATGGCTGGCTTCGATGATCGCGGCGATCAGCCGCGAGGGCCCGATGCCGTAGGATCCCATCGAGACGAAGTGCTCCTTGCCGTCCGGACCCGTGACCTTGGCTCCCATCGGCTTCGAATACTTTTCGCCGAAGTGGAAGATGTGGCCGACCTCGATGCCGCGCGCTGCCAGCCGCTCACCCTCGGCTACTCCTGCCCAGGCCGCTTCATCATGCATCTCGTCGGTGGCCGCATAAGGAGCGGTCCAGTCGGAAACGATGCCGGCGATCTCCGCATCGTCCGAAAAATCCGTGTCGGCATTCGGCACCGGCAGGTCGAGATAGCGGCGGTCGCAATAAACCTGGCTTTCGCCGGTGTCGGCCAGGATGATGAACTCGTGGCTGAGGTCGCCGCCGATCGGCCCCGTTTCGGCGCGCATCGGGATTGCCTGGAGGCCCATCCGCGCAAAAGTGCGGAGATACGACACGAACATCCTGTTATAGGCGGCCTTGGCGCCGGCGAAGTCGATGTCGAACGAATAGGCATCCTTCATCAGGAACTCTCTGGAGCGCATCACGCCGAAGCGGGGCCGCACCTCGTCGCGGAATTTCCACTGAATGTGGTAGAGGTTGAGCGGCAGGTCGCGGTAGGAGCGGACATAGGCGCGAAAGATTTCCGTCACCATCTCCTCGTTGGTCGGCCCGAACAGCATGTCGCGCTCGTGCCGGTCCTTCAGCCGCAGCATTTCCTTGCCATAGGCTTCGTAGCGTCCGCTCTCGCGCCAGAGATCGGCAGACTGGATCGTCGGCATCAGGATTTCGAGAGCGCCGGCGCGGTTCTGCTCCTCGCGAACGATCCGACAGACCTTGTCCAAAACCCGCTTGCCGAGCGGCAGCCACGTGAAGCTGCCGGCCGCCTGCTGGCGGATCATGCCGGCGCGCAGCATCAGGCGATGCGAAACGATCTCGGCCTCGCGCGGCGTTTCCTTCAGGATAGGCAGAAAATACCTGGAAAGGCGCATTGTGTTCCGGCTCTGCGGGATGGAAGGGCGGATGGCGCCCGGAGATGTGATCTGGCCGCGCTTCATAGCCATTTCATGGCGCGATGCAAACCAACGCTAACCCTCGCTTTGTCTTCTGCTCACGGCTTGGGCAAATGCTGCAATCCCTCTATGCAAAAGCCGGTCAAATGCCTGTTTCCGTGCAAAATTTAACGTGACAATGCCGCTCGTCATGGCTATGGTCCGGCTCACAAAATGAAAGGCGGAAAACAATCTGCCTGCCGACGCGGTCAAAGTCTTGGGAGGATGCGATCCAGGCGCGGTTACTCGCTGCCGCCTGACACAAGGAAGCGGATCGACGCGTTGTATTGCAAGGCCTCGTGCCTTGCATTTTTTTTTGACGCTCATGCGCTCAGTTGCTGACGAGCCGCCCCTACCGGAACTCCGGGAGGAAATTCGGCAGATCGTCAAATCCCAATCCCCACACATTCACGATGAGATAGAGCACGCCCATGACGACGAGCGTGACGACCGTCGTGCGCAGCGCCGTGCGCCGCATGTGAGAGCCGCGCGGCGCGCTTGAGGTTGTGCCCAGCACGATGTCTTTCTCGTCGTCCTGCGTGCGCAGGCTGAAAGGCAGAGTGGCGAATATCACCGTCCACCAGACGATGAAGCTCAAGGCGAGGAAGGTGACGAGGCCCATGCCCTACGCTTCCTCCAACTCGATTAGCACTCCGGTAAAATCCTTCGGGTGGAGAAAAAGCACCGGCTTGCCGTGCGCGCCGCGTTTCGGCTCGCCGGAGCCAAGCACGCGTGCGCCCGCCGCCAGCAGCCGGTCACGTGCAAGCCGGACGTCTTTCACTTCGTAGCAGACGTGGTGCATGCCGCCAGCCGGGTTGCGCGCCAGAAAGGTTCCGATCGGGGAACCCTCCCCCAGCGGCTCCAGCAGTTCCACCTTGGTATTCGGCAACTCCACGAACACGACCGTGACGCCGTGGTCCGGCAGAGCCTGCGGCGCGCTCACCGTGGCGCCGAGCGTGTCGCGGTAAAGCGCGGCCGCCTGCACCAAGTCGGGTACTGCGATGGCGACGTGGTTGAGGCGGCCGAGCATCGTGACGTCAGCGCGTGACGAACACCGTGACGAGCGGCTTCTTGCCCCAAGCCTCGTTCGCCGCGGCGCGCACCGCCCGGCGGACGGCATCGGAAACGAGATCGAGATCCTTGCGCCGCTGGCGCGGGATGCTGTCGAAGGCGCCCACTGCCGCTTCCAGCATGACATCTTCCACCAGTTCGCCGCGGCGATCCTTTTCAGGCAGGCCGACCGGCACGATGTCGGGATCGCCGGCCAGTTCGAACTTGTCGTCGAGCACCATGTTGAGCACGACATGCCCTGCGAAAGACAAGCGGCGGCGGTCGAGAATGCCGGTCTCCTCCTCATTGCCGACGATTCTGCCGTCCTTGAAGAGGCGGCCGACCGGCACACGCTCGATCACCGCGGCGGGTCCGGGCAGGATGCGGAGCACGTCGCCGTCGCGAACGTCCGCCACTTCGGGGACATTCAGCGAGCGCGCAAGCTCTGCATGGGCGCGAAGATGCGCCGCTTCGCCGTGAACGGGAACGGAAAGCCGCGGCCGAACCCAGCCATACATCTGTCGCAACTCGCCCCGGCGCGCGTGGCCGGAGGAATGGACCAGCGCGTCGGTGTCTTCCACGATGCGGACGCCGCGGTCGATGAGCCCGTTCTTGATTTCGAGCACGGGCTTCTCGTTGCCGGGGATCAGCCGCGAGGAGAACACCACCGTGTCGCCAGGGGAAAGTGCGGCCGACTTCATCTCGTCGCGCGAGAGTTTTGCAAGTGCTGCACGCGGCTCGCCCTGGCTGCCCGTGCAGATCACCACGAGGTTTTCGCGCGGGATGTAGCCGTAGTCGCTCTCGCTGAGCAGTTCAGGCAGGCCTTCCATATAGCCCATCCCGGTCGCGACATCGATGACGCGGCGCAGCGAGCGGCCGAGCACCAGCACCTGGCGGCCGTTGTCGCGCGCCGCCTCGATGATCGAGCGGATGCGCCCGACATTGGAGGAGAAGGTGGTGATGGCGACGCGGCCCGGCGCTTTCGCGATCACGTCGCGCAGGCCCTGCCCCACCGCCTGCTCGGAAGGCGACTCGCCCTCGCGCATGGCGTTGGTGGAGTCGCAGATCAGCGCGGCGACGCCGGCATCGCCGAGCGCCCGGAAGCGGCCCTCGTCCAGCGGCGGGCCGATCTCAGGATGCAGGTCGATACGCCAGTCGCCGGTGTGGATCACGGTTCCGAGCGGCACGACGAGCGCCAGCGACATCGGCTCAGGGATCGAGTGCGCGACGGGAATGGCTTCGATGCCGAACGGCCCCACCGTGAATTTGTCACCGGCCTTGAACAGGTTGATGGGGATCGCCGGCGCACCCGGTTCGCCCATCCGCTTTGCTTCCAGCAGTCCGGCCGTGAAAGCCGTCATCCAAACGGGAACGCCGAGCCGCGGCCAGAGATCGGCCAGCGCGCCATAGTGGTCCTCATGCGCATGCGTGATGACGATGCCCTTCAGGGCTTTGCCCTGCGCCTCGATGAAGCGCGTGTCGGGCATGACAAGATCGACGCCGGGCATGGAGGCATCGGGAAAGCTGACGCCGACATCCACTACGATCCACTCGCGGGCGCCCGGCGGTCCGTAGCCGTAACAGGCGAGGTTCATGCCGATCTCGCCGACGCCGCCAAGCGGGACAAAGACCAGTTCGGCTTCTGCCGCTGCCATGGCTAAACTCCTTGCACTCTACGCCGCGCCTGCTGAGGCCACGACGCCGAAATGAACATCGCCGGCCGCGATGCGCTTGAGCGAGCCGTCCCGCATCCGGAGCACGAAACGGCAATCCGCATCGATTGTTTCGAAGATGCCGCGGACCACCTCGTCCTCAAGCCGCACCGCGGCCTCTGCGCCTAAGCCGGCGGCGTGCTGAAGCCAGCGCAGACGGATCGCATCGATGCCCCTGCCCTCGTCCCAGACGGCCGCGTTGGCAGCCCAGCAGTCGGCAAGCGCCTGGAACAGCTCTTCGGCCGAAACCGGCGAGCCGAGCTTCCGCAGCGAAGTTGCGGGATAGGGCAGATCGTCCGGGTGGCCGACGACATTGACGCCGATCCCCACCGCCACGGCGAGCGAAGCATCGCCAAGCGGAGCCGATTCCAGCAGGATGCCGGCGAGCTTCGCCCCTCCTGCCAGGATGTCGTTGGGCCACTTCAACCGGAACTCTCCCGCCGCGCCAGACCCGGCATCCGCCGCCATGTGAAGCCGTGACGCCGGAAGGAGGTTCTGCAAGGCTTCCGCCAACGACAGGCCCGCTACGAAACCGAGGGTTGCGGCGAAGCGGGGCTCGCGGAGTTTCACCAGGAGCGTCGCTGCGAGGTTCCCATGCGGCGAGAACCACGCCCGGCCGCGCCGGCCGCGCCCGCTATCCTGAGCCAGCGCCGCTATCCAGAGGTTGCCGGCATCGCCCGCCGCGGCGCGGCGCAGCGCCAGCGCATTGGTGGAGCCGACCGTGTCGTGCCCTTCGAGCCGGTAGCCGGCAGCCTCTGCCGCCGGCGGGAGTGAAAATCCCATGCCGCTCAGAAGAAAGGCGCCGCGGCAGCCTGCGCGACGCGCCCGATCGGGCCGGCAAAGAAGATGTAGAGCAGGATGAACGCGCCCGACCCGCCGAGCACGGTGCGCAATTCGATCGGCATGGGCAGGAAGCCGCCGACCGGCTCATCGAACCACATGATCTTGATGATGCGCAGATAGTAGTACGCGCCCACCACGGAGGTCAGCACGCCGATCACGGCCAGCCCGTAGAGGTGGGCGTCGATCGCGGCGAGGAACACATACCACTTCGCCCAGAAGCCTGCGAGCGGCGGAATGCCTGCCAGCGAGAACATCAGGATCGTCATGATCGTCGCCATGATCGGGTTCGTGGAGGCGAGGCCGGACAGGTCGTCCACCTGCTCGACGTTGCCGGTGGCACGGCGCATCGAGAGGATGAAGGCGAAGGTGCCCAGCGTCATGACGAGATAGATCGCCATGTAGAGCGCCACCCCGCGCACGCCGTTCTGGCTGTTCGCCGCCAAGCCGACGAGAACAAAGCCCATATGGCCGATCGAGGAATAGGCCATCAGCCGCTTGATGTTGCGCTGCCCGATGGCGGCAAACGATCCGAGCGCCATGGAGGCAACGGCAACGAAGACGATGATCTGGCGCCAGTCCGCGACGATTGGCTGGAAGGCATCGACGGCGACGCGCGTGGTGAGCGCGATCGCAGCCATCTTGGGCGCGGAAGCCAGGAAGGCAGTGACCGGCGTCGGCGCGCCCTCATAGACGTCCGGTGTCCACATGTGGAAAGGCACGGCCGAGATCTTGAAAGCCAGTCCGGCCAGAACGAACACCAAGCCGAACACCAGACCAAGCTGCCGCCCCTCGCCGGCCAGAGCGGCGGCGATCGCGCCGAAGCCGGTATTGCCGGTGTAGCCATAAGCGATGGAGATGCCGTAGAGCAGCATGCCCGACGATAGCGCCCCCAGTACGAAGTATTTCAGGCCGGCTTCGGTGGAGCGCAGGCTGTCCCGGTTGAAGGCAGCGAGCACGTAGATGGAGAGCGATTGCAGTTCCAGGCCGAGATAGAGCGCCAGCATGTCGCCGGCGGAGATCATCAGCATCATGCCGAGCGTGCAGAGCACGATCAGCACGGGATATTCGAAGCTGTCGAACTTTTCCCGCCGAGCGTAGCCGACCGACATCATCAGCGTCACGGCGGAACCGAGCAGCGCCAGGAACTTCGCGAAGCGGCCAAACGCATCATTGACGAAAAGGCCGCCGAAACCCACGCCGTCATGGCTCCAGAACGCAGCCCAGAAGGCAACGACGACCAAGCCGACCACGGCAAGCGCGGTCACAAGCGTCCGCGCCCGCTCGCCCAGGAACACGCCGACCATCAGCAGGCCCATGGCGATGACCGCCAAAGCGATTTCCGGTGCGGAAAGCGAGAAGCTTGCATTCAGATCAGGCATGGTTGCTCCCCGCCTCCGTCAATTTGCCGAGGCGGTCTGCGCCGAGCCGATCGACGCCGTCACGTCGTTCAACAGGGCGTTGACCGAAGCGGTCGTCACATCGAACACCGGCGCGGGGTAGATGCCGAAGAAGATCACCAAGGCCACCAGAGGGTAGAGCACGACCTTCTCGCGCGGGCTGAGATCGAGCAGCCCCTTCAGGCTGTCCTTCGTCAACGCCCCGAAGATCACCTTGCGGTAGAGCCAGAGCGCGTAGGCAGCGGACAGGATCACACCCGTCGTCGCAAAGAACGCCACCCAGGTATTCGCCTGGAACGCTCCCATCAGCGACAGGAACTCGCCGACGAAGCCGGAGGTGCCGGGCAGGCCGACATTCGCCATGGTGAGGATCAGGAATGCCACGGCGTATTTCGGCATGTTGTTCACGAGCCCGCCATAGGCTGCGATCTCGCGGGTGTGCATGCGGTCATAGACAACGCCGACGCAAAGGAACAGCGCGCCGGACACCAGCCCGTGCGAGAGCATCAGGAACAGCGCGCCCTGGATGCCGGCCGAGTTCAACGCGAAGATGCCCATCGTCACGAAACCCATATGGGCGACCGAAGAGTAGGCGATCAGCTTCTTGATGTCCTCCTGCATCAGCGCGACCAGCGAGGTGTAGATGATCGCCACCACCGAAAGCGTGAAGACGTAGGGCGCGAAGAACTCGGACGCGAGCGGGAACATCGGCAGGGAAAAGCGCAGGAAACCGTAGCCGCCCATCTTCAGGAGGATGCCCGCCAGGATCACCGAGCCGGCCGTCGGCGCCTCCACATGCGCGTCGGGCAGCCAGGTGTGGACCGGCCACATCGGCATCTTCACCGCGAAGGAGGCGAAGAAAGCCAGGAAGAGCCAGGTCTGCATGTTGGCGGGGAAGTCGTGCGCCAGCAGGGTCGGGATGTCCGTCGTGCCCGCCTGGAAATACATCGCCATGATGGCGAGCAGCATCAGCACGGAGCCGAGCAGCGTGTAGAGGAAGAACTTGAACGACGCATAGACCCGGCGCTTGCCGCCCCAGACGCCGATGATGATGAACATCGGGATCAGGCCGGCCTCGAAGAAGACGTAGAACAGCACCACGTCCAGCGCGCAGAAGACGCCGATCATCAGCGTTTCCAGGAGCAGGAACGCGATCATGTACTCCTTCACGCGCTTCTCGATCGCATACCAGCTTGCCAGGATGCAGAAGGGCATCAGGAACGCGGTGAGGATGACGAACAGCACGGAGATGCCGTCCACGCCCATGTGGTAGGTGATGCCGGCGTCGAGCCACCCGTATCGTTCAACGAACTGGAAGCCCGGATTGGCTTTGTCGAAGCCGGTCCATAGGAACAGCGACACAACGAACACGAACACCGTGGTGATCAGCGTGATGTTTCGGATGTTGCTCCGCGCCGCTACGCTGTCATCACGTATGAACAGGATCATCGCCGCCCCGATGAGCGGAGCGAAGGTGAGAAAGGTAAGGATAGGCCACCCGCTCATCAGAAGGAGTTCCCGACCATCATCCAGGTGACCAGCGCTGCGACGCCGATCAGCATCACGAAGGCATAGTGGTAGAGGTAGCCGGTCTGGAGCCGCACGACGCCGCGCGTGATATCCTGGACGCGGGCCGCGATGCCGTCAGGGCCCATGCCGTCGATGACGGTGCCGTCGCCGGTCTTCCAGAGGAAGCGGCCGACGCGCATCGCCGGACGCACGAACAGGAAGTCGTAGAGTTCGTCGAAGTACCACTTGTTGAGCAGGAACTGGTAGAGGCCGCGCTGGCTTTCGGCGAACTGCCGCGGAAGCTCCGGCTTGCGGATGTAGAACTGGTAGGCCAGCACGAAGCCGATCACCATCGCCACGAACGGCGCAAGCTCGACCCAGAGCGCGACTTCCTCGGACTCGGTGCGAATGTTGTTTTCTGGCAGGTTGAAGAGCGCCTGCTTCCAGAACTCCGAATAGGCTTCGCCCAGGAAGTACTGGTGGAACACCACGCCCGCGAAAAGCGCGCCGACAGCCAGGATGTAGAGGGGGATCAGCATCACCGGAGGCGACTCGTGCACGTGATGCATGACGTCGTGGCTGGCGCGGGGTTGGCCGTGGAAGGTCATGAAGATCAGCCGCCAGGAGTAGAAGCTCGTGAAGGCCGCTGCGATCACCAGGAGCACGAAGGCGAACGGCGCCACGACGTTCTCGCCCATGAATGCGCCCTCGATGATGGCGTCCTTGGAGAAGAAGCCGGCCGTGCCGATCACGGTCGCGGGGATGCCGACGCCGGTCAGCGCCAGCGTGCCGACCACCATCATCCAGTAGGTGCGCGGGATGAGGGTGCGCAGGCCGCCCATCCTGCGCATGTCCTGCTCGTCCGAAACCGCATGGATCACGGAGCCGGAACCGAGGAACAGCAGCGCCTTGAAGAAGGCATGGGTGAAGAGGTGGAAGATCGCCGCGCCGTAGAAGCCGGTGCCGAGCGCCACGAACATGTAGCCGAGCTGCGAACAGGTGGAATAGGCGATCACGCGCTTGATGTCGTTCTGCACCAGACCGACGGTGGCGGCAAAGAACGCGGTGAACGCCCCGATGAAGGTGACGAAGGTCAGCGCCGTATGAGAGTGCTCGAAGAGCGGCGAAAGGCGGGCCAGCATGAACACGCCGGCCGTCACCATCGTCGCGGCATGGATTAGGGCCGAAACCGGCGTCGGGCCTTCCATGGCGTCCGGCAGCCAGGTGTGCAGCGGCACCTGCGCCGACTTGCCCATGGCGCCCATGAACAGCAGCAGGCAGACGATGGTAAGAGCCGACTGCGGGTCCAGCGCGTAGCCGAGGAAGTTCAGCGCCACCCTGCCGGTCTCGCCTGCGCCTTCGGCCGGTACGAAGGACCCGACATTGGCAAAGATCGTGTCCAAGTTGACCGACCCGAACAGCACGAACACGCCGAAAATGCCGAGCGCGAAGCCGAAATCGCCGACCCGGTTGACGATGAACGCCTTCATGGCCGCCGCATTGGCGGAGGGCTTGTGGAACCAGAAGCCGATCAGCAGGTAGGACGCCAAGCCCACGCCTTCCCAGCCGAAGAACATCTGGACGAGGTTGTTCGACGTCACCAGCGAAAGCATCGCGAAGGTGAACAGCGACAGGTAGGCGAAGAAGCGCGGCCGATGCGGATCGTGGTGCATGTAGCCGATGGAATAAACGTGCACGAGGCACGACACCGTGTTGACCACGACGAGCATCACCACCGTCAACGTGTCGATGCGCAGGGACCAATCGGCCTGAAGCTGACCGATGTCGAGGAAGCGGAGCACGGGAACCGTGAAGGCTTCCGTGTGGCCCACTGCGACGGAGAAGAACGCGATCCAAGACAAAACGGCCGTGACGATCATCAGGCCGCAAGTGACGTATTCGGCGTTCTTCGCACCGATGCGGTTGCCAAAGATGCCGGCGATGAGGAAGCCGAGAAGCGGAAGAAAGACGATCGCCTGATACACGCCTCAGCCTTTCATCATGTTCACGTCTTCCACTGCGATCGAGCCGCGGTTGCGGAAGAAGACGACGAGGATCGCAAGGCCGATCGCAGCCTCGGCAGCCGCGACCGTCAGCACGAACAAGGCGAAGACCTGGCCTACGAGGTCGCCGAGTGCTGCGGAGAAGGCCACGAAGTTGATGTTCACGGCGAGCAGGATCAGTTCCACGGACATCAGGATGACGATGATGTTCTTGCGGTTCAGGAAGATGCCGAACACGCCGAGCGTGAACAAGATCGCGGAAACGGTGAGAAAGTGCGAGATGCCGACCGTCATTGCAGCCCCCTGCCCGTCGCGACCTTGCGGACCTCGATCGCCGTTTCCGGCGTGCGCGCAACCTGCCGCGAAATATCCTGGCGCTTGACGCCCGTCTTGTGGCGAAGCGTCAGCACGATCGCGCCGATCATGGCGACGACCAGGATAAGGCCGGCAGCCTGGAAGGCGAAGAAGTAGTTGGTGTAGAGGATGTTGCCGAGCGCGGCGGTGTTGGAGATTTCCGCGATAGGCGGTGTCGGCTGCGCCACGCTGCCGGCAAGCCGCGGCGCGAAGACGTAGCCGCCAAGCACGACGACGAGTTCCGCCACAAGCACGATGCCGACCAGCGCGCCGACCGGCGCATATTGCAGTGCGCCCTCCTTAAGCTCGGCGAAATCCACGTCGAGCATCATCACGACGAACAGAAAGAGCACCGCCACGGCGCCGACATAGACGACGAGCAGGATCATCGCCAGGAACTCGGCGCCCGTCAGAAGGAACAATCCGGCGGCGTTGAAGAAGGTGAGGATCAGGAACAGCACGGAGTGCACGGGGTTCCTGGCCGCGACGACCATCGTCGCCGCCCCCACGGCGATGAAGGCGAAGAGGTAGAAGAATACCGCTTCCAATCCGTTGAGCATGGCGACCCCGTACCCGACCCCCGCGGAGCCGTTTTCCCAAGCGCCGCGCCTTGAACGAAAGTGCGGAGCCACTCCTCTTAGACGACCGCTCAGGGGCCGTCCATCAATGCCGCATCAGCGATACGGCGAATCCATCGCGATGTTGCGGGCGAGTTCCTGCTCCCAGCGGTCGCCGTTCGCGAGCAGCTTGTCCTTGTCGTAGTAGAGTTCCTCGCGCGTTTCGGTCGAGAACTCGAAGTTCGGGCCTTCCACGATGGCGTCCACCGGGCAGGCCTCCTGGCAGAAGCCGCAATAAATGCACTTCACCATGTCGATGTCGTAGCGCACGGTGCGCCGCGTGCCGTCGTTGCGGCGCGGCCCGGCTTCGATGGTGATGGCCTGCGCCGGGCATATGGCCTCGCAGAGCTTGCAGGCGATGCAGCGCTCCTCGCCGTTGGGATAGCGGCGCAGCGCGTGCTCGCCGCGGAAGCGAGGCGACAGCGGCCCCTTCTCATGCGGATAGTTCAGCGTCGCCTTGGGCGCAAAGAACTGGCGCATCGACAGGAAGAAGGCGCCGATGAATTCCTTGAGCAACAGCCCTTTGGCGGCTTGCGCCAGCGCAGACATGTTTTGCTACTCTCCAAACAGGTAGGGGGCCGTGAACCAGCCGAGCACGGGGAAGAGCACGATCTGAACCACTCCTGCAACAGCTAGCGCGGTTCGCGTTTCAGGCAAATCGACGCGCTTGGCCAGAGCGCGCAGAAAGAAGAGTTCGAAGAGAGCCAAGCCGAGGCCGACCAGCGCGCCGGCTAGAGCAAAGCTCATGGACGCCCTCCGAACATCTGCAAAGCCAGCATTGCACCGATGATGCTGAACAGGACCGGCATCTGGACGCGATACATGAGCTTAGTCAGCTTGGCGACTTTGACCTTATTCCAGCCGAACACCGGAGACTTCCAACTGTCCGAAAAGCGATCGTCTTGGGTTCGTAGGACAAAAGGCAGTACCAACACATTTCCGAAGAGGGCGACGAGCAGTCCTGCCAAAGCCCCTAGCGCACCCACGGCTACGTCGCTCACGCGACGAGTCCGGTAAGCTTCAGGAAGAAGGCGGTGATGACGACCATCGCCAGCGAGATCGGCAGGAACACCTTCCAGCCCAGGCGCATCAGCTGGTCGTAGCGGTAGCGCGGCACGAAGGCCTTCACCATCGCGATCATGAAGAACACCAGCGAGACCTTCAGCACGAACCAGATCACGCCGGGAATCCAGGTGAAAGGCGCGAAGTTGAACGGCGGCAGCCAGCCTCCCAGGAACAGGATGGTGGTCAGCGCGCACATCAGCACGATCGCGACATACTCGCCGAGGAAGAACAGCAGGAACGGCGTCGAGGAGTATTCGATCATGTGGCCGGCGACGAGTTCCGACTCTGCTTCCACGAGGTCGAAAGGCGGTCGGTTGGTCTCCGCCAGGGCGGAGATGAAGAAGACCACGAACATCGGGAAAAGACTGAGCCAATGCCAGTCGAGGAAGGTGTTCGGCAGGCCGATCCGCGTGCCGATGCCGTCGGCTTGCGAGAGCACGATGTCTGTGAGGTTGAGCGAGCCGACGCAGAGCAGCACCGTGATGATCACGAACCCGATGGAGACTTCATACGACACCATCTGCGCGGCCGAGCGGAGCGCGCCCAGAAACGGGTATTTCGAGTTCGACGCCCAGCCGCCCATGATCACGCCATAGACCTCCAGCGACGAGATCGCGAACACGTAGAGGATGCCGACATTGATGTTGGCGACAGCCCAGCCGTCGCTCACCGGGATGACGGCCCACGCGGCCATCGCCAGCACGGCGGAGACCAGCGGCGCCAGCAGGAACACGCCCTTGTTGGCGCCGGCAGGGATCACCGGCTCCTTGACGAAGAACTTCGTCAGGTCGGCAAAGGATTGCAGCAGCCCCCATGGCCCGACCACGTTGGGCCCGCGACGAAGCTGCACCGCCGCCCAGACCTTGCGGTCGGCGTAAAGCAGGTAGGCGATGAAGACGAGCAGGATGATCAGGAGCCCCACCGACTTGATCAGGGCGATGAGCGCCGGCAGGACGTAAACGGAAAAGAAGCCTTCCATGGGTTGCTACTCCGCCGCTTCCGCCGCCTGGCCGACCTCGGCCTTTGCCAATGCCGAGCACTCGGCCATGATTGCCGACGCGCGGGCGATCGGGTTGGTGAGGTAGAAGTCGCCGACCCCAGCCACGAAGGCGCCCTTTCCGAGCGGACCGGCCTTCTGGCCCATCCAGGAGACGACTGCGCTTCCGGCCTCTGCGATCTCGCCCACTTCGGCGAGATGCGGGAACTCACCGAAGAGCTTGGCGCGAAGCTGAGCCAGGGAGTCGAACGGCAGCCGCTTGCCGAGCACATCGGAGAGGGCGCGCAGGATGGCCCAGTCCTCCTTCGCCTCGCCCGGCGCGAAGCCGGCGCGGTTCGTGCGCTGCACCCGGCCTTCGGTGTTCACGTAGGTGCCGGACTTTTCCGTGTATGCCGAGCCGGGCAGGATCACGTCCGCCCGGTGCGCGCCGGCGTCGCCATGGGTGCCGATGTAAACGACAAAGGCTTTCGTCTCCGAGAGGTCCGATTCGTCGGCGCCGAGCAGGAAGAGCAACTCGGCATTATCGAGCATCCCGGCAACGTCCATGCCGCCTTCGCCCGGCACGAAGCCGATGTCGAGACCGCCGACGCGGCCGGCCGCGTTGTGCAGTACCGCCAAGCCGTTCCAGCCCTCGGCGCGTGTTCCGATGCCAGCCGCAAGCTTTGCCGCCGCACCGAGAACCGAAGCACCATCCTCGCCCCTCAAGGCGCCCTGCCCGACGATCACCAGAGGACGCTGCGCCTTCTCGAACTTCTCATAGAAGCTGCCGCGGCCTGAGACGAGTTCATTGAGCGAGTCGGCGCCGGCGCCGAGATAGTCGTACTGATACCGCAGGTCGCCGACATCGCCGATCACGCCGATCGGCACGTTGCCCGCGCGCCAGCGCTTGCGGATGCGTGCGTTCAGAACGGAGGCTTCCCAGCGCGGGTTGGCCCCGATGATCAGGATCGCATCCGCCTGCTCGATGCCTTCGATGGTCGGATTGAACACGTAGCTGGCACGTCCCTGGGCGGGATCGAGCTTCGCGCCGTCCTGCCGGCAGTCGATATTGTTCGAGCCGAGCGATGCCATCAGCAGCTTCAACGCATACATCTCTTCGACGGCAGCGAGATCGCCGGCGATGGCGCCGATGCTGCTGGGGTTGGCCCGCGCGACGGCCGACCGCACGGCGGCGAACGCCTGCGCCCACGATGTCGCCTGGAGCTTGCCGCCGACGCGCACGTATGGCCGGTCGAGGCGCTGCGTGCGCAACCCGTCCCAGATGAAGCGGGTCTTGTCGGAGATCCACTCCTCGTTCACCTGCTCGTTGACGCGCGGCATGATGCGCATCACCTCGCGCCCGCGGGAGTCAACGCGGATGGCCGAGCCGACCGCATCCATGACGTCGATCGACTCCGTCTTGGTCAGTTCCCAAGGCCTGGCCTGGAAGGCGTAAGGCTTGGAGGTCAGCGCTCCGACCGGGCAGAGGTCGATCACGTTGCCCTGCAACTCGGAGGTCATCGCCTGTTCGAGATAGGTGGTGATCTCCGCATCCTCGCCGCGGCCGATCAGGCCGAGTTCGGAGATGCCTGCCACTTCCGTCGTGAACCGAACGCAACGCGTGCAGTGGATGCAGCGGTTCATGATCGTCTTGACGAGCGGGCCGACATATTTGTCCTCGACCGCGCGCTTGTTCTCCTGATAGCGCGAGGCATCGACGCCGAACGCCATCGCCTGATCCTGAAGGTCGCACTCCCCGCCCTGGTCGCAGATTGGGCAGTCGAGCGGATGGTTGATGAGCAGGAACTCCATCACCCCTTCGCGCGCCTTTTTCACCATCGGCGTGTTGGTGAAGATTTCCGGCGGCTCGCCGTTCGGGCCGGGGCGCATGTCCTTCACGCCCATGGCGCAGGACGCCTGCGGCTTCGGCGGCCCGCCTTTCACCTCGATCAGGCACATGCGGCAGTTGCCGGCGATCGACAGCCGTTCGTGGAAGCAGAAGCGTGGGATCTCCGCACCGGCCGCTTCGGCTGCCTGAAGCAGCGTGAAGTGGTCGGGAACCTCGATCAGTTCGCCATCGACTTTAAGCTTAGCCATTCACATTCAACCTCGACGGAAAACCGTCAAACGTACCTTCAATGCCGACCTTCAAGCTGCAGGAGGCGTTACTTGATCGCCTCGATGTCGTAGCTCATCGCTTCTATGCGCATATTCGCCGAAGCCGAGACTCGTGGCAGTTGTTTCCTGCCATTCGCGGACCGTTCTTTCGAGGGTATCGAACCGCTTGTCCTGCGCGTCAAATCGTCTGTCATGGTCATCCAGCTTCGCACGGATGCCGCGAAGCAATGTCAGCACCAAATTTTCCGGCTCGTCCGCCATACCAAACTCATTCCGCCGCGATCAGCACCGGCTCGGCGCGATGAGCGTTGCGGGAGAACTCGTCTATGCGGCGCTCCACCTCGCCTCGGAAGTGCCGCATCAGACCCTGGATCGGCCAGGCAGCCGCGTCGCCCAGCGCGCAGATCGTGTGGCCTTCCACCTGCTTGGTGACATCGAGCAGCATGTCGATCTCGCGCTTCTGCGCTTCGCCGCGCACAAGCCGCTCCATCACGCGCCACATCCAGCCCGTGCCTTCCCGGCAGGGCGTGCACTGGCCGCAGGACTCGTGCTTGTAGAAATAGGACAGCCGCGCGATCGCCTTCACGATGTCGGTGGATTTGTCCATCACGATGACCGCCGCCGTGCCGAGACCCGATTTCAGGTCGCGCAGGGCATCGAAGTCCATCGGCGCGTCGATGATCTGCTCGGCCGGCACCAGCGGCACGGATGAGCCGCCGGGGATGACTGCAAGCAGATTGTCCCAGCCGCCGCGGATACCGCCGCAGTGTTCCTCGATCAGCTGCCGGAACGGGATCGACATCGTCTCCTCCACCGTGCAGGGCTCGTTCACATGCCCTGAGATGCAGAAGAGCTTGGTTCCCGTGTTGTTGGGCCGGCCGAACGAAGCAAACCACGCCGCGCCGCGCCGCAGGATCGTCGGCGCCACGGCGACCGTTTCCACGTTCGTGACCGTGGTCGGGCAGCCGTAAAGGCCGACATTGGCCGGAAACGGAGGTTTCAGCCTCGGCTGTCCCTTCTTGCCCTCCAGGCTTTCCAGCAGAGCCGTTTCTTCGCCGCAGATATAAGCGCCGGCGCCATGCGTGACGTAGATCTCGAAGTCGTAGCCGTTGACGTTGTTCTTGCCGATCAGCTTGGCATCGTAGGCTTCGTCGATGGCGCGCTGGAGCGCCTCGCGCTCGCGGATGTATTCGCCGCGGACGTAGATGTAGGCGGCGATCGCCCCCATGGCGCAGCCCGCGATGATGCAGCCTTCCAGGAGCGTGTGCGGGTCATGCCTCAGGATTTCGCGGTCCTTGCAGGTGCCGGGCTCCGACTCGTCGGCGTTGATGACGAGATAGGACGGCCGTCCGTCGCTCTGCTTCGGCATGAAGGACCATTTCAGTCCCGCCGGAAAGCCAGCCCCGCCGCGCCCGCGCAAGCCCGACGCCTTCATCTCGTTGATGATCCAGTCCCGGCCCTTGGCGATGATGTCCGCCGTGCCGTCCCAGCCGCCGCGCGCCATGACGCCCTTCAGCGACGTGTCGAAGCGGCCGTAGATGTTGGTGAAGATGCGGTCCTTGTCAGCGAGCATGCTCAATCCTCAACGCGGCTTCTTGCCGAACACCCGGACATATTCCTCCTCGCCGCCCACGGCGAGGGCTTTGGCCTGCCCAACCCAATCGTCACGCTCGATGCGGCCGTGGAACTTCAAGTATCCGCCGACCCAGTGGCGCTGCGCCTTATTCCAGGAGGCGACCTGCGCGAACGTGTAGATGCCGAGGTTGTGGAGCATTTCCTCGGTCTTCGGGCCGATGCCGGAGATCATCTTCAGGTCGTCAAGCTCCGCGGGCCGTTCGATTCCTGCCGGCCGGTGCGCATGATCGAGAGAAGCGGCATGCGTGGCATCGCCGGCAAGCGCCTCCCCGGCATCGTCCACCGCTGCGGCGTTCCGCTCGCCGGCATCTTGCCCTTCTGAAGCAAACGAGCGGCGCTCGGCAGCGGACGCGCTTGCCTCCGGCTGACCAACTTGGCTGCCTGACCCGCCGCCAAGCACGGTTCCCATCGCAGTGGAGCTTTTCAGCTTGTCTGCGTCGGCAACATGCGCGACGGTCTCAGCCGCGGACCGGGAATGCCCAGGCGACTCCTTACCTGATGCAGCCGCGGCGCCTGAACCATCCTGATCCGCCGCCGCAGATCCAACCTCAGCCTCGATGTTTCCGCGGGAGGTTTCGTCCGGCGACGACCCTTCTGCCCAGTCCGATCCGGCCGTAACAACAGGCGCAGCCGAGATGGAGCCGACTTCAGGAGCAAAGCTTTGTCCGGTCTCGCCTTGTGCTGAGGCTGAGGGTTGTTCTCGCACCGCGATTTGACTGGTTTGCGCTTCCCGGCCCGCTTCGGGCTGGGCTCTTCCCAAGCTTTCTTCTTCCGTTGCGCCCGAAGTCGTTTTCGCCGCACTCGCAGCGTCAGGCGCTAACCCGTTTTCCGGCGGCGCACCCAAGTCTGCAAGCAGTGTTTCAGGCTGCTCCAAAACACGACCATCAGACCGACCCGCAGGCGCGTGTCCCTCCGTTGCCGCACCATCTCCGCCTTCGGCCGATGATGCCGCCAGTTGGCCTAGCGTTGCTCCGCTGGGGCTGCCGGCGGCTGCGCCCACCTCCGAGGTGCCGCCGCGGCCAGAGTCGGACACAGGTGCTTCCGGTGAGAGACCACCCGCAGCAGCCTGGATTGTCCCTTCGCTGCCATCTCCGCGCGCGGGCGCTTCATCCTTCGCGGGATCGCCGTTTGATGCGCTTGACGAACCGGCCGGAGCTTTTGCCGAAGCTGCCGAATCCAGCAGCGATGTAGGCCTTGCATCCGCCAGTCCTTCCACTTTGCCTCGCGGCGTGTCGGAACCGTTTTCCTGACTAGTCTGCGCCCCTTCGATGCCTTTCGGCCGGTCGCCGACACCGCTATCCGCAACTGGCTCCAACGAGGCACTTTGCCTTGTCTCACCAGCGGCAACAAAGCTCTGACCCCGCACGGAAGCTGCCACCGGATTGTCGTCTTGCCCGACGGCGGCTGCGCGGTCCGCATTGTCAGCACCACCCGCAGCCGGCGCCGCGGCAACAGCCGCGCTTTCCATTCCGCTTCTGGCATCCACCGGCGACTTTGTCGTGTACACCTCGCCGCCGCGACGAGGTTCGGCTGCCAACTGCTCGCCCCCTGCCGCCAACGCGTTCGAATCCGAGACCTGGACAACCGGGCCAGGGCTGACGTTCTCGACCGTGATCGCTGGAGCATCCGGACCCTCGGCAGGGGCCGCGGCAGCCCCCATGGAGGTGCCAAGAGAATCTACGCCGGCAACAGAGGCCGACTTGTTCTCACCCGTCGCGTCGGTGCCGGGCAAGGCCTTGTCAGGCATCCCGGAAGTGCTGGGTGCAGCGACAGGCTCCTGGGAGCTGACCTGGATTGTGCTGCCCGACTCTCCGGCCCTAGGCTTTGCCTCCAATTCCGGGGCCTTGTAGGGCGCCGGTTCTGCCGCACCGCGTATCGGCCGCGTGCGATCCTTGTCCGCTCCCTCGACGGCGGGTTCGGCTTTATCTGCTGCGGTCCCATTGTGCGGCGGCGCTTCGGACTCCTTCGCCCCTTCCGTCGCACGATCCACCTTCACAGGCGATGGCGATTTGACGGCGGCATTGGTTTCGAAGGCGTCCGTTGCAGGTTTTGCAGCCTTCGACGGCGGAGTCTCCGCCTCGCCTTGCGGCGCCGCGGCCTTGCTGTCGAATTTGTCCTTGGCCCCAAAGAAAACCTGCTCGTCGAGCAGCGTCTTCTGGCCGGACGCCGGCGTGGAAACAAAGCGGCCGTCCTGCGGTCCGGGCGTCACTCCTTCCCCGTTGCCGCTGCCGAAGGCGTCGATGATCTCCCCTAAGCGTTCGGGCGTCAGGTCCTCGTAGGTATCCTTGAAGATCATCACCATCGGCGCGTTCACACAGGCGCCGAGGCACTCGACCTCCTCCCAGGACAGCGTGCCGGAGGCATTGAGATGAAACTGGTCGTGGTGGATCTTGTGCCTGCATACGTCCATCAGCGCTTCGGAGCCGCGCAACATGCAGGGCGTCGTGCCGCAGACCTGGACGTGCGCCTTCGAGCCCACCGGCTTCAACTGGAACTGCGTGTAGAACGTCGCGACTTCGAGCACGCGGATATACGGCATCCCCAGCATGTTCGCGATGCCTTCGATCGCGGCTTTGGTAATCCAGCCGTCCTGCTCCTGCGCAAGCATCAGCAACGGGATCACCGCGGACTGCTGCCGGCCTTCCGGATATTTCGCGATCCACACCTGCGCCTGCGCCGACATGTTGTCGTTGAAGGCGAAGTTTGGCGGCTGGAGGGTGACTTCTGCGAGACGGCGGACGGACATGGATCAGCTTCTCGCGGTTCTGGTGGCCGGCAGACGCCCAAGCAGCTCCGCGGCATCGACCGAAAAACCCGGCGGCGTCAGGTCGATCCTGCCTTCCGAAAGGATGCGTGCTTCGAAACGTCCACTGTCGTCGGCTCGCCTGAAATGAACCACCTTCCGTTGCTCCGGCGAAAGGAGGAGGTAATGCGCCACGCTCGGCACCAAAAAATATTCGATCAGCTTTTCGCTTTCGTCCCGACTGACGCTCGAAGGCGACGTCACTTCGACCAGCACGATCGGGCTATCCAGCACAACGCTTTCAGGATCGATTGGCCCGCATTGAACCGCCGCATCCGGCAGACGCACGTGCGCGTCATCGATGACTACGCTCATGCCGTCAGGAAACACCGTGCAATCGAGTGCGGCAGCCGCAATGCCGGACTCCAGAGCTTTCGCCGCGGCATGCTTCATCAGCGCATGCTTGGCCTTCTCCGCCGCCATCTCGACCAACTCGCCATCCGCGAGTTCATAGCGTTTCCCCTGATCTTTGGACCACTGAAGGAACCGGCTGGAATTCAATTTCGTGCGGGCAGTTGCGGCAGTCACCGATCCACCTCGCCGAACACGATGTCGAGGCTGCCGAGCACGGCCGATACGTCGGCCAGCATGTGGCCGCGGCACAGGAAATCCATCGCCTGGAGGTGCGCGAAGCCTGGTGCGCGCAGCTTGCAGCGATAGGGCTTGTTGGTGCCGTCGGAGACGAGATAGACGCCGAACTCGCCCTTCGGCGCTTCCACGGCGGCATACACCTCGCCCGCCGGCACGCGGTAGCCTTCGGTGTAGAGCTTGAAGTGGTGGATCAGCGCCTCCATCGAGCGCTTCATGGCCGCGCGCTTCGGCGGCACGACCTTGCCGTCGAGGTTCGACACCGGCCCGGTCTTTTCCGCGCCAAGCAGCCACTCGACGCACTGCCGCATGATGTACGCGGACTGGCGCATCTCCTCCATGCGGAGGAGATAGCGGTCGTAGCAGTCGCCGTTCTTTCCGATCGGAATGTCGAAATCCATTTCGGAGTAGCATTCATACGGCTGGCTCTTGCGCAGGTCCCAGGCAGCGCCTGAGCCGCGCACCATGACGCCCGAAAAGCCGTAGGCCCAGGCGTCGGCGAGATCGACCACGCCGATATCGACGTTGCGCTGCTTGAAGATGCGGTTGCCCGTCAGCAGGCTGTCGAGGTCATCGACCACCTTGAGGAACGGATCGACCCACTTGCCGATGTCCTCGATCAGCTTCTCCGGCAGATCCTGGTGGACGCCGCCGGGCCGGAAATACGCCGCATGCATGCGCGAGCCCGTTGCACGCTCGTAGAACACGACAAGCTTCTCGCGCTCCTCGAAGCCCCAGAGCGGCGGCGTCAGGGCGCCGACATCCATCGCCTGCGTCGTCACGTTGAGGATGTGCGACATGATGCGGCCGATCTCGGAATAGAGCACGCGGATCAGCTGCCCGCGCTTCGGCACCGCAATGTCCAGCAGCTTCTCCACGGCGAGCGCGAAGGCGTGCTCCTGGTTCATCGGCGAGCAGTAGTCGAGCCGGTCGAAATAGGGGATCGCCTGGAGATAGGTCTTGGTCTCGATCAGCTTCTCGGTGCCGCGGTGCAGCAGGCCGATATGCGGATCGACGCGATCGACCACCTCGCCGTCAAGCTCCAGCACGAGGCGGAGCACGCCGTGGGCTGCCGGGTGCTGCGGCCCGAAATTGATGTTGAAGTTGCGGACGGAAGTTTCAGCCATGCTCAGTTCGCCTTGGCTTTCTCATCGCCGGGCAGCACGTATTCCGTGCCTTCCCAGGGAGAAAGGAAATCGAAGTTGCGGAACTCCTGCCGAAGCTCCACCGGCTCATAGACGACGCGCTTGGCCTCGTCGTCATAGCGGACTTCCACAAAGCCGGTCAGCGGAAAATCCTTGCGCAGCGGGTGACCCTCGAAGCCGTAGTCGGTGAGCAGCCGGCGCAGATCGGGATGCCCGGAGAACAGGATGCCAAAAAGGTCGTACGCTTCCCGCTCGAACCAGTCGGCGCCGGGGAAGACGCTGGTGATGCTGGGCACCGGTGTATCCTCGTCCGTCGTGACCTTGACCCGGATGCGCTGGTTCCGCTGCGGCGACAGCAGGTGATACACCACGTCGAAACGCTCCGGGCGGCCGGGATAGTCAACGCCGCAGACATCGAGAAACGATATGAACTGCATGTCGTTCTTCAACGCCGCGATCACATCAACGATGTTCTCGGCTTTCACGAGAAGCGTCAGTTCGCCATAGGCATGGATGAGCTGTCCGACCTTGTCGCCAAGCACTTGCCGCACTGCGCTTTCCAGTTCGTCGAGGCTGTCGCTCATTGCTTTGCCTCCAAACGCTCCATCTTTCTCTCCAAAGCTTCGATCCGCTGTTCGAACTCGCCCGTGACAAGCTTGCTGAGCAGACTGTCGCCTGTCAGCGCCTGTCTAAACGACTTCTGTGCAGCTTCGATCGCGTCGAGCCGATGCTTTACCTCCGTGAACTGCGCACTGGTTTCGACGCTCGATTGGCGAAACCGCCCGGCGATTTCCGCTCGCATCTCACGCAGCATCGGCAGGATCATGTCGCTGGGATCAGCCATATCTCTCACCGCTCGATGGTGCCGGTCCGGCGAATCTTCTTCTGCAGCAGCAGGAACGCATAAAGCAGCGCTTCCGCCGTCGGCGGGCAGCCCGGCACGTAGATGTCCACCGGCACCACGCGGTCGCAGCCGCGCACCACGGCATAGGAGTAGTGGTAGTAGCCGCCGCCATTGGCGCAGGAGCCCATCGAGATGACGTAGCGGGGCTCCGGCATCTGATCATAGACCTTGCGCAGCGCCGGGGCCATCTTGTTGGTCAAGGTTCCCGCCACGATCATCACGTCCGACTGACGCGGGGAAGCGCGCGGCGCGATGCCGAACCGCTCGGCGTCGTAGCGCGGCATCGACATATGCATCATCTCGACGGCGCAGCACGCCAGCCCGAACGTCATCCACATCAGCGAACCCGTGCGCGCCCAGGTGATGACGGCCTCCGACGAGGTCAGCAGGAAGCCCTTGTCGCCAAGCTCGGCGTTGATGTTCTTCACAAACGGGTCGTCGGCGCCGATCGGCTTGCCGGTGTTGGGATCGATGATTCCCTTAGGTGCAGGTGCGACCAGCGTTTCGCCGCGATACAGCGTCGGGTTGGCTAAACCCGGATCGTTCGAAGGCCGGGGGGTCAATCCCATTCCAGCGCTCCCTTCTTCCATTCATAGATGAAGCCGATCGTCAGAACGGCAAGGAACAGCATCATCGACCAGAACCCGACCCAGCCGATCGCCCCGAAGGACACCGCCCAGGGGAACAGGAACGCCACTTCCAGGTCGAAGATGATGAACAGGATCGACACGAGGTAGAACCGCACGTCGAACTTCATCCGCGCATCGTCGAAGGCGTTGAAGCCGCATTCGTAGGCGGAGAGCTTTTCCGGGTCGGGGTTCTTGTAGGCCAGCAGAAAAGGCGCCACCATCAGGGCAACTCCGATCCCCAGCGCGACGCCGATGAAAACCACGATCGGCATATAGGAATTCAGCAGCGCTCCCATGCGTCTCGACCTTTGAAGCGGACCGCAATTTTTACGGTCTCCTGAACGGCGGGAAAGCGCGGCAAGGCCTTGGCGATCAAGGCCGAATGCCTCTTCTTCCACGTTCGGAGAGCGTTAGCGCAGCCCTTCCAGCGAAGCAAGAAGCAGCAAAGCCGCACGGATGCGGCACGCACCCTTTTTCCTGATCCAGGATATAGGCATCCGACAGGGCTTCAACAGGCCCGGCATTCTCCCCCCACGATCTTTTCGCGGAGGCTGCCCCATGCCAAAAGGACGCATGACGCACAGCATTTCCTTGAAGGAAGCGCGCAGGATTACCCTTGCCGCGCAAGGCTTCGGCGCGGCAAGGCCGCGTGCCGAAGTCGGGCGGCGCCACATCGCCGCGCTCGCCGACCGCCTCAATCTCTTCCAGATCGATTCCGTCAGCGCGGTGGTCCGCGCCCACTACATGCCCGCTTTTTCCCGTCTCGGTTCTTACAGCCGTTTGGCCCTGGACGAGGCCGCCGCAGGCCGCAAGCGCGCCCTCTTCGAATACTGGGCGCACGAAGCCTCCCTGCTGCCGGTAGCAACATGGCCGCTGATGCGCTGGCGCATGGCGCGGGCCGAACGCGGCAAAGGCATCTATGGCGGCTTGGCCAGGTTCGGGCGGGAGCGGGCCGATTACATCGAAGGCGTGTTCCGGCACATCGAGCGCAACGGTCCGGCCAGCGCGGGAGAACTGGAAGGGTCGCGCGGCGCCGGCGGGTGGTGGGGCTGGAGCGAAGCCAAGCGCGCCGTCGAATGGCTGTTCTGGGCGGGACGGCTGACCACGGCCGCGCGCCGCGGCTTCGAGCGCGTCTATGACCTGCCGGAGCGCGTGTTGCCCACGCACGTGCTTGCCATGCCCGTGCCGGAAGAAGCCGAGGCGCACCGGGCCTTGATCGCGGAGTCCGCAAGGGCGCTTGGCATAGCAACCGCCCAGTGCCTGCGCGACTATTTCCGCCTCGCCCCAGCCGACACGAAAGGCCGGATCGAGGAACTGGTGGAAAGCGGCGCCCTGCTTCCGGTCTCCGTTGAAGGCTGGTCCAAGCCTGCCTTTCTGCACCGCGATGCAGTGCTCCCCAGGAGGATCGGCGCACAAGCTCTGCTTTCGCCGTTCGACCCGGTGGTCTGGGAGCGGAGCCGCACGGAGGCGCTGTTCGACTTCCGCTATCGGATCGAGATATACACGCCGGCCGAGAAGCGGCAGTACGGCTACTACGTCCTGCCCTTCCTGCTAGGAGACCGCATCGTCGCGCGCGTCGATCTGAGGGCCGTCCGCGCGACCGGAACGCTGCACGTCCACGCAGCCTATGCGGAGACAAACGCTCCCAGCCACACCTCTGAAGCCTTGGCAGTGGAGTTGCAGCAGATGGCCGCATGGCTTGGCTTAGAGACGGTTTCAAAACCCTCATTGGAGTGCGTTGAAGCAGATGAGAGCTGC